>CAJQOX010000168.1 GCA_905480075.1 uncultured Aureispira sp. | reverse complement strand
GAATATGAAGAATTCTTTGATGAATTGATAGAAGATATTGATTGGAAGAAGATTTAAACTCAGGTTAACCCTAAGATATTATCAATGAACCCATTAAAGAAAAAGGGGCCACGATAAATAAATTTCAAACAAAAAAATCTTCTAAAAAGATTGAAAATTTACAAAAAGCATTTATATTTGCATTCCCGAAAGATGGTCGGGTGGCCGAGCGGCTAGGCTGGGCTCTGCAAAAGCTCCTACAGCGGTTCGAATCCGCTTCCGACCTCTCAAAAAGTTCTGTACAATCACTGTGCAGAGCTTTTTTTTTGTTTATTGGGGACTGATTTTTTATTAATTTAAAATAATTCACACAATTGTAATAATTTCCGATATTACTTTATGTAATTATTTTGATAATACCTATAATTGTAATAGATTTAGAAAGTAAAGATAAACATATCAAATCATCGTATGGGCAAGAACAGGTCACGGTACAGGGTTTTGGCAAGGCGGATAGTTGAGAACAAGTGGTTCAATCTGGGAATCATGTTTCTGATAATACTCAACGGATTGTTGATAGGGGTGCAGACTTATCCTAATACCCCTGACTATATACAGGTAATACAACTGATAATACTTTTTATATTTTTCATGGAAATTGTTATTCGTTGGAAAGGCAGGACATCTACAGAGGAATATATAGCTGACAGGTGGAATCTCTTTGATATTTTCATTCTTGTCATAGGAGTTATTCCAGAAGTTGCCGACATAGTCCTTGAAAGTGATTCAGAATCTAAAAATATTCTTTCCACTTTAAGAATCCTTAGAGTGATTCAGCTGACCCGTTCAATACGGGCGATAGGAGAATTGCAACTTTTGATTGGTGTATTGGTAAAATCCATCCGTTCCCTTTCTTATATTGCTGTTCTGTTTTCACTGATTATGTATATCTACGCAATTATTGGTGTCACCCTTTTCAAAAATCGTGACTATGCCAACTCGGAACACCTGGAACTGACGCTTAGTAATCCGGACCCTTATGGTGATTTGGGAGAAGCCTTCTTTACTTTGTTCAGGATAATGACCGGAGAAGACTGGACTGATTTACGGTACAACCTGCTCTCTAATGAACATACAAGAAGAAGGAAAAAAGGCCCTCGTGATTCCAACGAAGACCTGGAAGACAAAATGTATACTGTCCCGGAAACTTCCAATATGACAGTAACTTTTTATCATGTATCCTGGATGGTCATTGCTGCCTATCTGCTTATCAACCTTGTAATCGGGGCAATTGTCAATAACTTTCAGCTTGTTCTTGATGCGCAAAGAGAAGAAGAAGAAAAAAGGAAGGCTGAAGAGGAATAACCATTTAAATCTTTGGTATACAACCATACATTCACCACTTTTTTAATTTCTGATATTAAATTATCATGGAAATCACTTACACATCAATACTACCCTATCTACTTAGTGAAGAACAGGATGAGGCCATTTTAAAATGTACCTTTCAGATCGAAAACAAAAAATTTGATACTCAGTCAGCACTCATATCAATCAGCAAAGGCAGTTCAGAACTCATGTCTCAGATGGTAAACAAATCGGGTGTTGGTCTTGTACGTTCTATGCTTAGAAGCGTACTAAAAAAAAACACTGGGGGCAAACATGACACTAAAACTGAAAACAAAACTTCCTTTACAAAAAAAGATAAAGAAGCCGCAGTAGTGACGGCCTTTGAAAGTATACTCAATGAAATTGTATATGACAGAAACAAAGAAGAATGGCAAATTGCAACTAATATTTCCGAATTTGAAAAAAGAATAAAAAAGAATCCCCTCACCGAAGTTAACGACAAAAAGATCATGTCGAGGATGTTGGTGGAAATGGCGAGGGCTGATGGTAGAATTGAAGAAAATGAAAGATTATTTTTTGAAGATTTCCTCAATGATGACACCGGCCGTCTCGGAGACCTTATGCGTACCTCCTTTCTTACTTCTGAGGACTGCAGAAAAGCTTCTGAGGAAGCCAGGCCGATCATTTTTCTTATAGTTTGTGCCGTAGCACTGACTGATAACGACTTCAACAGAGAAGAACAGCAAAAGCTCAATGCCTTTGCCGGCATGTTGGATATCGCAGAAGGAGAAAAAGAAGAATTGCTGGGATTTGCGCAGGACTATACCCTTCAGCTGATTATCAAATCAAAAAATCATTCACTAAGCGAAGAGGAGCTCCATCTTTTTGCAGATAAAATAGGCATGAACAGAATTGCTGCAGGAAAGACACTAAAAAGACTAGATCAATAGTTGTAGATTTAAATAATTCCAAACAATTTTGTAATCTTGTAACTTCAAATTAACAGATTACAATAATATGGTCCTTACAGAACTAAAACCCGGTGAGAAAGGAATTATCACCCACTTCAATAATCAGCAACTGGAATTGCAGCTGACGAATATGGGATGCCCTACCGGAAGCACAATAGAGTTGTACAGAAAGGCCTCAATGGGTGGGTTAATTTCTATCAGGACCGAGGACGGAAACCTGCTGGCCATACGAAAAAGTGAGGCGATGCATCTGAATATAGAAAAAAATGATTAGCAGCCCATCAGACATAAAGCTACAGAAAATTGCCCTTCTGGGAAACCCCAATGCCGGCAAGTCCTCCTTATTCAATACATTAACAGGACTACATCAGCATACAGGAAATTACCCTGGCGTAACCACAGACATTAATGTAGGAAAATGGAAAACCGGACAAGGAGAAACCCTTGAATTATCAGATTTACCAGGCATATACAGTCTGTTTGCAAAATCAGAGGATGAACGGGTGGTTTTGGATGTTATTCTTGACAAAAACAACTCCTACAGGCCCGACCTTATCATTGTGGTACTTGATGCCATCAATCTTAAGCGCAGTCTGATGCTGATGGAACAGATAAACCGTTTCGATTTGCCAATAATTGCTGTGATGAACATGACAGATATTGCAGAATCGAGGGGAATAAAAATTGATTATACCCAACTTCAGAAACTAACCGGCGTTAAAACAATCCCAATAAATGCCAGGACCGGCAAAGGGCGGAAAGAACTTGAAGAACAAGTCAATCAAAAATTTTCAAAGAAAGAGAAACCTCAACTGCTACTTGAAGAATCATGGCAAAAAGAATTGAGCAGCAGAATAAAGCTAGAAAACGCTCTTCATGCAAGGATATTGATCAGTCAGTATGAACACCTTAGCTTTTTAGGGGAAGAAGACAAGGCATTCTTGAAAAGCCTGCAAAAAAAGTATAATTTAGATACGCTTCAACTACAGACAGAAGATAGCAAAAAATGTCTTAACCGACAAAGCCTCTTGATAAAAGAATGCGTAAAGACAGAAAAACCAAAGGTCAGCAGAACGGAACGCACAGACAAAGTCCTGATGCACCCTGTTGCAGGATTTATTATCTTTTTCGCTCTTTTACTGCTAGTATTTCAGGCCATTTTCAACCTGGCCTCCTACCCTATGGAATGGATAGACCAAGGATTCGGGATGCTGACAACCTGGCTGAGTGCCAACCTGCCTGAATCAATGTTGACGGACTTATTTACAGAAGGAATCATTGCCGGGATAGGCGGAATAGTCATATTCGTGCCACAGATCGTCATATTATTTGCCTTGCTGACGATTTTGGAAGAAAGCGGATACATGTCGAGGGTGATGTTTCTGACAGACAAAACGATGAGCAGATTTGGATTGAATGGCAAGAGTATAGTACCTTTAATTTCCGGTGCTGCCTGTGCAATTCCAGCAATAATGGCTACAAGAAGTATCAGCAACTGGAAGGAAAGGCTTACAACAATTATGGTGACCCCCCTTATCAGTTGTTCTGCCCGCTTGCCTGTCTATATTATTTTTATTTCGCTGGTCGTCCCTTCAATCAGTGTTTGGGGAATATTCAGTTTACAATCTTTGGTACTGACTTCATTGTATGCAGGTGGATTTATAGCAGCACTACTTTCAGCCATAGTTTTTAATAAGCTTTTAAAAAAGGAACCCGGGTCAAAGTCAGTATTTGTAATGGAGTTGCCCTCCTACAAACTACCACAATGGAGGACCGTCTTCATCAACATTTATAAAAAGACCGGTGCTTTTGTCTTTGAGGCCGGAAAAATTATCATAGCCATATCTATTATACTTTGGGTATTGGCTAGCTACGGGCCACCCGGTGCCATGCAAACAGCAGAGAAAGAGGCCATAGAAATATTCGAAAGCGGAACAATAACGGAAACTGGTCTGGATGAAATAATAGCATCAAAGCAGTTGGAAGCTTCTTATATGGGGCATATTGGTCATTTCATAGAACCGGTGATAAAACCTTTGGGTTATGATTGGAAAATCGGGATTGCCCTCTTGGCATCTTTTGCAGCCCGCGAAGTTTTTGTTTCTACAATGGCTACTATTTATAGTGTTGGTCAGGCAGATGGTGCAGAAGAAACTTTGCTGGAAAAATTAAAAACAGAAAAAAACCCCGAGACCGGCGAATTAGTTTTTAGTACAGCAGTCAGTTTTTCGCTGCTGATATTTTATCTTTTTGCGATGCAGTGCATGGCCACCTTAGCAATAGTTCAACGAGAGACTAAAAGCTGGAAATGGCCTATGATACAATTGATATACATGACCCTTTTAGCCTATTTCGGAGCCTTTGTCACCTTTCAATTATTAAGCTGATGGAGTATATGGAACATATTATCCTATTGTTTGTATTTTTAATGGCCGTTCGCTATTTGCAACAAGTCCTGTTCCCCGGTAATAAATCAGGGGCCTGTTCCAAATCCTGTGGGAACAACTGTGCCGTAGAACATTTAGAAAAAGCGATGACGCAGTTTGATAATGATCTAAAAAAAGAAGCCTAAGTCAAGACCATACAGGTAGATTTCATTTTGGCGATCAACTTCCCTGTCGAATTGTGCAGTTCACATTCCACACAAATAATACTTCTTCCTCTGTGAATTACCGTTGCCGTTGCCGTAATCACATCGTCTACCACCTTTCCCAAATAATTCGTACTCAATTCAAGGGTAGTGAAAGATTCCCCTTCATTCAAATTAGAAACCAAAGCGCAACCCATCGTCACATCCCCTAAATCACAGAAGATGCCTCCATGAACGGTCCCCACTACATTGTGGTGTTTGGCGTAAGCATGCATTTTAAGAACCGCTTTGCCTTCAGAAAATTCGACCGGCTGAATATTCAATAAATCTATAACAGGGGCAATTACTTTACCTCCTGATTTCCAGTTTTCCAATTCCTTTTTGAATGGGTTCATTTTTTAAATGATTTTAGGATAAAAAGACTCTTATAATAGAAAAAAAACAAAAATAAAAAATTAAATCTATTGACAAATACTCCAAGGGTTTATCTACGAAGATTCTTAAGGAGTTTTAAATACAGGCTTTGGCAGCTCATCAAATAAAGATAAAGCCACAAAAGCCTATAAAAAAACACTGCCGAACAAATGCCCGACAGTGTATATATGATTATTAACAATTTTCAAAATTCTACTTCAACGTTTCTCTCCCGCCCCTTTCAGCTACTAATACAATACGGCATAGCCCTAAAGCTATTTTCAAAATTTGACTACTACGCGGCTTCTTTAAATTGTTTAATAGATAAATTGTTAAAAAGCCCGAATAGCCCGAACGTAGTACGGGGTGCTCTTATAGACGGCAAACTGATACCCATCGCCGAAATTCTGTAGCCACACACCGAATCTGCTGGAGTCGACGATGCCCTCCGTAGAACTCCAGTACCACTCTCGGGAAAAACCGCCTAGCCCTTTTTTATGTAAGTTTTCATACATCAGGTTTAGCGCATCTTTAGTTGGTAAACGCCAATCCTCAAACCCACCAGATTTAGATGCATCTGCCTTTTTTTCTGCATCTGACCAAGAAAATTTCCCTAAGTCTTTTTCAGCAGCAACTAGACCATGTTTGCCATCCCTCGAAATAGAAAATACATAGCCACCTAATTTAGGATGCAGTTCGCCAATTGATATAGTCTCTTGGGCTTGGGCATTAATGCATAGAAAGGATAAAAAATAAAGAAATAATAATTTGTTCATAAGATTTGTTTTTGTTGTTTGTTTTTTAATATTTTTTTGCTTTTATTAAAGATACTATTTTTGGAGGGGGGGGATTTTAGCCATTTTATTTCCAATGTTATCTTTTGATATGCAGGTATTTAATCTGTAGGAGCAGTTTGTTTTGCGTTATCTACAAAGGACCTTTTATCATAAAAACCGATTCTAAACCATTATTTTTTCAAAGCAATATTCGTATACCTGTCTGTGACAAAAGGCATTAGACACACCTTCTAATGCTTCTAGCGAGGCTTTAGCTTCTTTTACATCAAAAAAAGCCTAGTTCCACACAGGACTTGCCCTGAATTATAAGCTTAGGGGGTGTAAAAAAAACGGTAAAAACACTTTTGCATTTATACCGTTTTCAATAATATTATATATCCAAAAAGATTACAACTTGGCCAACAAGTCTTTCTTTTTGTCATCAAATTCTTCTTGCGTCAGAATTCCCATTTCTTTGAGTTCCCCCAATTCTTTGAGCGTTTTCATAATATCTTCTCTGCTCATTTTTTCCTCACCGCCACTATTTTGGTTCTGGTTCTGATTATTATTCTGATTTTGATTATTCTGATTATTCTGCATCATCTGTTGCATCATCAAATCGTTGCGTGCACCTTTCATGCCCTCATAATTGCCTTTTTCTGCTGCAATTTTATCAACGTCCATCTGATTGAGTTGTTGCATTTTGTTAATATGCTTATCAGAAGTCAAATTGGCTTTAGCAATTTGTTTCATATGGTCAGTAATTTCAGGCGGCAGAGATACCGATGTAATCTGAAACTTAGTTAATTCGAGACCGAACTCATTGAGGTCTTCCTGAATAAGCGGTTTAATGGTTTCGCCTAATTCAGAGTACTGCGAATAAATTTCAAAAGCAGTAGCACTGGATTCAGTTAGCGCTTCGGCGAATTTTGGTACAATAAGCCCTCTGAACGCATCTTCAAGTTCATCAACCTGTAAAGTAGAACTAGTACCTGCATACTCTCTGAAGAATTTTTTAGGATCATTAATACGCATAAAATAAGTACCAAAGGCACGCACTTCAACACGTCCTGCTTCAGGGTCTTTAACAAAAATAGGATTCGGCGTACCCCATTTAAAGTTAGTCATTTGTCTTGTACTGACAAAGTAGACATCCGCTTTAAAGGGAGAATTAAACCCGTGTTTCCAGGATTTCAATTTTGTAAGGATTGGCATATTCTCTGTTTTGAGTTCATGCCTTCCGGGACCGTAAACATCCGCGATCTGCCCTTCGTTAATAAAGATAGCAGCCTGAGATTCACGCACAGTAAGTTGAGCGCCATATTTTATAGCAGAGTCTTTATCAGGGAATTTCCAAAGTACTGTATCCTTACCTTGTTCTTTCCATTCAATGACTTCGAGTAATTCATTCTTAAGAAAACCAAACATAAAAAAGTGTTTATATGGGTTAAAAAATATAAAAAGTATTTAGAGAAGTGAAAAAATCAGCCCCCTGTTGCGCGTCTTAATCCTTCCATTTGAGTAGACCAGAATTGTTGTTCCTCTTCTACTTCGTCACTATCACAAAACGCAGTAATTTCCAAAATAGTTTCACCCGTTACTTCCGATCTGCTCAATTTATAATCGAGAAATTCATCCATATCTGCGAATTCATCCCATTCCAGCTTCAACTGTTCATTTTCAATGTCTTCCAATGTTATTGCTTCTTCTTGTTCGCCATCCCATTCAAAAATATAGCGACCGTCAACAATATTGCATTCATCACAGAACCAACGAATCAAACAATCGGGGGTAGTTAAAAATTTGTATATAATAGTAGGGGAAGCTCTAAATAAAAACTCCAGGGTAAAAGATACTCGATCCATGAATAAAATATATTTATTATTGTATTAATAAAAAAACATAAAATAAAGAGAAATAAATTGTAAAAGGGAAGGATTAAAATGCCTGAAAGAGAAACAATTAAATCAGAGCATTACCAATGTAAAACCAACAATTAAACAATTATTCAACAAGTAAAACTACCTATTTCTTATAGGTCACACAATTAATAATAAAAAAATCAATTTTGCAAAAAAAACAGTGAAAATTATAAAAGAAATGCTAAAAAAAACAAAAGAAATGTCATTGATAGCCAATAAGTGGAACAAAGTTTAAAAATAATCGTAGGTTTTTGTGGGAATTAAGTGGCAATATACTTTTGAATAGAAAAAAAAAATGTATTTTTGTGCTTAATTTAAGTAAAAGTTTCCTTTTCATAAATAAAATGCCTAAAAAAAACAACTGCTCGTATGAGACAACTAAAAATAACTAAATCTATAACAAACAGAGAAAGTCAATCATTGGAAAAATACCTGCAGGAGATAGGTAAAGTTGACTTGTTGACCCCTGAAGAAGAAGTAGATTTAGCGAAACGAATTAAACAAGGTGATCAGGTTGCGCTTGAGAAGCTGACAAAGGCTAACCTTCGTTTTGTAGTTTCTGTTGCGAAACAATATCAAAATCAGGGTTTATCCTTGAGTGACCTTATAAATGAAGGAAATTTAGGCTTGATTAAAGCAGCACAGCGTTTTGATGAAACAAGGGGTTTTAAATTTATCTCCTATGCAGTTTGGTGGATACGTCAATCTATTTTGCAGGCATTGGCAGAGCAATCAAGAATTGTCCGTTTACCACTTAATAAAGTAGGATCATTAAACAAAATCAACAAGGCATTTTCCAAGTTAGAACAGGAATACGAGCGGGAACCTTCATCAGATGAGTTGGCCGACATTCTGGAAATTCCGTCTACCGAGGTAGAAACTACGCTTGGAGTCGCTGCACGTCACATTTCAATGGATGCCCCTTTTGTTGAAGGAGAAGACAATTCTTTGCTTGACATACTGGAGAATACAAACACACCAAAAACTGATGCACAATTAGAGTATCTTGAATCGTTGCGTGAAGAGATTGAAAGATCATTATGTTCCTTAACAGAACGTCAAAAGGAAGTCATCAAGTTATATTTCGGTATCGGGTTTGAGCATCCGATGTCATTGGAAGATATTGGTGAAAAATTTGGCCTTACCCGGGAAAGGGTTCGTCAGATAAAGGACAAAGCGATAAATAAATTGCGGACATCCTCTTCTAAGAGCAAGTTATTGAAGGCATATCTGGGAAGATAATATTTTACTATATTACCTTAAAAATAAAACAAAAAAAGCTGCTTCCAAGGAAGCAGCTTTTTTTATTTTTTGAGTTATAAGCCATCAAATAAAATTAAGGCTTAATGGCATCTAATACAAACTGAGTAACCGTTTGTTTCCGTTTATTCATAAATCTTATCATTCGCTCATCATCAATTCCCAAGGTTTTCTGCAATACAGTCTGCGACATAATTGGAAAAAGGCAGAGGGACATTATATTAACAATTAATTCGGCGGACCGGATTTCAGAATTAATGTTACCCTTTTCTATTTCCACCTGCAATTGTTGATTGATGAGCGGAATAACCTTGCCTATAAGCCCATCTTCGAGGTCAAGGACATTAAGAAAAAGTTTTTCCGGATTCTGACTTAGTTCATTAACTATAAAATTAGACAAATAGGGTTCGTTCATAAACAAATCAATCAACATTTCCACGAGGTGGGCAATTTTAGTATTTAAATCAGAATCTTCCAGGAAGACATTCATCAGAACGGGTGTTACAGATTGAACAGACTCTTCGAAGACTTTATCAAAAAGTTTTTCCTTCGACCTGAAATAATAATGTAACATCGCTTTATTTACGCCTGCATCGTCGGCAATTTCCTGCATTCTTGCTCCTTTCAATCCTTTCTGATAAAAAACTTTTTTGGCTGATACAAGGATTTTTACTTCTGTGGGTGTCTTTTTCAAAATTTGAAGTATATGTTAATACACAGGGTAAAAAAAAGCCCTGCAAATAAGTTATCTGATGGCACAAAATATTGATATTTCACAATATATACTATTTATTGACCAATTAATTAAACCTGAAGTTTAAACCATATGATTTTCTGATAAAAAAGAAGGAAATCCTGATAAAACTAAAAAAATCAGATAATTTCGATCCAATCATCCTCGTGAAAATCGATAAAACGTTCAAGTAAACGGCCACTGCTTTGATACATTTCGCGAAACCTTTCTTCAACGGAGGCAAGAAATTCAGTATCGATCAGATTTTTGATGTGTTTCAAATTTGCGATTTTATCCGACGTTCTGAACTTGAAAGTTTGCTCAAACAAATCGGATTCAAATTTGAGAATAAATTTATCATTGTTTTTAAAAACAGTAGTCTTATACCCTTTAGTATCTAAATATCCTATTATTCTCATTTAATTTTGATATAACCCTTGTTCTGAAATAGTCTTTTGTCTAAATAATCCGTAAAAATAAAATTTCATTCCTCTTTTTCTAAATTATTAAACATAAGTTACTTATCTTAATGCTTATTAAATAAAGAAGATTATTTTTTTATTCCTTAATCAAATAAAATAATTCTTTAAATTTAAAGATAAAAACCAACATAAGACTTAGATTAACAACCCTTTACAGATTTAATTTATATGCTATAATTTATTCTTTATTAATAAAAAACAAAAAGAATATTTTTAACAGGTAACAAAAGTAACATTACTATCATAAAAGATTATAATAATAAAGTAAAACAATAATAAATTATATAAAATCATGAAAAACAATACCAAAACTTCGAACAAAGTTATCAAATTCGGACGTTTCCGTTGGGTTGCAGCAAGTGCTATATTTGCTTTAATCGCAGGACTTTGTTTTGTATCACCTCCGAACAATGATCAGGTTTTTGATAATAATTTCATGGCTTTTGAGGATAACATCAGTGAAGAACTCGATTTAATGATGTCTACTCGTGCTGCAGACGGGGAAGTTCCTGAATCTCTTCTGAACATAAGAAAAGGAATGGAATATTATAATAACAAAGAGTATGATCAGGCGATTCCTATTTTCATAGATTATCTTGAAAACAATGAAGAGGCAAGTGATTATTCACAAATAGAATTCTATCTTGCTGTTTCTTATCTTAGCAAACAGGAGACTGACAGAAGTACTGAATTATTTGAAAAACTCATAAACATTGATGATCAGATGATACAGGAAGATTCAAAATGGTATTTATCATTGGCTTATGCCCGCACAGGAAAAGTGGATGATGCAAAAAAACAACTTGAAGGGCTTGCAAGTAGTGAAAGATATGGCGCAAAGGCTCAGAAGATCCTGAATCCTACAAAAACCAAAGTTGCTTTCAGATAAATCTAATACCTGAAAAGGTTTTACAATAAACAACAATCCTGTTCCGTTTAATTTCGGGGCAGGATTTTTTTTTTACAATTGATGTGTTAAAGAACAAAACATTTTTATTAATATTTGTTTTATTTCGAAAACCAAACAACTATATTTACATTTATCAAGCCAATGGCAAATTAATATTTAACATATATTTAAATTAAGAAACTTTCCTTAAGTTCAAATAATTCCCGTTATTTTGTACCTAAAGTAAGAAACAGTATTAATTGGCAGAACTTAAGTACTCAACAATTTTATAAAGAATTAATACAGACCCCTTCATTTTTTTTTATTCCCACAACATAATAATTTTGAATATTAATCTTAGAGTCATGAATTTAAAATTCATTATATCAGGTCTTTTAGTCAGTCTTTCATTTTCGTCTTTTGCCGATAATCATACAGATCAACTATTAAACAATTCTGATATAACCTGGGCGGCAGAAGTATACACATATTATACACCAAACATCAACAGTTCACAGTTTGGCACAGAAAAAATGAAAGTACACTACTCTATAGAAGGAATCAACAAAGTACACACCCTTAAGATTCAAAACCAGATTAAAGAAAATCAAATAATTGGCAACCCCTCTTCTCTTGCCTACAGATTATTGAATCTTAATCCTTCAGAAATAAACATGTACAAGGATTCTGAACTCAGGGAACAATTCAATCTGACGGACTATAAGGAAATAATCCTGAATGAAACACCTGATACAATAATAACCTTCGACCCGAAGACCTATGAGGAAATAATTCAAATAGTGAACAACAAGATTGATATAGATAAAATTGAGGTATTCAGGTTGAAGCAGATTCTTCATTACAATTCAAAAACACATCAGTTTGGAGTAAGTGCAGTTGCGATTGCCCCAATAGCAAACAAATATAATAAACAAACCGGAAGCCACACTTGTACGCCAATTTTCTGGATGCCCGTAAAAGAAACATTAGAGGCCCTCGACCTTAATTCAAGTTCTGTAGACTGGGTCAAACGTATTGGCAGAGATATAGATAAAAAGGATTTAAAAATCATAAAGGGAGAACAGAATATAGGAGAAATTTTTGACGCCATAATAGACCACGCAATCAAAAACTCGGAGAAGGCAAAATTGTACTACCCTACCAATGAACTCTCTCCCCTTCCTGCAGAAGCAATTAAAAGCATTAAATCAGCTTCAGATACAGTAATAACTTTTGACCCTGAAACCTTTGAAGAAATAATTCAGGTTTCCCCCAATAAATTTCACCCTGAGAACATAAAAAAAATAAGGCTTATTCAAAATTGGATTTGGGACAATAAAACCCAAAAGATGAATATTCAACTAATTGCATTTGCCCCTGTATTAGAACGATATGACACAAAAGGTACTTATATTTTTTCAAGTCCTATTTTTTATAAAAAACCAAATGAATAAAATACCTTTCCTTTAATCAGGCCACTGGATTACCCTTCAAATAATAGAATATATTAATCTTCTGAATCGACAATTGTATGATTTTGAAATAGATTTTGTCCAGATAGTTCACAAATAACAAAATGAATGCATTAATAAGAAGGACATTACCATATTGACAGACAAGCACTATTCCTTTAATGCCTTTAAATGGTCACCCACTATTCTTTTTTTTTAAACATCACCTTACCCACTCAATATACACTGTTAATTAAGCGTTTATAGATAAAGATTATCAATTAAAATAAAAAATCAAAAAAAATACACTTTCATGGCAGCATTATGTATTTTTAAAACGTTTTGTAATTGTAAGTTCTTTATCAGTAATCAGAAAGCTCATTTTTAATTAAACGAAAATTATATTCAAACACCTTTTACACTTCCATAATATTATTTTTTCCGAAGAATAAATTATTTCAAATATGGCTATTGCTTTGAATCTACCGACATCGACATACACCAGTAAAAACAATCAAAAAAGCTTAACTGAAGCTGCCTTGATTGCTGCCTGTTTGTCGGAAGAACGTTGGGCACAAAAAGAACTATACGAAAAGCACTATGGTAAAATGATGGGTATATGTTTGCGTTATTCAAATAATGCAGAAGATGCTAAGGACATCATCAATGAAGGATATATTAAAGTCTTTCGCTATTTGCATCGTTATAAAGTCGGAACTTCCCTTGTCGGGTGGATTCGCAGAATTATGATAAACACTTCTATTGACTTTTACAGAAAGGCAATAAGGCATCGCACTGAAGACATTGAATATGCAGAAAACACGAAAGCAACCGGGGAAGACCCTATTAGCAATCATTCTGCACAGGAAATTTTAGGATTAATCCAAAAACTGCCCCCTTCCTATCGTGCGGTCTTTAATTTATATGCAATAGAGGGTTATTCTCATCGTGAAGTTGCTACTCAGCTTGGAATATCCGAAAGCACTTCCCGGTCAAACTTGGTTAAAGCCCGGACAAAATTAAAGGTAATGCTGAAAAACCTTTATAAATAAATTAAATAATACCACATGGACAAGAAAGACTTCGACTCTATAGATAAATTAGCACAGGACAGCCTCAAAAATTTTGAAGTTGACTTCAACCCGATGAATTGGTCTGCTATGCAGGACAAACTTCAGGAAGAGTATTCGATAGACAATATGGCTAAAGATGCTCTTAAAAGCCATGAACTTCCCTTTGACGAAGACAACTGGAAACGCTTTGAAAAACAACTGGACAGGAACCGGCATCTATTCCCCTATGTCCCTTGGGTCAAAAGTGCAGAAATAGGAATTATGGCCTTGCTTATTTTTACAATTTTTAATTTTTCTTCAAACAACAAAACCAACTATACAAATAATAACTATGATAGTACAACTACACTAAGCCCTCCTTCAGATGATGACAATTATGAAGAAAATATAAATTCATCAAAAATTAATCATCAGAAAACTGAAACTGTAGTTGAAGAGGAACAGATAATAGCCGATTTGATAAAAGAAGAAGGTAATCACAAAACTGATTATCCGAAAACATCTCAAGAAGTACTGATACACAAGGGCAATAATGAAGTAAGCTCAGGAAACAACAACAACAACAACAACAATAACAATAACAATAACAATAATAGTTTTATTGCTAATAATAATAGCTTAAAGGCAAATGATGCGCCGAACGATGTAGTAGTAAATGATTCTAAAAACAAAGACTATGAGGTACCGAATCAGACGGTCAACCGTATAACTGGTGAAGATGGTACAGTCGATAATTCAATCATTAATGCTTCCGGATCTGACAATATTAATGAATCTGACTTTGCTGTTCCTTTTACAGAAACAGGAAATGAAAAAAACCTTATTGCAAAATCTAATGCAAAAATAGCATTAAAAAATAATGCACTAAATAAATTACAGGTAATTGATATTAACCATATACCATCGAATACAGACCCTGTGTTCGAATTGAATGAACTCAGTTTAAAACTCCCTTTTCAAGGTAAAATCTACCTTGGAGGCTTGGCCAAAATAGCAGCTAATTTTGGAAACAGTATGGGGGGCAGCAGTATCGGATATGGTGCAGGGCTGACATTAGATGCAGAGTTCAGTTCAAAATTTGCTGTAAAAACCGGATTGAATGCTTCTTTCAACAATTACATGAAGAATGAAACTATTCTTCTTGACAAAACCGCTGTTGATGGTAATATGTACGAAGTTGAAAAATCAGTAACCACTCATCTGGTTATTCTGGAAATTCCTTTAGATCTTCAATATACATTCTTCAGAAACGATAAGTGGAAGATTTTCGCAACAGCTGGGATTTCAGCGAACATCATTGCAAGCAGGGACTACACTGGAAGTCAGAAAGTTAGTTTGAACGGAATTTCAATAAACACGGATATCAATCCTGATGACTACGAAAGAGGTCAGTTTGAAGGCGGGCAGCTAATAAATAATTCGTTTTTATCAGTAGGTGGAGGCATAGGGCTTGAACGTCAACTCGGAGATAAAATCAGCCTTTATGTTTTACCGGTCTACAGACATGCAGTAACAGTTGTCGGCGATGATTATATTAGTACTTTCAACTTTAATATTGGTGTGAGGACCTCATTATAAAACAATACTATTTGTTATGTTCATAGTTCATGTTTTGTAAATCTTTACTTTTGATTTGCCGAACAATAAATATTCTCCCTTACAGTTAGTACCTTTGTGGTACTAACTGTTTTTTTATATATATTATATTCATTTTTTCTGATAACCTGAGATATTCAAAATGGCACCTACTCAGTTTTTTGTAACGGGAATAGATACTGATATTGGCAAGACAATAATTTCTGCCATCCTTGTTGAAGCATTAAAGGCAGATTACTGGAAACCTGTACAAGCTGGCAATACAGAAGATAGCGACAGCAAAACTGTTCAGAATTTGATCAGCAATAATAAAAGTCATTTTTTTGAAGAAACCTACAAGCTCCGTACGCCTGCATCCCCTCATTACGCAGCAGAACTTGATGGTAAAGAAATTGATTTCGGAGCTTTCTCCTTGCCTGAAAGCACTAATAATTTAATTGTAGAAGGGGCCGGAGGGCTTTTTGTACCTCTCAATAAGGATTATTTAATTATTGACCTTATTCAAAAACTGAACCTACCGGTTATTTTAGTAATAAAACACTATCTGGGGTCTATCAATCATAGCCTTAGTTCTATCTTTGCCCTTCAACAAAGAAATATTAAGGTTCACGGATTAATTTTCAATGGAGGAGAACATGTTCCTTCCGAGAAATATATATTGCAATACAGTAAAATACCTTCTTTGGGAAATATTCCGGACATTAAAAATATTTCAAAAAAAGAAATAAGTTTTTATGCTGAAATGGTAAGAAAAGTGCTATTTTGACTCTATGAAAGATTAAATTCTCTGTCAATTAAGTTCTATTGTACTTTTTCTTTATCGATAAGTTGAATAAACAGGTAACAATTTATTTATATAAGCATTATAGTATAAGAAAATGTTTATTTAATGTGCCTTATTTTTTTTACTTATCTAATTATTTCCTTCTTACAGAAAAACGAAACTTTTAACCAAAACTTCCGTTCAAGTAATTAAGCAAAAGCTACTAAACTTGCAGATTTATGAGACAATTAAAAATTACCCAAAAAATAACAAAAAGAGATAGCTTATCCCTAGATAAGTATCTCAATGAAATTGGTAAAATCAGCTTAATTAATTCTGAGGAAGAAGCAGAACTGGCAAGATTGATTCGTGCAGGCAATGAAGAAGCACTTCATAAGATCACCCGCGCTAATTTGCGATTTGTTATCTCTGTTGCCAAACAATATCAAAATCAAGGACTTCCACTGATAGATTTGATTAATGAAGGAAACATGGGCCTGATGAAGGCGGCAAAACGTTTTGATGAAACCAAAGGTTTTAAATTCATTTCTTATGCTGTTTGGTGGATTCGTCAGTCTATACTGCAGGCAATTGTCGAGCAATCTAGATTGGTGCGCTTACCTTTGAACAAAATAGGCACTAACAACAGGATAAATGAGGCGTATCATTCTTTTATGCAGCAATTCGAACGGGAACCTTCTGCTTCTGAATTGGCTGATTTGGTAGGCCTCACTGAAAAGGAAGTCCGTAATATCCTTCGTATCAGTGGCAAACATGTATCTGTAGATGCCCCTGTTGGAAATGAGGGAGGCAATGATACAATGACTATGCTTGATACTTTATCTTACTATAATGTAAATGAAGGGCCTGAAGGCGGCTTGATGAATGAATCGCTCAAGGTAGAAGTAAAAAAAGGACTGGAATCACTGTCTCCTAAAGAACTTCAGGTTATCTCAGCCTATTATGGGCTAAATGATCAACAGGCTATGACTCTCGAAGAGATCGGATTTTTATGTGACCTTACAAGAGAAAGAGTTCGTCAAATCAAGGAACGTGCTATCCGCAGGTTACGAAAAGTAACAAACAGAAACAATCTGAGATCCTATCTCGGTTAAAATATTTCTTATCTATATAAAGCCACCCTCTTAAAAAGGGTGGCTTTTTTTTTGATAATTATTCTTATTATCTACTTATTTATAAAAAATATGGGCTTCTGATTATCCTTAATTCATTATAAAATCCCGGAATTATCTGTTTAATCATTACAATCTGGAATAAATGATAGTAAAAAAATTAAATTGACAGAACATAATTTTAAATAATCACAATAATCCTGTCAAGAAATAAGTAAATTACAGTAAACTGGCACTATTTTTTTATACTTTTGCATAGAAACAAGAATATAAAAAATTAAGAAACTATTAAACTGTACAATGAAAAATATACTTTTGGTCTTAACCCTAACAATAAGTTGCTCCTACTTTGCTGAAGCTCAACTAAAAAAGACAAAAGTAAACTACTGGGAAACTATGGAGGATGTCAGCCTTAAGGCAAAATTCAACCCGGTAACTGAAAACTTTGACAATACCCCTACTTTCGGAAAAAAAGTAATCAGACTGGATGGTAAAAAAATCTTCCTTAAAGGATTTATTATTCCGGCCGACCTTACAAAGGGCAGAATGACCCTTTCTAAATTCTCATATAGTTCCTGTTACTTTTGCGGTGCTGCCGGCCCTGAATCCGTAATAGAAATCATTGCAAAAAATCCGATTATTTACAGAATGGATAAGCCTATTATTCTGGAAGGAACCCTCCGTCTGAACAGAACTACAGACAAGGGGGAATATGACCCTTTCAGATTACTTTATATCCTTGAAGATGCCACCTATTACTCCGGTGACAAATAAATACAGTCCTGATTTATAATTAAGGGAGTACATAGTAGGGAATTCAACTTAAAATACAGACCTTTGCCTTCAGAAGCTTTCTAAATAATTAGAAAGCTTTTCTATATTTTGACAATAAGAATAATATTTAACAAAAATGAAGCTTACATATCCCAAACTATTTACAAAAACACTGACAATACTTTTCATTTGTGCAGCAACAGTTATCAATACAAATGCCCAAAAAGAACAGGAAGCCCCGACCGGAAATTTAACTACGCCTCAGGAAGCAGCCTTTCAGCACATTTATTATTTGCAGGAAGATAACTACAAGCTTGACAGTTCTGCAATGGCAATTATTGGTAAAGGGAAAAAAATAACGGAAGAAAGTAAAGAACTTGCAATAAAGCTTAAGCAAATCCTCGATGGTAAAGGTTTACTGCTTCGTCCTGACCTGATACCGGATGACCCTGACTATAAAGATTCTCTTAGTGGCAACTATGTATTTATTCCCTTTCCGAAAATTTTACCACATATTTATCTGGTAAGACCTACATTGGGAAAAGACAAAGTCAACAGAAAATTGGCCGATTACTGGCGCTATTCATCAGAAAGTGTAGATATAATCCCACAACTTCACAGGGAAGTTTATCCATTGGGTTCTCATTTATTACTGGAATTATTGCCTAAGGGAGGCCGTAAAGTAATGGGTCTGCAAAGCTGGCAATATCTTGCAATCCTTGTACTCATAGGTATAGCATTCCTGCTGCACTTTATTACATGGAGAGTTCTGAATGTTATTTTCCGGTTACTTGCGAGGACCAAATTAGGGAAAGATCATTTCGACCCGGACATTATCAAAAAAATTGCCCGCATTATAAGTTATATGGTGGTAGCCTATGTCGTATTTATTTTTGTTCCAGTATTAATGCTACCTGTAGGAATCAGTTATTATCTTCTTGCATCTTTGAGGGTATTTAATACTGTTTTTGCTGTACTTTTATTGTTGAACTCTGTAGAACTCGCCCGCTCCTATTTCCTTAAAATTGTAGAACTTACCGATAGTAAATCCGATGATCAACTATTACCGATATTTATTAAAATTCTAAAAACATTTATTGTAATTGGAGGTAGTATGTATGTATTGGATATTTTTGAAGTAGACCTTACCGCCCTGATTGCCGGTTTGTCTATTGGAGGACTTGCGGTAGCTTTAGCTGCGCAGGATTCTGTAAAAAATCTGATCGGATCTATTATGATCTATGCGGACAGACCATTTAAGATAGGAGATTTTATAAGCAGCGGAGAGATAGTAGGGACAGTTGAAGAAATCGGTTTTCGTTCATCAAGAATCAGGACTACTGACAGCTCCCTGATTTCAGTGCCGAATGGTTCATTGGTAGATATGACAGTCAACAACATGGGAAAGATGCAATTCAGAAGATTCAATACCATGATAGGTCTTGCTTATTATACTCCTCCCGATCTGATAGAAAAGTTCATAGCTGGATTAAAGGAAATCAATATGGCACATCCTATGACAATGAATGACAGACACTTCATTCATCTGAACAATATGGGTGCATCCTCACTTGATGTTATGTTTATGGTATATTTCAATACAACAGAATATGCCAAGGACCTAGCTATTAAGGAGGAATTAATTTTCAGTATATTACGTCTTGCGGAATCATTGAATGTACATATTGCCTTTCCGTCTACCTCCGTATATATTGAAAGCATGCCTGAGAAGAAGGGGCAGATTCCTGATTACAATCCGACAGAACTTGCCGGCGCCGAGAAAAAAATGCAGGAATTTCTGGATGATTTCAGGAAGAAATATCCTGAAACCAATTTATAAACAGAAGCATAAAATATATGCCTGAAGAATTATTGGATAAACATTCTGAAGAGAAAGTCAGCAACGGCAGACGGATAGCAACGGTATGGATTATTTTTACGGTTCTTTGTCTGTATGTAGGTGTCAGTTCTATGTTTCAGAATACTTTTTTGATTGAATTCATTGAAATTCCTGTTCATTTTGCCATAGAATCGATCTTTACGGGAACTTTCAGCTTTGTCATCGGTACTTGTATCTGGAATAACAAAGAAAACATTTTGGAACTGCTATTGGTATATATAGGGATAATAATAATTTTCAGCATTGTGGATTTTATCAATTTTGAAAAGTGGGATTACCTTTTCTGGCAAACACTTATCAGTGCAGTACTGATATTATTCACTCTTGGCTTTTACATTAGCGAGCTACAAAAAAGAGGTATATTTGAAAAAAGGGGCCACTATTTAATTCTGTTATTAACAGGGGTTTTGCCTTATTTATTATCCCAATACATTTCATAAAAAAACCGACTTTAAATGAATTATCCGGGCGATGAAGTTTTTGACAGAATTGAAGTACTCTGCGAACAGGGAGAATCTTATCTGGAACGCGGCAAGTTGCTTTCTGCTCTTCAGAAATTCCAAAAAGCTTATGACCTGCTTCCGGAACCCTCAAATATATACCCTTCCGGCACCTGGCTGCTGACTGCTATGGGAGACATAAATTTTATGCTTCAGAAATATGAAAGAGCTGCAGCAAACCTAAGCAAAGCCTTAAGTTCAGTTGAAGGGGAAGGAAATGCATTTATACATTTCAGGCTGGGGCAATGTTTGTATAAACTGAATAAATTAGTAAAAGCGAAAGAAGAATTATCAAAGGCATTTCAATTGGAAGGGAAGGAAATTTTTGATGATGAAGACCCTCAATATCTTCAGTTTTTTCAATCATAATTTTTATTTACACATAACATTGTTTTATTTTTTTGATAAAATCACAGAAAATTAACCTCCTTTTATCTTAAAATATATTATTAATAAGTAATTTACATTTTGTATTTATTGATTAAAAAATTCCAAAATTAATATAAAATGGATGTAAAAGAGATAATGAAGACTCTGGAAGGCTACGGCAATGAATCCACAAAAAAAACATTCCTCAGACATGGTGCAAAAGAACCCTTTTTTGGTGTAAAGGTTGGTGACCTCAAGAAAATCCTGAAGAAG
>CAJQOX010000167.1 GCA_905480075.1 uncultured Aureispira sp. | reverse complement strand
CAACTCCTTTAAATGACACTGCTTGGACTGCCCTCTCTATTTCTGAAGGTGTTTCTTCTGCCGGTGCAGGAGGTACATTTCCCGGGGATTCCTACTGGGTGAGAAACCTTACCGGAACATCTCAGGGTGCCTATGGTATGAATCAACCGGTAGTTTCTTCTCCTTCTATGGCCAATGGGGTTGCCCTTTTTGATTCAGATTTTCTCGATAATGCAGGAGTTGCAGGTGCTTTTGGTACAGGTGTCGCGCCTGCTTATCAGACTGCTGAACTCATTTCTCCTAAAATTGACCTCTCAGGATATTCCAACGAACCTTTGATCGTTAAATTTTATAGCAGATGGAGAGCTTTTCTTGTTAATGAATATTTCATTTCTATGTCTGTAGATGGTGGTACTACCTGGACTGATGTAGATATTAATACTATTCAACCTCAGGCTACTAATGCTGATCCTGATGAAGGGTGGGTTCAGGCTCCTTTTTACAATATCACTTCCGGTGTTGCCAATTTGACGGATTGTCGTATCAAATTCAGATTCAACGGTCGTTATTACTACAATATTGTAGATGATGTTTCTGTCGAATCTGTTTCTGGACCTGATATTGCTATCTCTAAACCCGATCCTAATTCAAATAATCTTGGTGGTGCTTTTACTGATGTGAAAATTGGTAATAACAGACAGATTCCTACTATCAATATCGATTCTACTGATTTGAAAGAATGGTTCTGGGGTATGCAACTTGAAAACAGTGGCCCTTATGATATACTTCCTCCTGTTGAATATCGTGCTAGAGTAGTTATTGATTTCGTTGATGCCTTGTCTGGTCTTACTACTACTGGTGTTTACCTCGATACGATAGCCGTAGTTGATTCTCTGCTTGCAGGTTCTGCCAATGATACTATTCTTGTCAAATCTTTAAGAGATCTTTCTTTTATTAATACCTATGGTGAGGGTACTTATTCCGTTAAATATTGGGTAGAATTCGATGGTTCTGATACTGCTGATATTAATTCTGCTAATGATACTACCTTCCACGAATTTATCATTACAGGTCCTGCTTCTCCGAATCCTAATTATTTATCTAAATGTGGAATCAGAGCACAAGATGGTAAAGTAAGGTACACAAGACCCGTTATTCCTTCAGGTGGCCCTTTTCAGGCTTATGAATATGGATCTATGTTTTACTTCCCTAGAGGTATGACGGATACCCTTCGCATCGACTCAGTTGACTTCCGCTATTATGTGTCTTCAGGTTATACAGGTGTTGCTTCTCATGACCTGGCAATTAATGTTTATCATTTTGTTGATGGATCAGGTAATTCAGCCGCTAACGGTACCATGGATGCTGATGGTTCTGAATTAACAAATGTAGGAACAGGGATTGTAAATTGCCCGGCAGGAACGGTGCAGACTTACTATCTTGCTACGGTAAATCAATTATTCGACCCGGGTTCCGGAGGCCCTATGGCAAGTCTGGTAGATAATGGCTTTTATCTTGTTTCTATTTATGAAAATCCTTCCGTTTTGACTGTAGGGGGACAGGCTACTTTCGATAGTGATAATGGTCTTTGGTTCGGTGCACAGGAAATTAATTATTCACTAAATACAGGTTTGACTTCTGTTGCTGATTTTATTCCTCATGCTGCACCTGTCAAAATTATTGATGCTGCTGGTATCGGTGACTGGAACTGGGTTGGTTTTGGAGCAGATATTGAACCTTCAATTGCACTTTATCTTAATAAAGGTGCTGCTGTTGTTACTGGAAATAATACCGTATGGGAAACAGAAGGTGCTGAATTGAACCTCTTCCCTAATCCAACTACAGATGTATTAAATGTGGATGTTAAATTTGATAACGCTTCTGATGTTATGTATATTCTTACTGATATGTCAGGAAGGGTTATTAGTATTATGAATAGTACTAATGTAACGCAGGAAACTAAATCTATCAATGTTTCTTCCCTTGCGTCAGGTGTTTATATGTTGACTGCAAAAACTGCTGAAGGTAGTTCTACCGAACGTTTCGTAAAACAATAATCAGTATAGCTTTTTATAGCAAATACTTTTAAATATTAAGGTCGTTCCGGTTTTCCGGAACGACCTTTTTTAATACTGTTTTTGCTCTTCTTTTATTTATCCTGTTCCCGCATTATTCTAGTCTGTTGCTGTATGGATTCATTATGTATCGTGTTGATGAACTCTTCCACAAATTTCTTCGAAATTCCTAGTTTTTTAGCTTTTTTGATACACATTTCACGCACATAAATCCATCTTTCTATCTGAAGTATCGCTATGTTGCTCTCCTTTTTGTAATTGCCGATCTTGCGCACGATTTCCATGCGCTGATCGATCAGTTCCAATGCTTGCGAATCCAGTTCGTCTATCAATTCCCGGAACTGATTGATTTTCTTCAGATAATCAGGGTTGCTGCTGTCTGTCTGTCTTGTGGTTAGCTGTTCCATCAATTCTTTCAGCCCTGCCGGAGTTACTTGTTGAAGGGCATCCGACCAGGCGGTATCCGGACTGATATGTGCTTCTATCATCAGGCCGTCAAAGTTCAGGTCGAGTGCATGCTGCGCCACCTCATACAACAAGGCACGTTTGCCGGCTATGTGACTCGGGTCGCAGATTATTTCTAACTGTGGTAGTCTTCTGTGTAGTTCTATAGGGATTTCCCACTGTGGCTGATTGCGGTATTTAGGGGAGTTGTAGACCGAAAATCCGCGGTGTATTGCGGCTATCTTATTAATTCCAACCTGAATCAGCCGTTCCATAGCACCTATCCACAGTTCGAGGTCGGGGTTGACGGGGTTTTTAACCATTACGGGAATATCTTTGCCTTTGAGTGCTTCGGCTATTTCTTGTACAGCAAAGGGATTGACAGTGGTGCGGGCACCTATCCATAATATATCTACTCCGTGTTTCAGGGCTTCCTTTACATGATAGGCATTTGCCACCTCACAACAGACGGGCAGTCCGGTCTTTTTGCCGGCTTCTATCAGCCAGGGCAGGGCTATAATGCCCAATCCTTCAAAGGACCCGGGACGGGTGCGGGGCTTCCAAATACCGCCTCTGAGTATTTGAACACCCATTTTTGAGATCTCTGTACAGGTCTCCAAAACCTGTTCATGAGTCTCGGCACTGCAGGGTCCTGATATCAGGAGGGGCGTCTCGGCAGAAATGTCGATGTTCAATCCCCAATCTTTTATATTAATTATTTCCATCAAAAAAATCTCAAATTGATTGTTTAGTCTTAAAACATAATTATCATCTTAAGAGTTGCATATTTCTCTATTTAATCCATGAATTTTGCTTCCCGACCACTCATCTTTGCCTCAAAGGCTTCCATCAGGTCTTTTGACATCAGCATACTCGCATTCCAGGTAGCCATATACTCCAGTGAATCCTTCACACTGTGTTCTCTGCTGTATTGTAATATGTGTTTTGTACCTCGAACGGAGAGGGGCGTGTTTGAAGCGATCTTCATTGCAATTTTCTGTACATCCTCCAGCATCACTTCCTTGTTTTCATAGCAGCGGTTTACCAGATGTATGCTTGCTGCTTCCTTGCCATAAACCCTTCGTCCTGTATAGGCCATTTCACTGACGATACCATAGGGGATGATCTTTGGCAGACGCTGTAGTGTACCCAGGTCGGCTACCATACCCATCTCTATTTCTTTAATACAAAAATAGGCATCCTCTGTAGCATAACGCATATCACAGGCCGCTACAAGGTCAACGCCTCCACCAATACAGCCATTATGTACGGCTGCTATGACAGGTTTGCTGCATTTTTCTATAGCGGTGATAGCAGATTGCCCGTCCAGTATGATATTTCTCAGCTTCTCTCGCTTTCTGCCCTCACATTCATGTTCCACCAGTTGATACAAAGACATTAAAAGGTTCAGGTCAATGCCGGCACAAAAGTGTTTGCCCTCACCACTCAGCACCACTACCCGCACTGCTTCCGTTTCATCTATCAATTCGAAAATCTCTTTCAATTCTTCCCAGGCTTTACGGTGCATGGCATTTGCCTTCTCAGGCCGGTTGATCACTACATGTGCTATATTGTTTTCTATTTTAACAATAAAACTCTCGTATTCGCTCTTTATCTCTGCTGTATTTTCTTTTTTAAACATCCTTCTTTATTTTATCTGATTAATGGATTATCTGATTTTTGGATTAATATTCAACAAAGCTATGAAAAAACTGATAAGGGAGGGTGCTGAAGCTGTTTTTTGTTCTTTTTACAATAAAAAAAACGCCTCAGCCTTTTGAGCTGAAGCGTCCTTCAAAATGATGTGAAATGATTTATGATTTTATTAGTTTTAAACTGATAATTTTGCTGCCGGTATTAATTCTTATCATATAAAGCCCGGTAGGGTAGTCTCTCCCACTTATTTCTGTCTGCTGCAAGGCATTTTCTGTCCGGTTCTCGATCAGCTTTCCGTTCGATGCTATTATCTGTATTTGCACGCTTTCATATAGCCTGCCCAAATCCAGGGTAGCACTGCCTTCTGTAGGGTTCGGGAAGAGTCTGATTTCATTTTCTGTTTCTTCTGCCTCTGCAATGACTGTCACCTGTACATTATGACAGGTACTGACAAGCAAACAGCCTGACTTTGAGATTTCCACGGCTTAATCACCGCTGATAGCCGGGGAGAAGGTTTGCTGTGTGGCTCCTGCAACTGCCTGATTATTATTGCAATCGAGCCACTGATAGCTGCTTGCATTGCTTTCATTCGATTCCAGTGTAATACCATTGAGGTTAACACTAAGGTCTATAGGGTCTATTGTCAGATTCAGGTATATT
>CAJQOX010000166.1 GCA_905480075.1 uncultured Aureispira sp. | reverse complement strand
TATTTTCTGTATGCTCCATATTTGTACTGTTATTTGTGGTAGACCCGGTAGCCCCGGGCTTCTATTTCTGTTGAGGAAGATTCAGAATTCAGATTTTCACGGCCATACAACTCGGTGTAGCTTCCCTTGAGATTTTTGTTGTCATAGGCGACGGTTCTGCTTTCTCCCGAAAAATTGAAGATACAGAAGACTTCATTCTCCCCTTTTGTTCTGCTGAAGGCAAAGCCGAGGGTATCGGACTGTGGCGACAAAATGTTCAGGTCACCGCCGTATTTGCCGTTCCACAGGGCGGGATTGGATTTGTTGAGAGCGAGCAGGGGTTTATAAAATTCTGTCATCGACCAGTCTTTCCATTCTATAGGGTCTTTCTCGAAAAACTCGAGCCGCTTGTCGAGCCCCCCTTCCTGACCGTTGTAAATGAGGGGCGCACCTTCCATCGTGGCAGCCAATACGGCAAAGGTTTTTGTGGCATCTCCTAAGCGTTCCTTTACGGTACCCTTCCAGGAATTTTCGTCGTGATTGGAGGTGAAATGCAGGCGGTAGGCATCCTTATCGAATTGGGCAGACTTGTTGTCCAGGTAGTTTCTGATATCCTTAACGGATTTTTTACCTTCTGCGATCTCGTTCATCACAAAATGAAATTCCCAGCCGTAGGACATGTCGAAAGCCTTTTGATGGTGTTCGGGATTTTCGGCCTCTGCCAACATGAATACGGGCTTGACCTTATCGAGTTCGGCCCGTGCTTCGTTCCAGAAATCGGTGGGCACCCAATCGGCCACATCGCAGCGGTAGCCGTCAATATCGCATTCCTGCAGCCAAAATTTCAGGGCATCTATCATAGCGGCCCTCATCTCCTTGTTCTCAAAATTCAAATCGGCCACGTCCCACCAATCGGTGCCGATAGGCGGCTGAAGATTGCCGGCAGAATCGGGGGTGTACCAATCGGTATGTCCCTGCTGAACCCACACATTATCGAAGGCCGAATGATTGGCCACCCAATCGATGATGACATGCATTCCAAGGCGGTGTGCCTCCTCAACAAGGGCTTTGAAATCCCCGATCGTTCCGTATTCGGGATGTACTGCCTTGTAATCCTTTACGGAATAATAGCTGCCCTGAGAGCCTTTGCGGTTCTTTTCGCCGATAGGATGTATGGGCATAAACCACAGGATGTCGATGCCGAGGTCTTTGATGCGCTGCAGGTCTTTCTGAAAGGCTTTGAAGGTTCCTTCTGTGCTGTACTGACGGAGGTTCACCTCATAGACAGTGGCATTTTTCGACCACTCGGGAACGGTCTTTACATAGGCTTCGGCCTGTGGTTCTTCCGCTGTGTTTTCTGTCTCTTTTTTCTCTGTTTCTCCGCAGGACATCAGCCACAAAAGCGGAAGCATCATCAGGTAATTCTTTAGCTGCATGGTTATTTTGTTATTATTGTTTTAAAGGAATACGGGAGAAGGTTGTATTCTACATTATCGATGCTAATGTCTTTCTTTTCTCCGGAATTATTGAGTAGTATGAGGGTCGATTCTCCCAGGTAATTTCTGCTGTAGGCATAGACTTCATCAGAAAGATATCTGGTCTGATAATCGCCGTACATCAGCGACATGCGACTTTTGCGCAGGACAATCAGTCTTTTAGCATTATCTCTGACCGATCGTTCGTAGCGGGACAGCCCTTCAAATTTCATGGGCCTGCGGTTGTCGGGGTCGCCGGCGCCGGGCATGCCTATCTCGTCTCCGTAGTAGATTACCGGCACTCCGGGCGCTGTCATGATGAAGGCGGTCAGGAGTTTTAGTTTTTCGTAACCTACCGTATCTTCCACCTGAATGTCGCGGGTCCATCCGGCCTTTTTATCATCTTCCGAAAAGCGGAGGCCCTTGCCGGCATAGCTGATAAATCGCGAAATATCGTGATTGCCTGTAATGTTGCCCATGAGGGAATTGCAGCCGTATTGCTGAATAGAGGCATGCACAGATTCGTCGAGCTTGCGGAAGGAGGATTTTTCGCCGGCGAGCACGGAACGAAGGTCGAAGTAGAGATTGAAATCGAACTGACCGTCCATCTGCCCGGAACTGACATAGCTGCCGATGAGTTCCCTGCTGCCGAAGGTCTCCCCTATCTGATAGACCGGCCGTTTACAGTTCTGTTTGATCTTCTGCGTGAGTCTGCGCCAGAAAGCTTCGGGAATGTGCTTGGTGGCATCGTGTCTGAAGCCGTCAAGGTCGTATTTCTGTAGCATATAGAGGGCCGAATCGGTCATCAGTTCTATGACTTCGGGTTTCGAAAAATCGAGGGTGGGCAGAAAGAGGTCGAACCAGGTGGTGAGGCGTTGTTCGTCCCAAATTCTGATATTTTTTCTGCCGTCGGGCAAATCCAGGGCTGTGGCCCAGTCGGGATGTGCCTTTATGATGGGATTTTCCTCGTGTACATGATTGGACACGTAATCGAGGATGACATTGATATTTTTGGAATGTGCTGTTTTTACCAATTCTTTGAGCTCCGCTTCATTGCCGAGCCTGTGGTCTATCTCGGTGGCAGAAATTGGCCAGTATCCGTGGTAGCCGGAGTATTTTCTGTGCGGTGCGGGGTATTCAGTTTCGGCATGCAGCGGATTCTGTGTTATGGGGGAAAGCCA
>CAJQOX010000165.1 GCA_905480075.1 uncultured Aureispira sp. | reverse complement strand
TATATTGATAATGCAGCTAAAAAAAGCAGCTCAAAATCCGCTAAATTTTATTGATTTAAATTATGGTCAGTTCTGCTTGCAATAAAATCAATGATATACAAAAGGTCTTGCTCTTTTTGATACACTAGAATGTTATATTTTTTAATGGTGAACTTGTAGGCTCTCAGTTCTTCGGAATAAATACCTGACATTATTCCATTAGCAATAAATTCTACGCATTTAGTTACCAAATCATCTAAGTCTATAGCTGCTTCTAGAGAAAAATTAGTAGTAAGATGATCCAATGTAGCCAAGAATTTGTCTTCTGCTACTGATCTCCAAAGTATGGTCACTTTTCACCTCTTTTTTGTTCAAAAAACTGTTTTACTCTATCTCTGACATGCTCGTCAGAAACAAATTTGGCTGTGCCATCTTCTATTTCTTTAACAGCAGCTTTTAATGAAGTTTGTTGTTCAGGACTAAGTTCATTAAACCAGTCAGTTTCTACATTGGGCTCAATTTGTACATTAAACTCTTTGAGCAATGCCAGGATAAGAGCGATATTGCTCCCTTTGGGGAATTTAATCAGATATTCCATAATTGTTTTTGATTTAAGAATAAGCTTGCTTTGCGTAGGCATCTCTGATAAACATACCCTTGATTTAGAAAATTTTGTCTTGAATTTCCTTTGGGGTTTTTTGTACATCAATTAACCTGTTACGCAATGATAGTCTTAAGAGAAAGGCAATGGGCAAAATAAATATTAGTGCTGTAATATTCATCAGAAGTAATACATTCTTCTTTGTCATAATACACATTTTACCCAACTTTAGCAGCTTTTTCTTCAGGCAGACTATTTGCTATGTATGTACGTAAAAATACTATAATTAGTTGTCAATTTCAAAAATTATAGCTGCATAGAATCCTGATGCCATGAATTCTGATATGCCCTGAAGTCCCCGTTTTTTAACCCAAAACCCCTCCTGAAGCATTAAAAACCCCTTCTGATCATATCGTCCCCCCCTAAGCTATATTAATATTGCCTGAAAAACCCTGCCTTAGAGGGGCCTTCTGTTGATTTGTACCATCGAAAAATATATACCTCTGCCCGTTATGACCTATCATTGCATAAAAATAATTTTAAAGTTTTCCTCTTGTCTCAATTCTACCGCTTATTTATATTAATTTTGGTTTTTAAAGTATAAATCAGCATATTGCTGAAAAATTATTCGCATTAAATACTTCTGATGACTTTCCCCCTCACCTTCGGTATCGGTCCCTTCAGTATCAGCGCCCACCTTGTTTTTGAAGTGTTGGGTATCACGATGGGTTTTCGCTACTTCCTGTATTTGCGAAAACAGAAAAAAGACCCTATCTCCGAGTCCAACAGACTATGGATATTTGTCGGGGCGGCCTTTGGTGCGCTGATTTTTTCCAGATTGGTGGGAAGTCTCGAAAATCCTTCGGTCTTTTTTAGCTCTCAAAATTCTTTGATGTATATCTATTCTCACAAAACTATTGTCGGGGCTTTGTTCGGTGGTCTTTTATGTGTGGAATTAATAAAAAAGATCATCGGCGAAAAATCCTCCTCCGGCGACCTGTTTACCTTTCCGCTTATCCTGGGAATGATGATAGGGCGTATCGGCTGTTTGTCGGCAGGGGTGCATGAACAAACCTATGGCATTCCATCCGATTTGCCCTGGGCATTGTATTTGGGAGATGCTATCCCCCGACATCCGGTAGCACTCTATGAAATTGTATTTTTGGGTGGCCTTTGGGCTTTTCTTTTGGGGCTGGAAAAGAAAATTATCTTCAAAGAGGGGCTGCGCTTTCAGTTTTTTCTGATCTCTTACTTCCTTTTCAGGTTTTTTATCGACTTTATTAAACCGGGATACAAATTTTCCTTCGGATTGAGCACCATTCAGCTAACTTGTTTGTTGGGTTTAGTATACTATTATAAAACAATATTTAAATTGATCTTTCAATTTTCCGGATTGAAAGAGGATGCAATTAATAAAGATGCTGTCCTGAAAAAGGATTCAGAAAAAGTGGAAACTATATGAGCGATAAAAGAAACTATATATATTATGACCATACGCAAAGTCTCTGCAATGAATGCCACCGCCTGGTCAATGCAAAAATTATCTTTGAAGATGAAAAGGTCTTCCTGAGCAAACACTGCAAAAGTCACGGGCATCAGAAAGTGCTGATTGCCGATGATATAGAATATTACAAACAGATAAGAAATTATAATAAGGCCTCGGAATATCCGCTGAAACCGCATACCGAGACCAGATTTGGCTGTCCCTATGACTGTGGTATCTGCCCCGACCATGAACAACATTCCTGCCTTACGCTTATAGAAATTACCGACCGCTGCAACCTCACCTGCCCGATTTGTTATGCAGAATCCTCTCCCTCCTGTGGTCAGCACCGGACAATGGAGGAAATTGAAAGAATGTTGGATGCCATAGTGGCAAGCGAAGGCGAACCGGATGTAGTACAGATAAGCGGGGGAGAACCTACTATTCACCCGCAGTTTTTTGAAATTCTGGACCTCGCAAAATCCAAACCCATCAAGCACCTGATGCTGAACACAAATGGTCTGAGAATAGGTACTGACTTTGAATTCGCAAAACGACTGGCAGGCTATATGCCCCGCTTTGAAATTTACCTGCAGTTCGATTCCTTCAAAAAAGAGGCGCTGATGAGTCTCAGAGGAAAGGACCTGAGCAAGATCCGAAGCAAAGCCCTGGAAAATCTCAATAAACTCAACCTGTCTACCACCCTCGTGGTGACCCTGCAAAAAGGCCTGAACGATGACGAGATCGGAAAAATTGTCAATTTTGCCCTCCAACAAAAATCTGTCAGAGGAGTCACCTTTCAACCTATACAGATTAGCGGCAGGACAGAGAACTTCAACCCCGAAACAGACCGGCTGACGAATACCGAAGTCAGAAGAAAAATTCTGGAACAAACAGACATCTTTAAACCCAATGACCTGATTCCGGTACCCTGCAACCCGGATGCCCTCGTGATGGGCTATGCCCTGAAGGTAAAAGGAAAGGCTTATCCGCTGACAAGCCTGATAGACCCGGCAATATTGCTGAATGAGACAAAAAATACCATCGTTTACGAACACGATAAGGTGCTCAAAGGAAAAGTCATGGATATCTTCAGCACAGGAGTCTCGGTCGATACCGTTCAGGAAGATTTTCATCATCTGCTTTGTTGCCTGCCGGAAATAAAAGCCCCGGAACTCAATTATGGCAATCTCTTTCGTATCATCATCATGAACTTTATGGATGCCTACGATTTCGATGTGCGGGCCATCAAAAAATCTTGTGTGCACATCGTAGATCCCTCCGGAAAGATCATTCCCTTTGAGACGATGAACCTTTTTTACCGGAATAATGAACTGAAAACAAAGTTGAAAGGGATACAAAACGAAATTGAGCAGGCAGACCTCATTAAAAATAATTATTGAACAGAAAAAATTTGATCATGGAAGATAAGGATAATGAAATTGTAGATAAGAAGGAAAAAAATGCTTTGACAAGTACCTCCACTGTACTGAAGATTAATTTTGCGGTCTTCCTTTTTTATACCATTGTTTTTCCGGTATTTGATAGACTTGAAGGGATGTTCATGGTTTTTATGCTTTCCTGCGGACATGGCATCTTACTTTTCATTAGTGGGGTTTTCATGATGTTGATGGGAAAAAATAATAATCTTGCAGGAGCTTTGATTTTAAGTGCCTTTCTTTTGATTGGCATAGGATTTTCATTTTGCTTTGGTGCTTTTTCAATGCACTGATAAGATTACTTTTGTAAATCATGAATCCTTCCCTCTAAATCGATCAATAGTTCCTCGAACACCTGCGTAGCTATAATGAATCCTCAGTATAAGCAGTATCTGTGTCCTTTACCCCGTCTTTTAGCAGGCTCATCTTTTTGTTTTATCTTTTAATCATTAAAATCAGAACATCATTTCAAAGCTTTTCAGGGTTTTGAAAGTCGCTTTTTCCATTCCCCGTTTTACAATAAAATATTCTTAATTATACTCATTTGTTTAAATCAGAAATACTGCAAAAAAGCGGGCTTTCAAAAAAAAATGGTACTGAATCATGGTTTTCGGTACCAAGCCTTCTCTTCTGTCGGATAAGGTTTTAACATATGCTGATTTGTGTTTTTAAATGGCTGTTTTGTAGTCATTTGTGCTGCTAGTCCCTGTCTGTAAATCTTAGTTTTTAAGTCTGGTTTTAAGAAATAATAAGAATTCTTTAAGCTTTCTTTGACATTAAAGGAGGAACCTTTCGGCAGGTTCAGCGGGTTTAGACAACGATTTGCAAATCATAATAACTGATTTTTTGATGGAATGATTTTTTGATAATAAAACAGTTTTGATTATGAAAAATAGAATAGCAACACCAAAGATAAAGCGAAAGCTCTACGAGTTGAAAGTAGCGAAGGATATAATAGCTGCTGCAGCTGACCCTTACCGACCCTTGTTGGCACAGATAGTCATCACCAAACGATGCAACCTTTCCTGTGGCTATTGCTACGAATACGATAAAGTTTCTGAACCGGTACCCTTTGAGGTGCTCAAAGGCAGGATAGATGAGTTGAAAAGGCTGAGAGTGGTCTTTGTTACCCTCAACGGCGGAGAACCCCTGCTGCATCCCGATGCACCCGGATTGGTGCGCTATATTTACGATTCGGGCATGATACCGATGATGAATTCCAACGGATTCAAGCTGAAGCCCAAGCTGATAAAGGAACTCAATGATGCCGGACTCTATGCCATTCAGATATCCTGCGACGGATTGAAGCGCAACGAGGTTTCCCGCAAAACAATGGATAGTTTGCTGCCGAGATTGCAGATGTTGAAAAAATATGCAGACTTTAAAGTCAGGGTCAATACCGTTTTAGGTTCCTCTGACCCCGAAGAGGCCGTAAAGGTTGCCAAAATTGTACTCGACCTGGGTTTCGATACGCAATGTTCCCTTATCAGAGATGCAGAAGGTTCTGCCATGCTACTCGATCAACAGACACAGGATGCTTACATGAAGATACGTAAACTCCGTGGCCGTTTGCCTGCAATTCTCAACGACAGTTTTCAGCTGCCGCTTGTGAAAGGGGAGGAGTTGGATTGGAAATGCCGTTCCGGAGCCCGTTATTTTCACATAGACCCCGAAGGGCTCGTTCACCTCTGTCAGCCACGTTCCGGCTTTCCGGCAAAGCCCATAGAAGAATATAATGTGGAAACCATCAAAGCCTGTTTCCATATGAAAAAATCATGCTCCAAACGTTGCCCGCATGCCTATGCGCATATCGGCAGCCGCCTCGATAAGTTCAGACATCAGGAGGATTTTTAATTTAGTCCGCTTCTGAATATCAGGAGGGTTGCCCTCATATTTTATCATTTATTTTAACATTAAAAATTATAGATCATGAAAGATTTAAGTCTTATAGTACCCGCATATAATGAAGTTGATAGAATACAGCCTACTTTAGAATCCTATGATAAGGAAATGAAGAATATTTGTCAGACTTACGAAATTCTGGTAGTCGACGACGGTTCTGACGATGGTACCGCAGAATTTGTAAAAAGCCTGAAGTCTCAAATGCCCAACCTGAGGGTCATTAAATGCAAGGAAAACCGGGGCAAGGGAAATGCCGTCAGAGTGGGAATGTTGCATGCAAAGGGAAAGATAAGGGTCATGACAGATGCCGACGGGTCTATTCCTGCCGAACAGCTGAGGGGACTTGTACTGCCGCTTTTGACCGAGGAGGCAGACATTGCGATAGGTTCAAGATACGTGAAAGGTGCGGTAGTGGAAAACAAACAACCCCTGTACCGCAGAATATGGAGCAGATTCGCCAACATCATCATTCAGAAAATGTTGCTGCCCGGTATTGTGGACACACAATGTGGCTTCAAGGCATTCAGGGCTTCCGTGGCAGAAAGGGTTTTTGCAGAAACGCAGATCGACGGATGGTCCTTCGACCTCGAAGTGCTAGCTTTGGCACAGATGCAGGGATATAAAATAAAGGAGGTTCCGGTCTCATGGTCCGACGATGAACGGTCGAAAGGAAAGTTTTCGCAATTGCCGGAGACGATCGCCGAATTGTTCAGGATTCACCGCAGCCTGAGAGAGAAAAAGAGGGCGATCTGCTAAAAAAATCATTCTGTACACCGTTATCAGGTGTGCAGATTTTTTTTTATATCCTTTTCACGTCGGTCTGCGGCTTGGGGATATGACGTTGCTGCAGATTTAGCTTGGCGTTTTCGTATTTATTGGTAAGCGTAGGAATTTTACTGTTCAGCTTCTGAATACTTTCATTATACAGATCCACTTTTTCATTGATAACATTTCCCTTTTTGTCGTAGGCAGACAACATATCCGGGTAGATGGTTTTGGCAGTGGTTTTGAAAAAATCCACCAGTTTCTGCGACTGAGTATAAGCGGTGACATCCTCCTTTATCCGTTCAACCTTTTTCAGACGTTTCGCGGCATTTGCAGCCGCCTTCGACAGGTTTTTTACCATTTCCTTGGCCTTGGAATAATCTTTATTATTCATTGCCTTTGTGATTTCATTGTCAGCATATTGTACCTCCATGTTAGCGAGGTCCAACTCTCTAAGGTAGCGGTTTAACCTGTTGATTTTGCCCAACATCGTTTCGTGATTTGTGGCATCTTCAATCATTTCAATATTATTGGCAGCGGCAAAGACATCAATATTTTTTATCAGTTGGTCCATACCCTTGCCCATTTTTTCAGAATCCTTGTCGCTGAATTCATATTCCTTCAGCACAGAGGCGAAGCAATCGTGGCAGCCCACTTCTTCGGCGGCAAGCGTGGAATAGTTTTTATTACCGATATCCAACATAGATTCAAGTACTCCCACAGCACTTGCCTTTACCCCCTTGTCATCTTCCATTGCTTCAAAATTTTCAAATCTGTCGTGAATTTTTTTGGTAGCTTTTAATAATTCCTGACGTTTATCTTCAGCAATATCACTACGGGTATAGACCAAAAAGGAGGAGTATTCTATCTGCAGACTTTGAATATGTACGAATTCCTTGCTGAAATGTTCGATATATTCCAATGGGGTGGAGGTGCTTTGGGAGATGGTTTTATTTAAAAACGTGAGGGTAACGAGTGTAGTAAAAATTAAAATACGCATAAAGTTATATTATATGAAAAGGATTAAATAATGTTCGGGTTCGAAGATTAAACAGATTAATAATTGATGGTGAAAATCGTATTAACATTTAATTCTTAATCAAACCTATTACAAAATTTTAACTTCCCAAACAATAAATTAGTTCCGTATATTGTACACAAAAAATGTTAAGATCAGTTGCCTGTTTTGTCGATCTGCTCACTTGTAAGACCAAATCTTCGCTCGCGGTTCTGAAAATTCAGAATTGCCTCATATAAATGGTCTTTTCTGAAATCGGGCCAGAAAACGGGTGTGAAAAACAATTCTGCATAGGCAAGCTGCCACAGCAGGAAGTTGCTGATTCTTGTTTCCCCGCTTGTTCTTATCATCAGTTCAGGGTCAGGGAAATCCTTGGTGTGCAGAGAATTACTTATACTCTCTTCGTTGATATCTTCTATGTTGATCTGACCATCTTTTACCTTTTGTGCCAGTTTTTTTGCTGCCGAAACAATCTCCGACTTCGAACTGTAACTCAGGGCAAGTATGAGGGTCATTCTGTCATTGTTTTTTGTGCTTTCTATCGCTTCGGCTAATTCTTTTTGTGCAGCCTTGGGCAACATTTCAGTATTCCCGATGGTTTTCAGGCGGATAGAGTTTTTGTTAAGGGTAGCAATTTCCTTGCGGATTGTAGAGACCAAAAGGGTCATCAAAGCGGTAACTTCATATTTTGGCCGGTTCCAGTTCTCAGTGGAAAAAGCATACAATGTCATGTATTTAATGCCTAATTCGGCACCTGCTTCGGTCACTTCACGGACAGATTGCACCCCGTTTTTATGTCCGAACACCCTCGCTTTGCCCTTTTGTTTCGCCCATCTGCCGTTGCCATCCATGATGATGGCAATATGTTGTGGCAGATTATTTAAATCTATCTGTTCTTTTAGCTCCATTAATATAATTTTTCACTAATTTTGTACCCCTTTCATAATCAAAAATCAACAAATGTTATTTGTAGGTAAATTTTACAAGGGCTTAAGGTACAAAGTTAATATTATAATTTAAAAAAACTGAATAGCAAAGTCATTCCGTTTCCCGGAAAAGTAAAAAGACAATAATTTGGCATACAAAATAAAACTTCCTGAATTTGAGGGTCCTTTCGATCTCCTGCTTTTTTTTATCGAAAGGGATGAACTCGATATCTATGATATTCCTATATCTTCCATCACCAATGGTTTTTTGGAATACCTTAAAGAGATGCAGGATTTGAATATTGATACTGCCTCAGAATTTATTTTGGTTGCTTCTACTCTCATGAGGATAAAGGCAAAAATGTTGCTGCCAAGGAAAGAGGTAGATGAAGAGGGTAATGAAATTGACCCGAGGAAAGAACTCGTGGAACGCTTGCTCGAATACCGCAAGTATAAGGCGGTCCTTGAGGAGTTGAGGGAAATGGAAAAAAATAAGGGGGCAAGAACATTAAGAGGAAATGTAGTGGATGAAATTCAACAATTGGCCAATAAGGTCATGTCTGATGCTGAACTCGAAGACCTTTCCTTGTTTAAACTATTTAAAGCCTATGAATCTGTCTTGTCAGATTTTGAGTTCAGAATGGAAAAAACGGTGCATACTGTAGTACATCATCACTATACTATAGAAGAACGAAGAGATTTTTTGTTAAAAAGTCTTAATACTCAGAAGAAAATGTCTTTTAAAGGTATCTTTGTGGCTTGTAAGGATCGCTTGCATGCAATTTTTACTTTTTTGGCAATACTTGAACTCATGCAGCAGGAATTGATTCTTCTCGTGGATGCAGGGGGAGTGAATGATTTTAGTATAAAAAAGATCAGTCAATAATAGTTTACTATATTGATTTGATTAATATTTTTGAATATAATAATGTTTAACACAGAATTGTTGGAACAGGAAACGGAAGAAATTCAAAAACAAGAAGAAGAAAATGCAGGGGTATTGAGCTCGATCAGCCCGGTCAGAATTTTTCTGGCTGCTATGATTGGCCTTGCAGTAGTTGCCTATATGTTTATCAAGGATTTTGATGCAGAGGAGTTTGGCAAGATCGAATTCAGCAACCATGTTTTCTTTTGGATTGGAATGGCCTGTTTCTTTATGTGTTTCAGGCATTTTTGCTATATGGTCCGGCTCAGGATTATTACCAATGGCTTTTTTACCTGGAAAAAATGTTTTGAACTGGTCATGATGTGGGAATTCTCCTCTGCCGTAACACCCACTAGTGTAGGGGGGGCAGCCGTAGCTATGTTTGCCATTGCTCAGGAAAAACTCGCTGCAGGAAAAACAGCCATG
>CAJQOX010000164.1 GCA_905480075.1 uncultured Aureispira sp. | reverse complement strand
TTTGCATTTAAAGAATCTCAGATCAAATTATAGACTGTTTTATTATCTTAGGTTTGTTGATTATTACGGGATAATAATCTGCTTGTTTTAATTCATTTAAATCCATGGTTTAATGAAATTACTACCCGTACTTATTTTTTTACTTCCCTTTTTTGTAATAATATACATACTCAGATTAAAAATACGCCGGAAGTTTATGATGACAGGGTAATAAAATCCAAAACAATAAATTCCACGATTATGATGAAATGATTTTTAATAATGATTATTTTTTGATGGATCAATTCAATACTCCTCTTTTTATAATTACCCTGTTGCTGGAATTCGGGTCGGGAATAGATGGTATTTGGGGAACGGGAGAAATTATCGTCCTGGTATTAATGTAATTTGGGGAAGAAAAAATTTGATTTTAATAATGGATAATTATAGCTTGTATTCATTAATAATGGTTGGCCCGCTGAATATCGGATGGAGTAACACCTTCAGTTTTAATGAGGATATGGGGCTGCAACTGAATATTAACTTTGGTTTTATCCTTGTCGTTGGATATGATTTTAATGCAGTATACCTCATCAATCCGGGATTGAAATTTCGGTTCAATTCCTTTGCCGTAGGTCTTGATATTGCAATAATTAATGGGAATAATCTGAGTGCTCAGAATCATTCGCTTTTTACCCTTGTTGGTCTCACTGTTGGTGGTAAATTCTGAAAATACTTTTTTTTATTGCAGGGTGTTATTTCTTCTGCCTTCTGTGATTAATTTTGTATTTATCGCTACCTTTACATTGCTGATTCGGTTTTTTCTTTTTTTTATCTGGTTTAATCTTTTATCTCTGTTATGAATGCTCCTTTCTCTGCAATAGACCGCCCAAAATACTTGTCTGAACTTCAATCTCAGGAATTTGACCTTTTGGTTATTGGGGGTGGAATCACCGGGGCAGGTATTGCCCTCGATGCAGTAACCCGTGGCCTCAAAGTTGCCCTCGTTGAAAAAAAGGACTACGCCTGGGGTACCTCAAGCCGTTCTACCAAACTTATTCATGGAGGACTCCGATACCTTAAACAACTTGAATTCGGTCTTGTTCACGAAGTAGGCGTCGAAAGGGCGATAGTACATGCTAATGCCCCGCATGTGGTTATCCCCGAGAAAATGTTGCTGCCTATCATTGAAGAAGGGTCCCTCGGCAAAATTCTCAGTTCCATTGGTCTTTGGGTCTATGACAGACTGGCTAATGTCGATAAGGAAGAACGTAGAAAAATGCTCGAAAAAGAAGCGGTCGAAACACTGGAACCCCTGCTTCGCAAAGATGTCCTCCTTGGCGGCGGCCTCTACTATGAATACAGAACCGATGACGCCCGCCTTACTATTGAAACGATGAAAACGGCTGTTCAAAATGGAGCGGTCTCTCTCAATTATCTTGAAGTCAGCGAGTTTATATATAAAGATAATGGCTACGTAGGGGGGGCTATCCTAAAGGATAACCTCTCAGGGAAATCTCTCAAAATAATTGCCCGCAGAGTGGTCAATGCAGCGGGCCCATGGGTCGATACCATCCGAAATAAAGATAAGGAAGGAGTAAATGATAAACGCCTCCACCTTACCAAAGGTGTTCATATCGTTGTTCCCTTCGATAAATTACCTATCAAACAGTCGGTGTATTTTGATGTTAAAGCAGATAGCCGTATGGTTTTCGCCATTCCAAGGGGTAAAATTACTTATATCGGAACTACCGACACTTTTTATGATAAAAATATTGACCAGCCTTCTGCTAAAAGAGAGGATGTCGAATATATCCTCAATGCCATCAATTATATGTTCCCCGCAGCCAAACTAAATGTAAGTGATGTAGAATCCTCCTGGGCAGGACTCAGACCACTAATCCATGAGGAAGGAAAATCTCCCTCGGAATTGTCCCGCAGAGATGAAATCTTTTATTCTGAAACCGGTCTTATCTCTATTGCCGGCGGCAAACTTACAGGGTATAGAAAAATGGCTGAAAGAGTGCTCAATTTTGTCTTCAAAACTATGCACAAAAAAAGTAATTCACAAACACAAAACCTTAAACTTTCAGGAGGTGATTTTAACTCCCCGGAAGCTATCAATGAGTTCATTTACAAATCTACTGGTGAGGCAAAACAAATAGGTCTTGATGCTTTGGAGGTCAGGACTTTGGTTTACAAATACGGAAGGAATATTGAATTGATCATTAATAAAGCGTATGAACTCAGTTCTTCTATTAAAGATAAAGTTGAATGTATTCACTATGCTGAACTTTGGTATGCTGTCAATTATGAAATGACTAATAATCTTTGTGATTACCTGATCAGAAGAACCGGACGTTTATATTTTGAAAGACCGTCACTTGAAAAGTTATACCCTCTTATTGCTGATAGAATGGCAGAAATGCTCAATTGGTCAGAGGAACAAAAATTAAAGGAAATTTCAGATTTCGAAAAAGAATATTCTGCCGTTATGGGTTTTCAGAAGTCCTGATTGTTTATTTCCTGTTCAGGATTCCACAAGGTCTAATATTATTTCCGCTTGAAACAGGAACACAAAATACCGGTCGCCACTGCTGCATTCAATGATTCTGCAGCACCCTGCTTCGGGATGGTAATTTTTTTGCTGATATACTTTTGAATAGGATGACTGAGTCCTTTTCCCTCATTGCCTATCAGCAAAAAACCCGGTTCTGTCAGCTCCGTTTTATAAATATCCATGCCTCCAAGAACAGCTCCGTAGACAGGAATTTTTGAATGCGATTTAAATAGTTGTTCTAAATTTGTATAATTCACTGTTACCCGAAGAAAACTACCCATTGTTGCCTGTATCACCTTGCTGTTGTATACATCAACACATCCTTCAGAACAAAAAATATTGGCTATCCCAAACCAGTCAGCTATTCTGATTATTGTTCCCATGTTGCCGGGGTCCTGTATGTTTTCCAATACAAGGTTCAGGGATGTTTCGGTGACTGAGGGGGCTGCTGAAGTATTAGAAAACTCAACTAAAGCCAGAATTTCTTTGGGGTTTTTTAATGTCGATATCTTTTTGAGCTCTTTAGAGTGTATTCTTGTTAATTTTCCCTTATATTTATTGGAAATTGTAATACTTTTGTTAATCCAGCTTTCTGTTGCCAGTAAGGAATGAACTTTGAATTGGTTTTGATTTAGTATTTCTTCTACGATCTTTACTCCTTCAGCTATAAAAACTCTTTCTTTCTGCCTGTTTTTTTTCTGATGAAGTGATTGTATGTACTTTATCTTTGCTTTGGATAACATCTTGGTTTTAATTCTGTTCTGTCTATGAAATATAAATTTTACCTCTTTTTTCTCTCTATTATCTTTTGCCTTGCTTGTAGCAGTTGTGGAAATCGTAAGTTTTTAAAAAATCACTCCCTTTCAGCAGAAAAACCCCGCAAAAGAGTTTTTGATGAATTTATGGTGGTTAATAATAAACTTAATTTCCTGGAACAAAACTACAAAATTCAAGAAGATTTTGACAATTTATGGTATGAATTGTCTACCGTTATCAGACAAACTCCCGACAAATCCTTTATCAAAGGCTTCAGACAATGGGTTTACCATGCTAATGATACTTTAGCAATTCCCTTTAAATACTCCAAAAAACATCATGCGATTCTGCCCGATACGGTTCGCAGAAAATCCAATGGCCTAAAAAAATGGCTGCACAACAAAGTTGGTACCTCACCTGTTATTTTAGACACGGCACTCACAAGGAAGACTGCTGAATCCATGAAAAGATTTCTTAATAATAAATCTTATTACCATGCTGAAGTAACGTATAATATTATAAAAAAAAATCACAGGGCTATTGTTAATTATAATATCAAAACGGGTATGCCCCTTTTGGTCGATTCTATTCATTTTTTCTCAAAGGATTCCCTCATTCAGAATATCATTGAAGATATCAAAGGCCTTACCGTCCTGAAACCCCGAAGTAATCTTTCACTTTCTAATCTTAATGAAGAAAAAAACAGACTTACCCTTGCTATAAGAAACAGAGGTTATTTTGACTTTAATATGAATTATATCGTATTTCAGGCCGATACGGTTAATGCCATAAAAGTGAAGCCTGTTAAAGCTAAACTGTTCGAAAAAAATCCTGAACAGGGGGAACCTAGAGCTAATCTTTATCTGGAAGTACTCCCTTACTCCGATACTACGGTTTTACATCCGGTGTATTCTATTGCCAATGTTTTTATTACTCCCAATGAATACATCCTTAAGGCGCATCAGAAAAGAAAAATTAAAAAAGATTCCTTCATTGTTGTTGAAAGAACAATCAAAAAAAGACAAAAGAAAATTCTGCTCAAAGGGGATGATATTATGTTGCCCGATGATATCCTTCTTAAGGAAGAAATAAAGAATAATGGTGAAAAAATTCGTTGGGTGGAACGTTCATTGCCAAGATTCAGAAAAGTTACCCTGCACGAACGGAATGATATGTTGCCCGAAGATAAAATTGTCCATATTATACTACGGAAAATTATTAAAAATAAAAACGGAGAAAATGCCTCTTTTCAACAGGAACGGAAAAGTCATTATATCAGAGATAAGGTAATTTCTGACGTTATCTCTATTAAAGCAGGGGATTTATATAGCTATAAGGCAACTCAGGAATCTGTCAGGTCTATCAACAATTTGGCAGTTTTTCGTTTCCCAAGAATTGAATTTGTTCCCTCTTCTAATGGTAAAAAGAATAACCTGGATTGCCTAGTTAAAATGCAACCTTCTAAAAAACAAGAGTTTGGATTTGATTTTGAACTCAATAATAATAATACCACCGCCTATAGTTCGAGTATCGGTATTGCTACTAATTTGTTTTATAGAAACAAAAATATCTTCAAAGGTGCTGAGACACTCGAATTCAGCGCACAGGGAGGAATCGATTTTAAAGTTACAGGCTACGACTCCACTGCTGAAAATACTTTTTTCGGTCAGGCGGTCAATTTATTTGATGTTAATTTTGAAACCTCTTTGTATTTTCCACGGTTCCTCGGACTAAAGTTCTTTGAAAATATGTTCAAAATGGAAAACCCAAGGACAAGAATATCGTTGGGCTATCATTATCTACAACAATCTTCTGACTTTCAAATCAGCTCCTTTTATACCAAAATCGGCTATGAATGGACCAAAGGAACGGAACATACTTTTATGTGGAACCCGGTACTGGTTAATTTAACTCTCGAACCTGTCCTCGATGATGATTTTGCAAATTTACTGAGGGTTAATAATATTACATTATATGAATCTTTAAGGGCTTCCTATCTTATTCCTTCTATGGACTTCAGTTATATTTTCAGTACGCCCGAAAATAAAACGAAAGGTGGTTCATGGTTTTTTAAATCGTATTTTGAAGTATCTGGTAACCTGATGTACCTTCTTGATAAAGCCATTGACCCGAATAAAAAACTTACGTTTTTTGAAGTGGATTACTCGCAGTATTTTCGTTCGGATATCGATATCCGCTACTCTTATAAATTACATAAAAGACATACCCTCATCTCGCGTCTTATGTTGGGAATAGTTGTTCCTTATGGTAACTCTGATAAAACGGATGTACCCTTCATTAAACGTTTTACACTCGGTGGTCCCAATAGTATGCGTGCATGGAACTTAAGATACCTCGGGCCGGGTAATCAGGAGTCTACTCCTGGTGCCGAGTTTCAGTTAGGTGACGTCAGAATGGAATTTAACAGTGAATACCGGTTTATGTTTACTTCATGGATTGGGGGCGCTGTCTTTGTCGATATCGGAAATGTATGGCTGCTGAATTCTGATGACGTGACGCCTGACCTCCCTTATCAAAACGCTAAAACAGGTGCTTTCTCTAATCAGTTTTATGAACAATTGGCTATCGGTGCAGGTCTTGGTCTCCGGGTAGACCTCAGCTTTTTTATCTTCCGTTTCGATTTTGCCCTGCAACTCCGGGAACCACAGGGGTATCGCCTCAAAGAAAACGGAACAGTTCAATATTGGAACTTCGATCCCTTCAAACTGGAAGACAGACATAAATTTATTATTGCCATTGGCTATCCTTTCTGATTTTATTAAAGAATTTTTGCCTGCTTTTTTTTGATTTCTGATTTCTGTTCTATCTTAGATTCTAATTGTAGATTTATCCCGTGTTTTTCTACATTGTTTTCCCTTCTTTTCTAACCTTATTTGTTTTTATATGACTATAGCCCAAAAATTATCTAAGCTCAGACTGGAAATGAACAGTGCCAATATTGATGCATTGATTATTCCGGCTAATGACCCGCATCAATCAGAATATGTTGCTCCATGCTGGCAAAACAGAACCTACTTCTCCGGCTTTACAGGTTCCGCTGGCTTATTGATTGTATTGAAAGATTATTCTGCACTGTGGACCGATTCCAGATATTTTTTGCAAGCAGAAACGGAATTGACAGGTTCTGAAATTACCTTGCATAAACAACAGGTGCAACATGCCCCCGAACACGTAGAATGGCTAGGAGGGATACTCTCCGAAAATGCTTCCGTAGGGGTGGAGGCGAGTTTGTTTTCCATTCAGCAAATGGCTTTCCTTAACGAAAAATTTAAAAACAAAAATATTGCCGTCAAAAATGTCGAAGGTATATGTTCCAGGGTATGGCCCGACAGACCCTCGCTGCCTTCTTCTTTGGTTTATGAACACGATGTGAAATATACAGGCAATAGCAGGGAAGATAAATTGTCGGCTATTCGGAAGGTAATGAAAAATGCCGGCGCTCAGTATTATTTTGTCTCTGCACTCGACGAAATTGCCTGGACCCTCAATATCAGAGCCTGGGATATAGATTTTACTCCCGTTGCTCTTTCTTATCTGCTTATTTCCGATCATGATGCGCAACTCTTTATTCAGGAATATAAGGTGCCTGATGACCTCAATTCTGTTCTGAAGGCTGCCGGTGTTTTTGTATCTGATTATTATAATGTTTCAAAAGTACTAAATGCTCTTCCTGAATCACATGCTGTCTATGTCGATAAAGCTGCCCTCAGCTGGGATTTATTTTCGCTGATAAATGCTCAGGTTATTCAATCTTCTTCTGCTATCATGCCTATGATGGCAATTAAAAATGATACTGAAATTAATCATTTTCGGGATGTGATGGTCAAAGATGGGGTCGCCCTGACACATTTCTTTAAATGGTTGGAAGATGTTGTGCTGATAAAGGAAGTCAGTGAATATGAAATAGCTAAAAAATTGTCCTCATTCAGAGCGCAGCAGGCAGATTATGTAGGGGATAGCTTTTCATCTATTGTTGGATATAAAGGGAACGGTGCGATTGTACATTACCGCCCTCAAAAAGATTCCTGTGCTTTGGTCAGTAATGAAGGGATGTTACTCATTGACAGTGGAGGTCAATATTTGAATGGTACCACCGATATTACTAGAATGGTCTGTTTCGATGAACCGACAGAGGAACAAAAAATGCATTATACCCTTGTACTGAAAGGGAATATTACCCTTCAGACCGCTCACTTTCCCAAAGGTACCACCGGGGTGCAACTCGATGTGCTTGCCCGCATGAACCTTTGGAACGAAGGACTTAACTACGGACATGGAACAGGTCACGGTGTGGGCTTCTTCCTCAGAGTTCATGAACCGCCTCAGGGCTTTGCAGAAAGTACCACTACTGCCCGTGGTTCCACTCCGCTGAAGGAAAGAACGGTTTCTTCCAACGAACCGGGATTCTACAAAACCAATGAATATGGTATTCGTATTGAAAACCTGATGCTCTGTGTGCAATCTCATAAAAATGATGATTTCCTTGCCTTTGATGCTATTACACTCTTTCCTGTTGAAACTAAATTGATCAATAAAGCAATGTTAACACCTAAGGAAATTGCCTGGCTCAACCTCTATCATGAAAAAGTCTATGCGTCAATATCTCCTTATCTTGAAGAATCTGAAAAAACATGGCTCTTTGATAAGTGTAAGGCGATTTGATATTGTTTAATATAGTTATTTTATCAATGCCTGAATATCATTCTTGTTTTCGTCTATAGCAGAAAAAAAAGGGATTATTAATATTATTTTTTATAAAATTTATTAATCTATTCATCATCCAATTCCAGCCACTCGGTCAACTTTGCTGTAAGGATTGCCTTCTCCTCCTCACTCATATTTGAAATTCTTGCCCCACCGTGGTCTTTCCCTTCAAGATTAAACCAAAGGGCATCCACTTTTTCAGATACCGGTACTGCAGTGGAAGACCAGGTATCCAATGCACCATTGATATATATAAATCGGTTGCCATTTTCCTTCAGCCATTCTGATACCTTCAGAGGCAGGCTGTTGTCAAATTTAACTTTCATCTTGTTGGGTGTAAAGGCAGCATGAGGATTTTTGTCGGTAGGTAAGGCTTTCAGCAATCCTTTGAACTCGGCTGTTTCATATCCGTAATACCCCATCTGTGCAGCTGCCTGATAATAATGTGAGGCATAGGAAAGCATGTCTTTGTCAGAAAAGAAATCTATACCTGAAACAGAAAGTAAATGGTCAAGTGCCTCGTCCAAACTTGATTTGTTGTTCGGTATATCGTTGCATTTTCCTCCCCATTGCCAAAAGGAAAAGGGGTATTCCAATATCGCAAATTCAAAGGCTTCCTCCATCGTCAGATAACTGAAGTTTAAGGCGGCACCCTTAGAGTACCACTTGACTAAAGGCAGCACTTTTTTTCTGTCTTTTAATAAGCGGACCTGCAATTCTTTAATCTTTTTACGGCATTCATCACTGCCTACCGTATCCAGAAAATCATAAATGCGCTTTTCCTCAAAAGCCAGGTTCAAGGGGGCGACATAGGGTACCGTAACACTTACATCTTCAGGATAGAAATACCGGTAAAAAATACTCGTCTGTCCTCCTTTGCTTATTCCGGTGCTAAGCCATTTGTTTTTGTATATATTACGGAATAACTGATTGATATGATGCAAGTCGGCAGTGGCCTGTTCTAAAGTCAGGTACTGATAATCCAAAGTATCGGGAAGGCTTCTTCCGTAATATCTGTGTTCCACATCTATCTGATTGGCTTGCAGTAAACGGGAAAGTTCGTATACTCGGTTGCGGCCTCTGTTATATCCTTCTGTAATTATTACGGTAGCTGCCTCAGTACTTTTGTGACTCAGAAAAACCCGCTGATAAAAATAGCCCTTTTCAGGGTTTTTATGGTCTAGAGGCTGTTTTACACGTATTTCATAGGCCTCTGTATACCCGGAAGGTACCTCGATAGGGTAGAAGAGGACATCGGGTAGTTCATAGAGTTTATATTCTACCGAATTCATCTGTGCAAAAACACAAAGCTGCATGAAAACAAGTATTATACTGATTATCCTCTTTTTCATAGTTTTTTGTTAAGACTTAATTGATGCACTGATTTCGTCAGATTCCAGTATGTTGATTCCTTTTTTGTCGCTGTTTATTTCCTGAATCATGGCTTTTGCAACATCTTTTGCTTCTATAGCTTTGTACTTGTCGGGGATAGCAAAGGAAAAGGCGGTGCTTACAAAGGCACCTATTATCTCTGCCATTCGCAAATCAGGCCGGTCTCCCAATAGCAAAGAGGGGCGCATTATATGTAGACTTTCAAAATTCAATGCACCCAATGCTTCTTCTGTCTCTCCTTTTACCTTGCTGTAAAATACCTTCGATTCTGTACTTGCACCAATCGAGGATACCAATGCCATCTTACTGACTCCATTTGACAAGGCAGTTTCTGCAGTTTGTATAATGTAGTTGTAATCTACTTTTCTGAAAGCTGACTGTGACCCGGCCTTCTTTATTGTGGTTCCCAAACAACAGAAAAAATCCTCGCCATGAACATGTTCCCCTTCGGGCCAGTCAAAATCATATCGTATCTGCACCAGTTTCTCATGGTTTATTTCCAAAGGTTTACGAACTAGGGCATTGATTTTAGTATAACGTTCGTCTTCAAGTAGGAGTTTTGTTAATTCCTTTCCAATCAGTCCACTTGAACCTATTATTACTGCTGTTTTCATTTATTTGGATCTTTATTCGAATGTAGTAGTTGATCAACTTGATTTTAAATATAACATAAACTTCAGATGGTTGGTGAAATTTACATTTATAACTTGATTGTATTTTTTCATTTTTGCTTCCCATCGTAAGGTACTTTCCATCAGGCGCAAATATTCCTCCTCAAGTCTTTTCAAACCAAGTTCATACTTTTTCAAATTACTTAGATATTGATTGATTTCCTTTTCCGGAATATTTCCTATTCCATAGAGTGTTTTAATCTTAATATCTGCATTATTAGCTATAAGTTGTGCCTTTTTAAGAATTTCGTCAAATGACGATTTGTATCTTTCATGAATTTCCTTTTCTTCTTTTTCCCTTTCTGTCCATAATTTCTTCAGAAATTCTTTTTCTTCTTTATACTTGTTTCTGATTTTTTCTATCTTTAACTGATTGGATTTCTTTATTTTCTGTCTGTAATCATATTTTTCTTTTGATTTTTCCTTTCTTATTTTCAGTATTTCATTTTCAATATTGTCAAAATCCTCTTTGCGGATCTTTTTATAATCCTTCAATATTTTCTCGTATTTATTTGAAATTTCAACTCTTAGATTATCGGGTAATTTTTTCGGAATATTTCTTAATTCATGCCACCATTCTATCAATTGATTAATTTGATAATACTTCAAAGGCTTTACTGATATTTTAACTCCTTTGTCCAAATGCAAAATGCCGGGCGGTTCTATGTTTTTTATCTGATTTATATTCACGATGTTATTGTCTTCTAAAAAAGTAACAATTTCTTCTTTGAATAAACTTATTCGTTGATCAATATTTTCTTTAATTTTACTTTTGTATTTTAAATCACTACGATATATTTTGAAATACAACTTTTTTTCTTCCTGCTTCTGCGTGAGCATTAATTTTCTTCTGTATTGGTTGATTTCATTGATAATCTTATTTTTATTTTTATTAATTTTTTGAAGGGATCTCTCCTCCTCGTCATTTGTTTCAAATTCTCTTCTTTTAATTGCTTTATTTATGTTTTTTTGTATCATTTCCATCTCTTCCTGAAGAGCAAAATCTATAGCATTGTATTCCGAATCTAAAGAAACTGATTCTGAAAATGAAGGATGAGTATGCATAGCACGTAGATACTTGTCCTTTAGCGAACCATATTCAAAATTTTCAGACTCAAGTAAATTCTTTGCCAGCTTGTCTTCTGTTTTAAGAGATGAAAACATTTCATTAAGAATAAGTTGAAGTTCTTTTTTCAGACCTTCTGCTTTTCCTCCCTGTGTATAAATTTTATTTTTCTGACTGGTTAATTTATTGAAGAAATTACTTAGATGGTTTTTTATTTCATTATATAGTTTTCGTTGCTTTTTAAGAAATTTTTCATTTTTATCCATTTCCCTTTTTGCAATGTTTATTATTTCGTATTGGTTTCCTCCAAAACTCAAAAAACAGATTATAAAAAAAACCAGAAAACAAAAAATTAATATTATAAACCCAATTGCTGTATTCCTGTATACAAGGGAAGCTATGGAAAAACATATACCTGATAATAATATACTCAATGCAATTCTTCTTAAAAAATTTTTATTGTAGTTCTCAGGTTTTTGTAATGGTAGTTTATCAATAGGTTTTTTTTCTGTTTTTATCTTATTTACATAAATGTCTGGTGCTACACTTTTTTTGCTGATCTTTTTGAATAATGCAGGACTTATAGGTTGTATTATTTGTTTGGAAGGCAAAACCCTGAATCGGTGCAGGTCAAGATGTTGCATGAAAGTAGAACACCATTCTGAAGCTGAGGGGCGTTTCTCCGGGGATTTGCCACCTACTTCAAAACACCTGATAAATAATTCCTGAACAGAATTGCTCAATGAATAAAATGTATTATGAAGGGGAGGGGTAATGTTTGTATATTTTTGATTTGACTTACTGTGAACAAATAAATTATGTTTTATTTTCTCAGATAAATTGTTGGCATTTTCATAGGGAGGTAAAAATGTGCCTGCAAATGGATGAATTCCACATATTATTTTATAAAATATTACGGCTATGCTGAACCTGTCCCAGGATTGCTGTTGTGTAGGGTCTAGTAAACTCTCTTTGTAATATTCAGGAGGGGTAAATTCGGGTGTCGCTACAGGCGCTTCAAATAATACCTGCCCGTTCTCTGTAATTTCAACAGAATCCAAATCAACGAGAGAAAGTAAACCATCGGGAGAAATAATGACATTGTCAGGCTTTAAATCTACCAGAATATACCGCCCGCAGGCATGTACCTTATGTACTGCAGAGGCTAGGTTATAACAGACCTTCAGACGCAGTTCCATGGAATCCTCCGATTCTCTGTGAAAACGATACCAGCTATTTCTTAATTTGTTTGGAAGATTCGTGCTGCAAAGTATTTCTAATTTTTCTCCTTTTATGAAGGGCATTGCAAATCCCAGAAAACGACCTTTTTCATCTCTGATTATGTCTTTTACCCAAACAATTGATTTCCTGTTTTCAGTGATAGGTTGATGCCTGAGCAGGTAGTTTATTTTTTGTTCCTTTTTTGAGGTCAGCTTTTCAGGGTGGTAAAGTTTAACAACATGTCCTGTCCAGCCTGCAGGAGATAGTATCTTGTGCAATTTTCCCTCGCCTCCACTAGCAAATGCCTTGGGATGTAGCTTTAATTTCTCTTTGCTTTTGTGGGTGTATACACGAAGACTCATGCTTTTTTCATTGAAATTACCTTCAGGGGCCTTATAAATTGTACAGTTTTTAGAAGCATCAATATAATTATATTTTTGTTCTTTGCCTAATCTGTAAAATAAAAAGTTTCTTCTTCTTTAAAATCTCCCCTTTCTATTGTAGGGTCTTTCAGTTTCTTTGGATCTTTTGATTCTATATTATGTAAATGCATATTGCTGAGGCTGATTCCCTGTGAGTTTTCCTCCTCCCTTATTTGTTCTCTGATTCTGTAAACAGCTATATCAACTTTTTCTTCGCTTCGGATCAATTCAAACTCGATAAGTATATTATAATGCCTGTGTATGAAATTAGCATACCACATCATAAAGGAGGAATTCTTCCGATGTACGAAAAAGAGGTCATCCCGCAATACGGATTCTTTATGAATGTTTTTTATCCCGAAATTTTTAAGTTGTTTATAATAGGAGGGAGAATTTGACATGTGACCAAAATCCAGCATGTTAAAATCCTGTAACAAAGGGACATTGCTGTTCTGAAAGGGAGTCAGGATTTTTTGCATATAAAAATCTCCTCCTCCTGTATACAATTGACCGGGTTCTGCTTTCAGGCTGTCAAGGGCTGCAGTCCAGTGCATCTTATCAATAGCGGTTTCACTGCTTTCTCTTATTACTGTTTTTAAATTGGATGCTGCCATTATCCCTATTGAAAATAATGCGAAAAACTTGGTTTTTCTCATTACCTCTTTGTCGTATGTTATAAATAAGGCACCCAGACAAATCAGATAAAAGGCGATAGGATAACTTACTCTTTCAGGCAAATGTTTGAATATAAATAAACTGCCAAGTATCCCGATGACTAATATCAGACTTGTCCCGATAAGAATATAGGTCCACCTGCCACCGCGTATCAGCATCAAAACAATTGACATAAACAGAAAGCTATAGAAAATATAATCACTCATTGGTGTTTCTATAAAAAATTGCCAGCCTCTTTCTTCAAAATGTTCCTGTGGATAAGGACAGTCCTGAAAGGTTTTTTGTATTGCCTTGAATTGCTTTAGTCCATATACCGTAGAATCTGCAAAAAACCATTGCCTGAACAACATATAATCTTCGTATTCCCATCCTACCTTGTAGAAATAATCATCTGATGTCTCTTCTGTCCATTCATATTGTGGCTTCCTGTAATCGAGGATGTCATGGGCTGCAAGACTGTGCTTATATTCATTGAATTCTGCCCAGGATGGGTCTTGGTTTTGAATAAGATAATGACTCTTGTTAACACAATAGGCTGAAAGGAGAATGATTGTGCAGAAAATCAGCTTCCTGATACGGTTTTGTTGATTACTAAAAATTCCATAAAGTAATAATGGTGTGGAAAGTACTACGATCAGTTGAAAAGAATCCCATCGTATCATTGTTACTATCATCAATAGCAAAAAACTTATACTGTACCAATACTTTTGCCGATTGTCTCCGGTATTTACTATTGCTGTAGATAATAAAAAGGTGGCTCCGGTACCTAATACTATTGATGAGGAGGTAAACTGTAACTCCTGCAGCATAGCAGTTTCTCCAAGTAGAAAACAAAAAATAAAGACCATAAAACGGAATTTATCCGGCTTCATAATCAGAATGCTGTACAGAATAGCAGTCATCCCGGTCAGATGTGCCATTGTCAGATAACTCCCATACCAGGGAATATCAGGAAACCAGGTATATAATGTTGACAGAACCTGTCCGATTAAAAGGTGGCTATATCTAAGGTAGGCCGAGGGTTCCTGCAAAACGCCTTGTCCTGATAATACCATCTGCATCTCTACATCATCCGTGGTGCCAAAACGGGTGTAAATCAGGATAAAAAACAGTATAAACAGACCTGTGTTTATCAGGAGACTTGTAAGAAATGTCTTGGTGCGTAGGTGATTCTGCATTTTCTGTTGTAACTGATGTCAGCTTAACTTTTTGGAGATGTTGTGAGTGTTATTTTTTATTAATGTAAATATATGATTTTATTTATACTTTTTGTTTTGTCTGCAAACTCTTCTTTGATGTTATTATAATGCTTTCTGTTTCCCTTTCTCTGTGGATGTTATTCATAGGAAAATATAGAATTTTTTGTGCATCTCTGTAAATTCACCGGTGTAATCATGTTGACCTTTTCCGGAGTTTCTGATTGTCAATATACTCCTAAGGGTTTTTGACGGACTTGTAACCAATTCTATTAACAAGCGGTTTACTGCTTTTCCTTCTCTGGGAATTACTTCTGTCAACCTTTTTAGAAAAAATCCCTTTTCTAAAGAAGTTCTGATGAATTCATGCCCTTCATTTAATGGTAAAATTAAGGAGAAATTGCCGCTGTTCTTCAACAGACTCTGAACACTGTCCTGTAAATCGTCAAAACTTAAGGTCTCACTACTTCTTGCCTTGCTTCTTTCAGGATTCAGAATGTCGGTATTCGATTTTTTATCAAAATAGGGTGGGTTGCTTATTATACTGTCATATTTCTTTTTGTTATTTTTCTTACAATAATCCTGAACAGATATATGAAGGGTCTTAATTCTATCTGACCATTTGCTGTTCGATGTATTCTCTCTTGCCTGAATAGAGGCTTCTCTGTCTATTTCTATTGCATGAATTTCAGCATCTTTGTTTCGCTGTGCACTCATCAAAGCAAGTATCCCACTCCCACTGCCTATGTCCAGAATAGAAGAGGCCTGAACAGTATTTGCCCAGGCTCCTAAAAGTACACAGTCTGTCCCAATTTTCATGGCACACCTGTCTTGTATTATTTCGAACTCTTTAAATTTGAATGATGACATTATCTATACGCTAAAAATCAAGGTCCAGATCATCATCGTCATCAAAATCTAAATCATCATCGTCGTCATCAAAATCCAGATCGTCATCGTCGTCATCCCCCAAATCCAGGTCGTCATCATCGTCATCCCCGAGGTCCAGATCATCATCGTCGTCCAGATCAAGATCCATATCCAAATCTAAATCATCATCATCATCATCCAGGTCCAGGTCGTCATCATCGTCATCCAGGTCCATATCGTCATCCAGGTCGTCTCCGAAATCCAGGTCCAGGTCGTCGAACTCATCATCATCGTCCAGATCCAGATCGCCAAGATCCAAATCGTCATCCAGATCCAGATCCAGGTCCAGGTCATCATCATCGTCGAGGTCCAGATCGCCAAGATCCAGATCATCCATGTCCAGGTCATCATCCAGATCCAGATCAAGGTCCAGATCATCATCATCAAAGTCAAGGTCCAGGTCCAGGTCCAGGTCATCCCCAAGGTCCAGATCCAGATCATCTAAGTCCAGGTCCAGATCGTCCATGTCCAGATCATCATCA
>CAJQOX010000163.1 GCA_905480075.1 uncultured Aureispira sp. | reverse complement strand
AGGATACTTTGATGCAGGCAATAATGCGCTACCTCATCAATCCGGGAAGGCAGGTGGCAGACAAAGAGACATTGCAGCGGGATTTTGATTATCCGACGGAGGATTTGAGGGCGGTGGATTTGGATTGGTTTTGAGGGGGTTCGCCTCACCACAAAAAAAAGGCCCCACCCAAAAAGGGCAGGACCAAAGTCACTAAATCTATAAAAAACGGATTACTGTATCAACCCAAGCCCTTCCAAAGCCGAAGCATCATTTGGTGCGTAAAGTAATACTTTCAGGAACAGTGCCTTTGCCTTTTGTGTATCGCCCAGGAAATATTTTGTCCAGGCAAGATACAATAAGCCACTGTAGTCGAAGGGATAGAGGTTGACCACTTTTTCGAAGTAGCGGTGGGCGGTTTTATAGTCTTTTTTTCCATAATATATCAGACCTGTTTTGTAATTCACCCCCGAGTTGTTGGGGTCCACCTTCAGGATTTCCTGGTACTTGGTCATCACCTTATCCCATTCTCCGAGGGCCGCCGCCGGGTATACATAGCCGAGTTTTGGTTCTATGGCCAATGGCATGAGGTTGATACATTTGTTGTAATAATTGCAGGACTCGGAAAACAGGCCTGCGTTATAATGCAGCCATGCTAAGCGGAGATTGCTTTCGTAGGAAGTCTCGCTGTATACTTTCTGCAAAACAGTAATGGCTTTGGTGTATTCTCCCTTTGCTTCTTCTGCGTAGCTTTCCTCAAAGGCTTTGAGGGTGGCTTCGTTCTGAGCAAATGCATTCGGATTACCGATAATCAACATCAGTAATATTAATTTTAATAATCTCATAATCTGAATTTTAATCCTGTGAAAATTGAATGATAGTTGAAATTGAATGTTTGGGTGTTCCTGTTTTCGTAAGTATAATTAATATGCCAGTTTAATTTTGGCGTAAGCTGATAATTAAAGGTAGTGGCTACCTGTGCATTAAGCACACCAATAGTGTTGCTTGCAAAGGAAGCATCGTCTGCAATAAAATAAGTAGTAGCAGCACGCAGAAAGCTGACTCCAATGCCTGCTTTAGGGCTCAGTTGCGCATACAGTTTGGCCCCCCATACCGGAGCAACTCTGAAACGTTGATGTTGCATGGCAAAATGTGCCCCTGCCGACACCCAGGAATTTTTGCTGACCGGAATTCTGTAGTCCAGTTCCAAACCGTACTGAACGGCCCCGACCATTGACCTGTTCATAAAAGAAGTATCAAAGGCTGAGGGAAAAGGATTGGGAGAATTGACCAGGCTTCCGTTGGAAACAGAGGTCGATTGCCAGTTAGACAAAGAAGCATAAGCTTTCCATTTGAGGGCACCGAAATTCCCCTGAAAACCCAACAATCCTATCAGTCCCTTTTGAGTAACATCTTCATTGACCTTTACTTCTCCATTCAAAATAGAATCGAAGGAGGAAGAATTACCGTTGACCGTAGTGTAATGAAAGGCAGCGACCAGTTGAATAGCCTTTGCCAATGCCAATTCTGCTTTTCCGTAATACTCGAACTGATTGTATTGCAGCCCCAGGTAATTCTGTGTCAGAAAGGTAAACTGATGCGTATACCTCAATCGTGTTCCCAGCTGATGCGACATTCCCAAAGAAACAATAGGCATATGTCCGGCTGAATCTGTGAGGCTGCTGAATTTCCCTCCCACATTGAAGTTGATCTCATCAAGGAGTCTGAATTTTTTGAAGCCCACTTTTTCACGGACAGAAGGATCCATCTTTTCCGCAAAAACTGCTGCATCATGTGAACGGCCTCCGAACAGATAGCTGTAGTACTGATATTCCTGCAATACAGTATCGGAGGGACTTTGTTTTTCCACCAGTCTGAAATGCGGCAAAGCCAGATTATAATGCCCCGATTCGTAATGAGCGATCCCCATGCGGTAGCGCAGATATTTGAAATCAATACCATCATTAAGTGCCCGGTTACCCAAATCAATCAGGGGTTTCCATTCTTTTTGATAATAATGATGCAGCGTCTTCTGTGCCACTCTTTGCGAATCAAGTTTTTCCTGACCTGCAAGGATGTTACAAATAAATAATAATAAGAAACCTGCAAAAAGTTTTTTCATTTTATGATATGATTATTCTGATTTTAAAATTAAAAAATTAATAAAAAAATTATTCAGTCAGCTCATTCTGAAACACTTCAGCATCCTCACTCACATACTCATCCAATTGACGGGCAATAAGTTTTTTGCCTCTGAACTGCACAATAAACCGATCAATATTATTGACTCCCACCACTATATCGAAGACAAAAGATTCAGCGACATTACCAAAAACATTCTTGTCCACCCTAGCCTGCAACTTCATTTTAGCAGGACGCATAGAGTTGTCGACACTGATATACTCCAGGTTATAATCAATCTTCCGGTATACTTTAAAAGGTGCCAGAAAATCCTGCAGATACATCCCTGCTCCACTGTCAACCATTTGCAGGGGAATAACATCCTGAATCTTCACTTTTTTGTAGAAACCCAGCATCACCTTATAGGCACCGAGATAGAAATAATAAAGCAAGGATGTTCTGTCGCCACTGAAGGAAGTAAAATAATGCACCGTCCCGTCGTTGTGAAAATAAGCCACGGAATTGCTGTCGTTGCAATAGAGATAAGTATGTCCAAGCGAATTGGTGTAGACATTCCATTCCACAATTTTCTTATCCTCCTTAGCATCACCCTCTATCTCAAAGCGCATAATTTTACCCGGAATAAAGGAAAAAGCATTTCTGAGCAATTTGCTGATCTTCACATTGAAAAGGGCATCTCCTTCCTCAGGATAGGCAAATCGTTTGAACTCATAGTCCCCCTTCGAAGTTTTGCGGATAAAATAAGCCAGCGGATATTGCATGGTTTTCGACCCTACATAAGGCGTTGCCTGCACCTGAAAATGAATATGCGGTTCCGGAGAACGTCCGGAGTTACCCAAAAAGGCGAGTTGTTGCCCTCTTTTAACATAATCTCCGACTTTCACCTTAAAGGACCCTGCTTTCAGATGACTGATCTGCGTATACAGATGTTCGGCATGTTTGATGACAATGGAATTTCCCCAGTTGTTTTTGAGGTCTACGCCACCAATTTCATTATCCGGCAAATCATCCACAATCTGTACCACATATCCTGCAGCAGCAGCAGTGACCGGAAGTTTATAGCAATAGTATTCCTGCACAGTAGTCCCCGAATCCCTGAAAGTATTTTTTTCAGTATCTTCGATCACAAAATCCCAGGCATATTTCCAGTCCCCCTTATGCGTATATTTACCATTATATCCCTGAGAAACTGACCATTCCCCCAAAAAGGGCAGTGTCAACTGAAACCAGGTAGTTCCCTCAAAGCGTTCTTTATAATTCGAATAAGAATAGAGATTGTTCTCAGGAGAATACTGTTGGTTCAATACCTTCAGAAAATGAGGCTTTGTCGCAAAATTCATGGTATAAATAATCATGATAACGATCACTGCAAAAGGCAGCGAAAGTACCGGTAGCTGAAAGGGCAAAAGCAGAGAGGCAAAGGCAGCGATCAGCATAGCTATCAGGGGCGTAATAATAATGACAAGCGCATAGGTTCTCCACGAAGGGATAAAGAAAAAACCACCTATGGCAATGGCTGTCAGAATAAAATTAAAGCCAATATAACTGTAATGCAGCTGCGTAAAATCCCCGCCCACCAGATAGTAAAACAGGTAGCCTGCAAAGAAACCGATCAGAGACAGCGAAAAAGCGATCCTTGAACCGATCAGCAAAGCAATTGCAATTAAAAATCCGGTAATAACATTGCCGTGAAACAAAATGGCCGCCAGGGAATTGAAATAACTTTCCAGCACATCCGGGAGGCCCATATTATTGACATATTCATATAATCCAACGAGGGCAATTCCACCAAAAGCATACAACTCATTCATTGCATAAATATCATTGATGTTCAACTCGAGTGCATCGTACTGCCTGACCGACAATTTCATGATCCAGTAAGCAAACAAAAAGGGCAGACTCAGAAAGGGAACTCCTAATTGGGAGAGATAGCCCATCAGTGCAACGGAAAGCAGCAAAGTCAGCAGGCAGGCTGCAAAGAATACCAGAACAAAAGCTGAATTCACCTGAAATTCCACTGCCAGACCCATTACCACCAATACGGAGTTGAGGCCAAACAAACCATCCTGAATGTGTACCCTGCTGAAGCCCAGCAGATTTGCCATGACATTGGTACAGACAACTGCCAACAAGCCCCAAAGCCCTATATGCCAGTTGATGAAGGAAGCCAACACCACAAGCACAGCTAAAATTTTATTCTTCGAAAAGAATATTTGCCCGTAGCTGTTCAGCAGACTGTCGACCCAGAATTGAGCCTGTACCTTCCGCTTTTTTAATGCTGTACTTTTCATTGTCAAGAATTTTCTGTTATGATAATCTGATAATTTGTATTGAGTGTGCAAAACTGTATACGTTAAATAATTAACATAATTTGCAGAATCAATAAATATACTAAGTTAGAATTTGTATTCAAAAGAATAGAGAAAACAAAAACAGCTCAGGAATATTTAAACCCACATCACAATTCAAAGTCCTTCAGATGTTCCGGCATGCGTTCGGGAAGCATAAGGTAATCCAGGTCCTCCGAATCTCTGACGAGATGAGATTTCCCCTCCATATCGATCATAGTAATTTTAGGTCTGAGGGCGATAAACTGCATCCACTGCGTCATATTATAAGCCCCTACCCTATGCACAACTACCTGATCGCCTTTGTTGAGTGGCGGAAGTTTTACTGATTCTCGGACCACATCAATGTTCATGCATAAGGGACCATAGAGTACCGCATCTTCGGCATACTGACTACATTCCTGTGCCGGAGAAATAATGTGTTCATACCAGAAAGAGGTAAAGAGCAGATTGACACCAAAGTCCAGGATCGTAGCCCTTCTGCCATCAGACAGGCGTTTGTTTGCAAGTACTGAACCCAGGAGGTATCCGGCATCATCGATCAGCGAACGTCCTGACTCAAGGATCAGCAGCGGCAGTTCTTCCGTTTTGAAACCTGCATTCAGGAGGGCCGTACAGATATTTTCAGCATAGTCATCGAAGGTAGGCGAAATATCGGAACCACTGAGATAGGCGCCCTTAAGCGTATTTTTAGAGGCGAATCCCCCTCCCATATCGATGTATTGAATATCGTGTCCGAACGTTTTTTTGATCGACAGAGCCAGGTCAGCGAGTTTGGAGGCTGCGACCTTGTAGGCATGTGCTGCCAGCATAAAAGTACCGATGTGGCAATGCAGACCAATGAGATCCATTTTATCGGTATGCATAATTTTGTTGATTGCATCCCAGGCCTTTCCGCTTTCGTAGTTGAACCCAAATCGGTCCCACATAGGTGGCACACCGGTATCGAGGTTGATACGGATAGCCACTCTCGGGCGCTTATCAACCTTTTCGCTCAGTTCAATGAGGCTGTACAATTCATCGAGATGATCAATATGTATCGGCGAGCCATTTTCTATAGCGATCCGGTGATCATTTTCTGTTTTGTCGGGGCCGTTAAAAATAATTTTATCTCCGGGCACACCATTTCTCATGGCTTTTTCGTATTCAAAAATTGAAACCACCTCGGCCCAGGAACCTTCCTGATGAAAAACATTACAAACGGCATTCATATAATTGGTTTTGTAGGACCAGGCAAACTGCACGTTCGGATAACGGGTAGTAAAAGCCGTTTTTGCCTGTCTGTAGGTTTCGCGGATCGTTCTTTCGGACAATACGAAGAGCGGAGAACCATATTCCTTAGTCAGTTCCTTTACTGACAGGCCATCTATATGAGTATGAGGAATAAAACCTTGCTGAGCACCGAATTTATTGGAGACGCCTTTGTTCAGGGTTTTGATAACCGGGCGTTCATATCTTAATTTAGTCATTATATCTATTTTTTTTATTTGAAAATTGAAATACGATCTGAATTAATTACATAATTCCTGAATCGTACATATTATAATTCCCCCATGACCGCAATTTTCTGAAAATCTTCCAGGTTGCAGATCATATCATAGGAGTAGCGGATAAACATCTTTCCTGCTTCAAAGTCAGGAAAAGCCTCCACTTTTTCACCCATTGCCATTCTTACGAGGGCATCCGGGTGATTTTGTCCACAGCCCACAGCCAGGTAGATCCAGGCGGGAAATCTCGGATTAATCTCGATCAGGTAAGTAAGGCCAGTATCCTCTTCCTTTATCAGTTCGAGTTCACAGCCTCCGGCCCACCGGGTATTTTCCACCATATTTCTGGCCATTTCAATGAGTGAATCATCATCGAGAGAGATACCTGCCCATCCTTTACCGGCATCTGTAATATAGGTTTTGCGCATAGGTACGGCACCTATAAGATTTCCTTTGCCATCGCCCAGGGCTGTAATATTGAGTTCCTGACCTTTTACAAATTGCTGCAAAATAATAGGCGTACCCCATTTTGCGCTTATCTTATAGAAGGCAGACACAGCCTGTTCATAGGAATAGACAACTGAAGCTTCATAGAATTTCCCCTTCACGACTACAGGATAGTCATAGGTATCTATTTTTTCTTTGAATTCGTCGATATTCAATGCCACTTCTGATCTTGGAACCAGGATATTATATTTTTCTCCGAACTCATTGAGTTTGCCTTTTAGTCTGGCATCGAACTGTTCGACAGTGGGCAAGAGAGAATTGATTCCGAGGGTTTTCAATTTCGGGGCAATTTTGATAAAGCTGAACAATTCGGCATCGAAATTAGGGATGATAACATCCAGGTTTTCTTTGCTGTTGATGTATTCTATTCTACTGAGTAAAGTTTCGTGACCGATAGAAGGATAAGGAATCTGATAGACTTTATCCACGAGGTCACGCATATAAATACCGGGCTCCAGATTTTCGTAAGCCAAGCCTATAATCCTGACATCGAAGTGCTTACTATCCCTAAGCCCCCTGATAACAGCAATTCCAGGTCCGGGGCTGTCGATCGCATTGAGCCCTGTGACGGCTATATTTAAAATTGGTTTCTTCATGATTTTATATTATTAAAAACAAAGTAATAATCTGAAAACAAAGATTAAAACGATGATTTTATGATTTTTGAATTAATATAAACGGATTTTGATTAATGAATGCCTATTCGATAAGGTTAAACTGAACCAACATTTTGACATAATCGTAAATATCTTTTTCGCAGGTAGCCTCATCAATATCATATTCATTTAAGATAAAACCTTTGATTGCCGTTTCATCTTTCCCTTCCTGCAGGAGGGCGAGAATTCTGCTTCCTGTTTTATTGGTGGAAAAAGATTCTCCTCTGCTTGCGTTAAAAACAAATCCGCTTTCACTTATCGCTATATTTTTTTTTAATTTCATTTTTTTTGATTTAGAGTCATAAGTTAAACTTAGCATTATGACGGTTAATTTTCATTAGAAGATAAAAAAGTATTTCAATTTTTAAACATCTTATCATAAGCAGTATTTGATTAATTATTACATTAAACAACACTGCGAATATAAGGCCAATACGAGATTAAATTTAACACTTTCAGTAAACGTCATAAATTACTCAGCGAATGGACCAAAAAACTAAGTGAATTGATTTTATGATTAAAAAAGGCAAAAAAACGCTGATTTTGCTTAATAAAAGACTATAAAAATTGAAAAAGGGCTGTATTTTTTGTTTTTTACTTAGGTTTAAGAAAATATAAAAGCAAAAACAGCAAACCAAGACCTCAGGAAGGCAGCATGATCACAAACAAAAACCAAAATATCTGAATGGCACTGAATTGCGCAATTTTAGAAGACAGCCCCAACATCAGCACACTACTAGAGAGTCATATACACAAGATGCCTTCACTTCATATGACGGGTGTTTATCAGGATTTTGATGCTTTAGAAGTCACTTTAAAAGAAGTACCTGTGGGGATATTATTTTTGGCAGTTGAATCATTGGACAGCAGTCATTTCGATTTCCTGAAAAATCTGCCACAGCGTCCATCCATAATATTATACAGCAACAATCAGGACCTTGCGATCGAGGCATTTAAAATACAGGCTGTTGATTTTCTGGAACATCCCATACAGTATGAATCACTTACACATGCCGTACAGAAGGCGATAGCAGAAAAGGCCATCAACATGAATGAGCAGAATCGTTTGGAGATGATGCTCAAAAAGAAATATTTTTTTGTAAAATCCGATTATAAGATAGTGAAGGTTACTATAGATGACGTTTTGTATGTTGAAGGGCTAGGCGAATACATCCGTATTTACACCACGACACAAAAGATAGTAACCTTATTATCCTTGTTGAAGATGACCGAGATATTACCTCAACACCAGTTTTTGAGGATACACCGTTCGTACATCGTGAACCTTGACAAGATAAATTTCATACAGAACAATATCGTTTCGGTAGGAGAACATCAGATACCTATCAGCAAATCTCAGAAGAAAAATTTCATGCAATTTATAGACAAAAGTGGTTTACTTTAAGTTTATCAGCTATCCACCTTTTCTTTTTCCATTAATTTCTTAGCATCTTTGGCCCATTTACCGATTTTTTGCGGTGTACTGGAAATCACCTGAGAGAGCAATTCCATATTATCCTTGGAAATTTCTGCCAATTGTCTGAAGCTATAAATACCAAAATCATTGAGTGTTTCTTCCGTCATCTGACCAATTCCGTTGATAGCCTTGAGGTCATCATTGGAATTTTTTTGAGTGGCTTTCAGGAGTTCATCAGTAATTTCACCAGTATTTTTCAATTGTCCTTCCAGCAAATCGATTCTTTTAAGGTAATCCGCTTTTTCTTCAGCGAAGTCGGCAATCAGACTTTCCTGATCTTCGACACTTTTTCGAAGACGATTAATCATTTTGATTAGTTTTTCCTGTCCTTTAGAGGTAGAGGGAACCGTTTTTTGTTCCAGTTCTTCAATTCTTTCCAGTAGTTCTTCCTTTGAAAATTCGAGGACACGCTTTTCGGCCTTGATCGTAGCGAGGGATTTTGATAATTTTTTATTTTCTTCTCTGATAAGTTTCAGTTCAACCATAATCTGTTCCTGAAAATTTTCATGTTCATGGCCAATCCTTTCTTTCTCAAGTTTGGTAGAAGAAAGTTCTTTATTCAGGTCAAAATATTTAGATTTCAGGTCATCGAAAGTATCGTTCAGGGCTTCAAATTCTCCACCGGACATCGAGAGTTCTTTACTGTAGCGTTCCCTCATTTTATCGAGTTCCTTAACCAGTTGTTTTTTATTTTCTTCCAGTTCAGCAGCCTTATCTTTATTTTGTGAAAGTTCGAGTTTAGAAGCCTCTAATTTTTCAACCCAGGATTGCGCTTCATTTTCAAGAACTGAAAATTGTTCAGAGGTAGTTTTTTTGTATTCATTATAGGCAAGTTCGAGGTTTTCTTTTTCTTCTACTGTATTGTGGTAAGCATCTTCGAGGTCAGTATGTTTATCCTGTAAATTGGTAAATCTGTCATCGAGCAACTCTTCCCTTTCCTGAATAGTAGTGTAGTCCTCTTCAAGTCCTTTAATATTTTTCTGAATTTGAGCCAATTCATTGGCTGCCTGTTTCTTTTGAATTTGGAGTTCCTTTTCCAGTTTTATACGTTCATTATCAGCAATTGTATAAGCCTCTGCATATTCATTGGTATAGTTCGAAGACTCTTCAAGTTGAGTTTGCAGGGAAGTGAGGTGATTGCTAAGTTTTTCAATTTCAGAAGCCGTACTTTTTTTATATCCATCGTAGGCTGTAGAAATTTCCGTTTTTTCAGACTCAGCAGACTGAAAACTGAGGTCGAGATTTTTATATTTCTCCTGCCATTCAGCTAATTTATCGTTATAGGAATCCGTTTTATCTTTTATATCCTTATAATCCTCTTTGAGTTCCTCCATAGAAGCATTGACAACCTCAATTTCTTCATTTGCTTCATGTAGTTCAGTGGACAACTTCTCATTTTCATCTTTCAGCTGATTCAGGCCTTCCTGTAACTTTTCATTAATTCTGTTGGATTTGGCCAATTGAAATTTGACAGTTTCGTAATTTTCAGTAGCCTTTTTGGTTTTTGTTCTGAGTTTTTTAATTTCCTCTTCCTTTCTGTCTTTATACTTATCAAAATCTCCCTGCAAGTCTTTTTGTCGGTTGTTATTGCCCGACAAATCTCTTTCGAGGCGTTCGTAATCGAGCTTCAGTCCATCGAGGGTACTTTCGGCAGCAACCAAAGCAGTATCGACATCCAATTTAGAATCATAGAGATTTTCGTATTTTTTCTGCAGTTTATCGAGTTCTTTGGATTTATTGTCATTCGATGAATTTTTCCCTTTATGAGAAGAATTGGGCTGCGGCTTTCCTGCCTGATCGACAGGCTGCCAAAAATAAGCAATGAG
>CAJQOX010000162.1 GCA_905480075.1 uncultured Aureispira sp. | reverse complement strand
TAAATGTCAGATTTGAAGACCCTTCCGTACATATTTGACAAAAGTAGGCAGGAATGGATTCTATCTCAAAAGAACAATCGGGAAATTGCTGTCCCTCCTACCCTTTCTATATTTTCGCTCAACGTATTATTTGACGAATGGCAGGGAAAAGCCTATAAAAAACATGTAGTACAATCTGATAAACGCTACAAAACACAATTCAACAGAATGCAACAGATGGATTGTGACATCATCACCCTTAATGAAGTGACTTCCAATTACATAAACCTAATAACTCAGGAAAAATGGGTACAGGAAGATTATTATATCAGCGAGGCAGCAGCTAAGAATAAGAATGGCTTTGGAAATATCATACTTTCCAAATATCCTGTTTCTGAAATGCCTCTGATAAGCTTATTCCGTTTGAACAGAGAGATAGTTTGTATCAGAATTCCATTTAAAAATCAAAACATCCTGATTGCTGCCGTCCACCTGTCGGCTCAAAAGGATAACATTGAAAGGCGGCAAATACAAATAAAAGAATTAACAGCTTATCTCGATAAACATTTTATATCCGATGACAAAATAATATCGGGCGATATCAATTTTCATACGGAAGAAGAACAAGTACCCGAAGGATATACAGACCTGTGGAAAACAGTAAACCCAAATGAACCGGGTTATACCTTTGACGGAACAATTAACAAAATGATGCATCAGATGTGGCCTTTACCAGGCTTGCACGGATACAGCAATGATATACAGATGCGACTCGACCGTTTGTTTATAAAAAGCAATAACTGGAAGGGAAAACAAATGAATATTTGCATGAATGAACCTGTTTACGAATCGAAGGGAAAAACCAATACCCTGAAAGACCTTATTTCAATATTTGGTGACCTGTTTGGTATAAATCTTATCCGCAAACCGGAACACTATTTATTCCCTAGCGATCATTTCGGGCTGCATACTATATTAGAAGTAAGTTGATGATTGTAGGTAAAGGTGGTCCTTTGGGAAAGTGTGGACTTTTGGAATAATAATTCGGGCGTCCGGGCGCTACCTTACATAGCTCGCTGTCGCTCGGCCCTGCGGTCTGCTGCCTGAAGGCATCACTATTCCATATCGCTGACGCAGATGACCGGATATAAAATGATGATTTGATTTTGATTGATTGAATTAAATAATCTTTTAATCTCTTATATTCATCAGAAAATCTTTTCAATCAGACAAATAAATGCTGACAGTCTTTCTTCTATTGTTTTGACATATTAAATTGTGACGATTTTATTATACACAATTCAGAATAAAACGCCTTTAAATCAAAGTTATTTCAGATATTTGTGTAAAGCAAAAAATAAAACATGACTATAATCAAAAACAAAATGGAACGGAAGGTATCAGAACAATTATTTTCAGAAGCCAAAAACTATTTTCCCGGCGGAGTAAGCTCTCCTGTACGGGCCTTCAAATCGGTAAAAGGCACTCCCCTTTTCATAAAAAGAGGTAAAGGGTCTCAGATATGGGATGAGGACGACAATCAGTTCACCGACTTCTGCTGTTCCTGGGGTCCTTTGATCCTCGGACATAATAATGATGCGATACGGGAAGCGATAGTAGAAACCGTGGCACATGGCACCTCCTTTGGTACACCTACAAGATGGGAAAATAAACTGGGTTCGCTGATATTGGAGAATAACCGGTTTATTGATAAATTGCGATTTGTCAGTTCAGGCACCGAGGCAGTCATGTCGGCAATTCGGCTGGCAAGAGGCTATACCGGCAAGGATAAAATCATTAAGTTCGACGGTTGTTATCACGGGCATTTCGATTCTTTGCTCGTGCAGGCAGGTTCCGGATTGGCTACCTTTGGTGTAAGCAGCTCGGCGGGTATACCTCAATCTTTTGCAAATGAAACGATCGTTTTGCCTTTGGATGATCTGGGAGCACTGGAAGAAACGTTTAAGTTACATGCCGACAAGATTGCCTGTGTGATCATAGAAGCCGTACCGGCAAACAACGGTTTGTTGTTGCAACGACAATCCTATCTTGATTCCTTACGTGAAATGTGTACACGATACAATGTCTTACTGGTTTTTGACGAAGTAATATCCGGATTACGCGTAGGATTTGAAGGCGCAGCAGGAAGATACAATATACAACCCGATATTATGACCTACGGGAAAATAATGGGTGGCGGAATGCCGGTGGGTGCCTATGCTGCGAGTCATGAAATAATGGGACATGTGGCTCCTGACGGATGCGTATATCAGGCAGGAACTCTGTCGGGCAATCCTGTGGCAATGGCTGCGGGCTATACTGCTGCAAAACAGCTTCTTGAGACAGGATTTTATGAAAATCTGGAAAAAACCACACAAGGCTTTGTGGCCAATATTCAGGGATACTGTGACGACAAAGGCTATGAAGTAAATATCCGTACAATAGCGTCAATTTTCTGGATAGCCTTCAGCAGAAAAGAAATCAGACGGGCCGATCAGATAGATGCAGCAAGTATGGAAAAATTCAAAATACTACATTCTTATCTACTTGACAATGGCCTATACCTGGGTCCTTCGGGATATGAAGTAGGCTTTGTTTCTGCTGCACATACTCAAGCAGAACTCGATACAGCTGCACAAAAAATATGCGACGGGCTGGACCTTGTTTTTTAAATTAAATCAATTAACAAACAATGAAGTACAACATATTAATCCTATTTTTACTATGTAGCTTATTGCTTTATGTATCTTCCTGTTCAGACAATTCAACGAAAGAGGAAAACACTCTTGAAAAAACTTCAGAAAGAGCTGAAGAAACATCAGAAGAGACTGCAGGAGCTGCAGAGAAAGCAGAAAGTGGAGAAAAAACCTATGACTATAGCATGGTCCTGGGAGAATCGCTGGGTGCAATAACAAAAGAATCCACAAAGGAACAATTGCTTGAGGTTTATGGTGCCGAGAACATTAATTTTGAAGAGAGAATGTTTATGGATGAACCGATTAACAGCTCTTCCCTCTTCAAGGGTACTGAAAATGTCGTGGTGATATACTGGACAGACAATACTTATTCGCAGGTATCCTCAGTGGAACTGATGGGCGAAAAGGGAGAATGGTCTACAAAGGAAGGTATAAAACTGGGCAGTACAATAAAAGAAGTAGAAGCGGTGAATGGTAAAGCCTTTAAACTGTACGGATTTTACGGTGCTGAGGGTTCCGGGATAAACGAATCCTGGGA
>CAJQOX010000161.1 GCA_905480075.1 uncultured Aureispira sp. | reverse complement strand
CTGAAATTAAATTTACTATAACCCTCACGCTTAAATCCTAAAACTGCATTTGGGCCAACAGTAATACTTCCATCAATCATTCTAGTTAAATGCACACCCAAGAAAGGCAGGCTAGGATCAGGGATTGGATAGATTAGATGCTTTGATAAACTTTTAAGAGCACCGCAACTGCTCAATTCCATCCCTGAAAGATGCTACTTATCAGAAACAAAACTGAAGCGTTTGACAGTTTTATTATCGACCTGAATATTTTCAGTAAACATTTCAAAGGGCCTTACCCAAATGGAATGATCACCATATAGCTGCTGATAAACAACTAGTTTTTCCAGACTTTCGGAATGCGTAGCAAGAGAAAGCACTTTGTAGTACTTTCCCTTGTAATGCTGATATTTACCTGGCTTTATTTTATCTTTTTTTGCCTTACTCATAATTCAATTCTTAGTTATTAATATTGCTCAATTTACTACTAAATAATTACCGGAGTATCCTCTTCGATCTAACATTCCTTATATCTCATCCTAAAACCAGATAACTAGTAAAAGATAAAATACATTCAGAAAGAAAATCAGCTGAAAGGATAGTTCCTTTCTTTCAGTATCTTTTGAAAGGAAATACATAAACAATAAGCTCATGAACCAATGCTGTTCAACATGAATTACTCACATAGGAACAGACACTCATATGTTTAAATAAAGAAAGTATTGAAAAATTTCATGAATCACTAAAACAAAAATTTATGTTCTCAGAAATTATTTCTTTTGGCAAAGAAGTAATGAAGGGTTGGCATTTTATCTTTCCAGTAAATGTTTGGCCATGTACCAAAATAGACGAACCGCATTTGTAGGTTGTTCTGAGAGTTTTGAAAAAGACATATATTGATGCATAAAAAGTTTCCTACCTAACTTTTGAAGTTCAGAATTATCTAATTTCTGATAAGCCATACTCCAGGTACTAAAAACTCTTTCTTTCTTTTCTCCCTCATGCAAAAGAATAATATCGTGGTGACGATTATCGGTCTTAATTTTGGTAAATAATGAATTAACTGCTTCTTTATTGCCTTCAAGAATTTGAATAAATTCTCGATTGTGATACAAAAGGCATCCTGTTATATCTTTTTGACTATTGAAATTCCTTGCTCTCTTGATAATATCAGCGACACCTTCGTTAGTTAATTTTTTATTAGCTTCGGAATAGTAAACAAGTTCATACATTTTTAGAAAATAATTAGACGTGAAATACTAAAATTATTTTTGTAAAATAACAAATATTAATTCAAGAATCAATTTTTTTCTGAATTAATTATATCGTTAACAAACAAATGATTTTTATTTATTAATAAAATTGAGAATTAACCCTCTTTTAATCTATACATTTTAATTTTTACCCGTGTAGTTTTTGCTTACGTTTGCAGAAGCTTATCTTGTCCCTTCTATTATACCAAAACTTTTTGATATCAACCTGTATCTTTTTTGGCTTTCCTTATTATTAACTAAAATAAGGTAAAACTACTCCTTTATAAGGCAAACAATAAAACACTCCATGATAAAAAGAATAATCATAAATTATCGTATATATTTCTGTGCAGCGATAATGTCCTTTGCGAACATAACATTGGCTACAGATCAGATTCCTGAAATTTTTATATACAAAGATAATCCCTTTTTTTTAAATGGCGCTGATATGGGACAGTACTATCCTCTGTATCCTTTAGCTAAACATGAAGAATACAGAATTAAAATCGGTATTAATAAACAGGGAGAGTTCAATGATAATTGTATCAGTACAGGATGCTACAGAGGTTATCAAGGCAAATGGCTGATAAAAGATAATACCCTGTTCTTATCGAAAATAAAAAGTGGTTGCAGTAATGAAAGAGATCTGGCAGACCTGAAAGAAGTGTTTGGTACTAAATATACAAACGATGGAGTTCCTGCCTTTTGGCTAAGCGATACTATCCGACTCAGCGATGAACCAATTAATACATTTACAATTGGCAATAACTTCAGTTTCCTGACCCTGATTATAGAAAAAGGCCGCATTGTTAAAATTACAGGCAAAGGTCCCTTTTTCAAACCCAAGCCGGAGTATTTTGAAGATAAATATAATTTAGCTTCCAATCAAATTCCGGAAATAATTTTGTTTAATGAAGAACCTTTCTATGCTAAAGGAGATTGGGACCCATTTGGGTATATATTAGCAGACGAACGCTACTACAGCAGAATGAAGACAAATGAGTTTGGAGAATTAGAACTCAGCAGTTGTCAATCTACCGATTGCTTTCGGTCCTATCAGGCCATTTGGACAATCAGTAATGACACACTTTATCTCAAAAAAGTCAATGATTTTTGTACAGGTGACCCTCTGTTTGATCTGGAGAAAGTTTTTGGCAAAGAAATGCTTAGCCCACTGGGTGTACGGGCATTTTGGATAAGTCAGGGATTAGTGGTCAGCTCCAGGGAAATCAGTGAATTTGAGTTGAAGGCAGGGAAAACTCCTCCAACCTATCTCAAGCTAAAAATAAATAAAGGTGTAGTTGTTAAAAAGGAAATCGAGAAAGGGTAGGTATAAGCTTTTGCTGTATAAAATCGGTCATTGTAGCTGTATTTATATTAATCAGTTCTATTTTGCGCTCAATTTATGAAAAATGTCAACCGGAAGGAATAGGTAGAGATGCTTTTATAAGCTTAGGGTCCAAGTCACCATGATTTGTTCTTCAAGCCAATCCGTTCGATTAGCCGCTTTGCGGTTTAGGCCAAGCCTTTGTGCAACAGGCATAAAACTTCGCAGTTCGCTTCGCTGATGTTCATGCTATAGATTTGAACCAATTCATTTTTTTTATCGCTGCGCTTTTAGATATTAGAAGTCAGATAAAATTATATTATTAGATAAACCTAGGGTTTATTACATGATTCTTCGATTTCAAACCTCCTATTTCAAAATTAAAAAAACCTACTCCCTCCTCACAACCAACCGTCTGCTTATTGTCTGCCCTTCAATATTCAGCTGAACAAAATAGACAGCAGCAGGGTATTCCGACAAATCAAGGACGGTAGACAGGGCTTTAATATCGGTATAACTGTAGGATTGCAGAACCTGACCCAAGACATCCACAACCTGTAGAGAGACCTCTGAATTCTTTGTAAGGTCGATTTGAAGGGTAGCTTCTGCATACGTGGGATTGGGGAACAGCTCTATAGAATTAGTCAGACCGGGATTATAAAAGGCTGTGCCGCCATCCTGTACAAAAACGCTGTCGGTAGTGCTGCATCCGTTGGCATCCGTTACCGTATAATAATACATTCCTGCAGAAAGTGCCGAGATATCTTCAACGGTTTCGCCGTTCGACCAGTCGAAGCTATAGGATGCCGTTCCGCCACTGATTGTAAGGTCAATAGCACCATCATTACCTCCCGGAAGGGAAACATTTGTTGGTATGGCAGAGGAAGAAAGAGCAGCAGAAGGTTCTGTAATGGTCAGGGTATGTACTGTTATACAATTATTAGCATCGGTGACTGTTACTTCATAGCTGTTGGCAGAGAGACCGGAAACCGTAACATCGGTAGCGGCATTAGACCAAAGGTAAGTATAGCCTCCTGCCCCACCACTGACAATTGCAGTAGCAGAAGCTGTTGCTTCTCCGAAACATAGTACATCAATGATAGAGGAAGATACTATAGGTGCAGCAGCATTATTAACTGATGCATTGAGTACTCCGGCACAGCCGTTTGCATCTGTTATAGTAACAGTGTAAGAATTGACAGAAAGTGCTGTGGCAGTAGAATCGGTCTGCCCGTCTGACCAGGCAAAGAGATAGGGCCCGCTACCGTTTGAAGGCATTGCCGTAGCGGTGCCATCAGAGGCTCCGCAAGCTGCATCTGTTGAAGTAGTATTGCCTGTCAGAACAACAGAATTGTCATTGACCGAAACAGTATTCGTCCCTTCGCAGCCGTTAGCATCCGTGATCGTGACCGTGTAGTTTGTGGCCGACAGTCCGTTCGCTACCGCATCCGTATCGCCGTTTGACCACAGATAGGTATAGCCTGCCATGCCGTTCGTGGCGGTTGCTGTTGCCGTGCCCTGTGTGGAACAGTTGACTGCGGTGGAGGATGTATTGGAAGTGATGACCAATGAATTATCGGAGACTATTGCGGTATTTGTCCCTTCACAGCCGTTAGCATCCGTGATTGTGACCGTGTAGTTTGTGGCCGACAGTCCGTTCGCTACCGCATCCGTATCGCCGTTAGACCACAGATAGGTATAGCCTGCCGTGCCGTTCGTGGCAGTAGCCGTGGCCGTGCCCTGTGTGGAACAATTCACTGCGGTGGAGGATGTATTGGAAGTGATGACCAATGAATTATCGGAGACTATAGCCGTATTCGTTCCTTCGCAGCCGTTAGCATCCGTGATCGTGAC
>CAJQOX010000160.1 GCA_905480075.1 uncultured Aureispira sp. | reverse complement strand
AGGTAGGAATTGCAGAAGAGTCTCCAAAGGGTTCATCATAGATATCGGGCAACAAGGGAATAACCGTTTCAAAATCCTGTTCGGTACAATAGAATTCGTGATGATCGGTATTCAAATGTTGTGCTATCGCTTTAGCATGCTGTGCTTCATTGTATTCTTTGTCATGAAATCCAATAGTAAACGTTTTGAGTTGACGACCTTGTTTTTTTTGCAATAAAGCGGTTACAAGAGAAGAATCTATGCCCCCACTGAGAAAGGCACCGACCGGGACATCCGCAACCATTCTGAGTTCAAAACTTTCAGTCAGGATATGTTCAAGCTCTTCAGTCAGTTCACCTTCAGACTGAGGACTGATTTTAGTGTCCTGATACACCTCTTTAACATCCCAATATTGATTAATTTTTATTTTTTTGAGGCTATCGATTTGAAGAAAAGCTCCGGCATTAAGTTTATGAGCATACTTATAAATACAATGGGGGTTTTGAATATATCCCTGTTGCAAAAACAAGGAAACAGCTTCTCTGTCAATACTTTTATCAAACCCAGGGTGTAAGTGAAAGGCTTTTAACTCAGATGCAAACATAAACAAGCCGTCTTTCCAATACCAGAATAATGGTTTTACCCCTACCCTGTCTCTGAAAATACTAAGGGTCTGATTCATTTGATTAAAAATTGCAAAGGCAAAAAAACCTCTGAAATGAGTAATCATATCCATACCCCACTCCTTAAAGGAATTCAGAATCACCTCAGTATCAGTATTGGTCTTAAAAGTGTATCCAATAATTTCGAGTGATTTCCTGACATCCCTGAAATTATATATTTCACCATTATACACTATAACAAAATGGTCAAGAAACATAGGTTGATGCCCCGCTGAACTCAGGTCAAGCACAGACAATCTTCTATGACCCAAAGCGAGCGGTAAATTCTTATCGAAATAGTCTCCTTTACTATCGGGGCCTCCGTGACGAAGGGAATCTCTCATAGTCCAAAGAGTTTCTTTAAGAGAATAATTCTTATCGAAATTAAAATCCCAAAATCCTGTTATTCTACACATAGATTCAATTTAGCACAAAAATTCTAATAAAGGCCCTTCCTTCTGTACAAAAGTAAAATAATAAATACAAAGAAGAGATACAATTTGATTTTCTAATAAATTTTGATAATTTTTGTATGAGTCATTGCGAGATAATTCAATAAAACGAATAAATTTCAAATCAGAAATGGCTTTTATAACTTAAATCACGAAGCAGATCAAATACAAACAATAAATAAGATATGAGTATAATAGAAATAGTTGTTCCTGTAATAGGAGAGTCAATTACTGAAGTTACCCTTTCTTCCTGGATAAAAGAAGACGGGTCTTATGTTGAGCTGGATGAAATAATATGTGAATTTGAATCTGACAAAGCCACCGTAGAGGTACCTGCAGAGAAAGCCGGAAAATTAATTTGGGTATCTGCTGAGGGAGACGACATTGCTATTGGTCAGATTTTTGCAAAAATAGACACAAGTGTTGAAGCACCCGCGGGCGGTGAAGTTATTTCAATCGAGGAAGAATCACCAAAGGAAGAAAAAGCAGTGACAGAAAGTGCTGTTGTTTCCAATAGTTATGCAAGTGGACACCCCTCACCTACTGCTCAAAAATTAATGAAGGAACAGGGCTTGAATCCATCCGACATTAAGGCTACCGGCAAAGACGGAAGAATTACACAGGAAGATGTACAAAAGGTGATAGACAACAAATTAAAAAAAGCATCCTCAGAAGAAAAGGCTGTCAAAAAAGAAGCAGAAACCGTCCTTCCTTCTAAACAAACTGCTTTTAGCAGAGTGGAACGAACAGAGAAGATGAGCAGGATGCGACGAACAATAGCTTCCCGTTTGGTCTCTGCCAAGAACAGCACAGCAATGCTGACAACTTTTAACGAAGTGGATTTGACTGAAATAATGGCATTGCGGAAGAAATATCAGGAAAAATTTGTGGAGCGTTACGGAACAAAGCTGGGTTTCATGTCATTATTTTCAAAAGCCTGTGCAAAGGTATTAATGGAAATGCCCGGAGTAAATGCTCAGATGGGGGAAGATGGAAAAAGTATCATATACCATGACTTTGTTGATATATCTATAGCAATATCTACCCCTACCGGTTTGGTAGTCCCTCCAGTAAAAAATGTAGAGTCGCTTAATTTTGCCGAGATAGAACTTGCAATAAAAGGCTTGGCCAAAAAAGCGAGAGATGGTAGTTTGACTTTACAGGAAATGCAAGGAGGTACCTTTACTATTACAAACGGAGGGGTATTTGGTTCTATGATGAGTACTCCTATTATCAACGAGCCACAATCGGCGATTCTTGGAATGCACACAATTCAACAAAGGCCGATGGCAATAGATGGCGAGGTAAAAATAAGACCGATGATGTATCTTGCATTATCTTATGACCACAGAATAATAGACGGCAGTTCATCTGTTACCTTTCTGGTAAAAGTAAAAAAACTCCTCGAAGACCCTGTGACACTGCTTTTGGATTTATAAATAAAAAAAGGTCAATTCAAAAAAGAATTGACCTTTTTAATTTCTGGCAATAAAGCTCAGGAAATTCTGTACATTATTTAAGCACATATCAAAAAAAGCACAAAGCCAATGTATCTGCAGCAACATTGAAAACTTCGATAATCTCGACAAAACAACTATCATTTTCAATTTCTGTTTTAACTGAGTACAAGAGACCCCCTTTTTTTCAGAAACTTTCCAAACGCCTATAATAACTTCAGTATTAAAACTGGTCTAAGTACAGATAGCAAAAGAAAAAAGTCAGAAAAAAAACAGATAAACAGCTCATTTTTTCAAATGGTGAAAACAAAAAAATAGTTGAAGTTCCTGAAATACAAGAAGTTCAACTATTAGGGTAGGATTAAAAAAACTTATTTAATTCTGTACCATTTTTGCGTACGATAAAACATAGCAACCCAACCACGCACATATAAAGTGTCGCCTTTCTTATCTTCACTATCCATCCACATAGTACAGGTATAAACCTTTCCTTTTTTAGGATCCATAATACTACCACCTTTCCATTTATCTGAAGACTCATACATATCCCAAACTATTTCGAGGCCTACAGTGTGTTGATCTTTGCCGTGATCAGCAGGACATTTATCGCATTTGATATCTTCGAAACGCTCTTCTCCACTATCCTTAAGGGATTGCTCATCTAACAGTTTTATTATCTTAGCGTGAATTTTATTTCCTTTTTTATAAATCTGAACATGCGATTTAGTTCTGTTGGTTTCATCGTCAACAGTTTTCCATACGCCTATACAATTTTTATTATTTATGGAAACCTGCGAGGAGATATTAAATGAAATCAGTAAAAAGCATATCATAGAAATCGCACAAATAATATTTTTATTTTTTTTCATTACAATTGATTTTTTGGATTTTAATAATTAATAGATTAAATGAGGTATTTCAAATTCTTTGCCATAAAAAAAACAAGGTGCTCAAACAATGAGTTTATTTATCAATATTTGATTTATTTTTAAATATAGCGGAATAAATTTCATTTACTTTTTTGATGAGGTCAGGGAGTTGTCTTATAGCCACCATTTCTCTGAATTTGGACCGTGATTCTCCAGCGGGGATACCAACATACTCTTTATTTCCTCCGGGGATAGATTTCGGGACACCCGCCTTAGCTAAAATAGTAGCCCCCTCCCCAACTACAAGAGCTTTTGAGATGCCAACCTGACCATAAATAGTTACAAAATCCTGAATAATAGTCTTTCCTGCTATACCAACCTGAGCAGCAAGCAAGCAATGTTTACCAATTACGACACCGTGGCCTACATGCACTGAATTATCGAGTTTAGTACCTTCACCGATTATGGTATCTCCGGAGACACCTTTGTCGATAGTACAGCAAGCTCCGATCTCAACATTATCCTCAATGATAACCCTACCTATAGAATGCCATCTGTTATAAGAGCCATCCTTTTGTTTTTTCATATAGAAAGCATCGTTTCCAATCGAGCTATTGGCATGAATGATAACATTATTACCAATTTTGGTATTATCGAGTAAAACGGTATTCGCTCGCACCAGGCAATTATCTCCGATTGTGACATGATTGCCAACCACAACACCAGGTTCCAGTACAGTATTCGATCCAATAATAGCAGTAGGACTAACATTGGACATAATAGCAATAAAGGGGCTATAATGAATCGCTAACAAATTATAAGCTTCAAAAGGATTGTCAACTATCAGCAAGACCTTATCCTCGGGACAATCAACAACTTTATCAATAATAATCGCTGATGCTGCAGAATAAATAGATTGGCTGTAATATTTTTCATTGTCCACAAACATCAAACTACCTTCCTCAACTTTATGTATTTCGCTAAGATAAGTAACTTTGATATTACTATCTCCAATAATCTTCGCCCCTATTAATTCAGCAATATCCAAAACAGATATTGGCATTTTTAATTTCATAAATTAATTCTTTGTGCAAATATAATAAAAGTAGTTCAAAAATATAGTTTTCAATAGGGGATTAGGTTAATAATGTAGACTGTAAAAAGTTTTTTTTACTCTTGAGTAATATAATCAGATCCTGCGAATTTATTTTTTTCTAATATTACTTTCCACTCTATAAGCTTCCTGTCAGAATTTAATTGTTATAATGTACATAGAACCCCTTACTCTTTACCTCAAACAAAAACATCACACATTACTAAAAACCAATGGTTTAATTTCAAAAAAAAGTAAAAAAAAATACAATTAAATCAAAAACAATCATTGGTATTTCAATACAGTAATTATTAAAAAAAGCTATTCGGGAGAATAAATTTATAATTATTAAAATAAAACCTTCAAAAAGGGGTAGAATTTCATAAAAAGGAATTCCAAATTATACCTAATAATCACAGTAAATATTAGGCAGTCAAATATAACTTTGTACCTTTGAGCAAAATAAAAAAGAGAGGCAGTAGTAATTTAAGCTTTATGCCGTATGATTATCACTAAAAAATTAGAAAATAAATAAATCTAAAATTTTTAAAACGGCATATTCAAAGAAACAATAAAGAATAATTAAAAAATTAATTTATCAAACTTATGAAACTTCTGGAGAATAAAGTAGCCATTATAACAGGTGGTTCAAGAGGAATTGGAGCTGCAATGGTTAAGAAACTTGCTGAACATGGTGCAAATATTGCTTTCACTTTTCGTTCATCTGAAGAACAAGCTAATAATACAATCAAAGATGCTTCAGTTCACGGGACAACAATAAAAGCATATCGTTCAGATGCAAGTTCTTTTGAACAAACTCAACAAGTCGTAGCTGAGATAATGAAAGATTTCGGAAAGATAGATATTTTGATAAATAATGCAGGAGTTACAAGGGATAATTTGTTGATGCGGATGTCTGAGGACAATTGGGATGAAGTTATGAATAACAATTTGAAATCTGTTTTCAATTTCACAAAAGCTATCATGCGTCCCATGTTAAAGGCTCGTAAAGGGTCAATTATCAATGTATCATCAATAGTAGGATTAAAAGGAAATGCAGGGCAGGCAAACTATGCAGCCTCAAAAGCCGGAGTAATTGGATTCACAAAATCTATTGCTCAGGAAGTAGGCTCAAGAAATATACGTTGTAATGCTATAGCTCCAGGATTTATTGATACTGATATGACGGACAACCTGGACGACAAGATAAAAGACCTTATGATTCAGGCCACGTCACTCAAACGGTTTGGTTCTACAGAGGAAATAGCTAATATAGCCATATTTCTGGCATCAGACTTATCGAGTTACATTACCGGGGAGACATTAAACTGTAGCGGTGGAATGCTATAGACTATACCCTTTTTTGTTTCGGGTCTGAGATCAGTTACTATTTGTATTTTTCAAGAATTGCAGTACATGCTTTATTGAGCATTTGGTAAACATTTTCAAAGCCATTATTACCCCAATAAGGGTCCGGAACATTAATATTTTTATTTTGTTCCACGACATTCATAATCATAACAACTTTTGATTCCTGCAGTGCGTCTGTACAGAGATCGAGGACATTTCTATAATTGCTTTCATCCATCACATAAATCACATCGAATTCGATGAGGTCTTGTTGTGTAATTTGCCTTGACCGTTGACCCGAAATATCAAGGCCATGATTTCCACCAACTTCCACAGACCTTCTGTCCGGGGGTTCACTATTATGATATGAACTGGTGCCAGCCGAATCGACTTGCCAGTTTAAACCTAAAGCATCAGCCTTTGCTTTCAAAATACCTTCTGCGAGCGGAGACCTGCAGATATTCCCCAGGCAAACCATTAAAAATTTCATGTAATAAGAATAATAAATTGAAAAAATAGTTTTTGAAATTAAATATCCCCTTTTATTCCTCAGAGGATTTAAGTGGAAAATAGTATTCAGTAATCCCAATAATAATCATAAATTCTGCAATTATTAAATTGACAATCCAACTTAACCATGCAATCAGGATATAAAAATCAGGATAGCAGATTAAAAAATATTCAGGGTCTGGGCAATTAATACCATTATTCATTTTCCAGACAGAGGCAATATAAGTAGCAGCCCTGAGAGAGATAGCAGACAAAGTCATGGCATAACTGCGAATCATATATTTGCTATGTTCCTTTAATTTTCTATTCTTAACAGTAGAATAAGCCATGAAAGTAAAAAACCACCATCCCAAGGCCTGTAAAATAAACGCATATCTTGCAGCCCATCCTCCGTTACCATAAAAAGCCATTACAAAGCCTGATGGGCAAGCTACACAGAGTACTAAGAAGACATATATTTTACCAATCTTTCGGTGTAAAACAGGGTATTTAAGAAGAAAAGTTTTTGAAAACTGAGTCAGGCCTGCGGCTAAAACAAAGACAGAACTAAAGATATGAATATAAAAAGCCGCCATCCAATGCCATTCATCAACTACCCATTGTTTGGATTCAAGAAAATCAATATCTGTCGGAAAAGGGGGAACAAAATAAGGGAAAACAATAGATATCATCTGACAAACAGACAAAAACACCGCTACTGAAAACACAGCAACCAAAAAATAATTTAAATTACTATTGTCATCTGAATTTGACTTCATGATTAAGAAAGGAAAAATTAAAAGCAATTAATAGTAGAATCACAAGATAAAAAGAAAAATCAACGTACTAAATTTATCAAAACCTGATAATCGTCGAATTTAGCATTTCCGGATTTCATTTCCAGTAAATCTAAAAAATCGGATGAATCCATTAACTCTTCCAGTTCATCATAGGTTTCATCTGTACGGACTTCGATTTCTCCGGATTGAATTTGATTCATTCGCCAGTTATAAGTTTTAACAATACTATTCCAAATGTTCTGATGAATTTCACGAAAGTCCATATCAGGACAAACGGCATCTGCCTCATCAAAAGCCAAATTATTCCGTGCAATCAACTTTCCGCTTTCAAGGATAAAAAAAGCAGTATGAGCCCAATCAGTTTGCTTATCCAGTAGTTTAGAATAAATGACCAATTGCAAATCAGTATTATTTCTTAGCTGATCCTTCCGGAATGTAGCGCCTCCCCATTTGAGGTCTACGATAGCTTTTTCGTTTCCACGAACAAGAACCAGGTCAACAATGCCTTTGATTTCAAGACCTGCCATGCTACCGGATACTTTCATTTCCGTTTCCATAACAGACCAGCCATTTTTTTGAACAGCCGACAACAGTGCCCATGCAGAAAATTTAATTTTATTTATAATACCTATACGTTCAGGTTCTTTCCCGTACATCAATAGCACAGCCCCTTCTGTTTCAAACAAGGAAGGAATATTGAGGTCGATCCATTCAAAAACTTCAGATTTATTCCAATGTTGATCAGAGCTTTTAACAGCATTAAAAAGGCCTTCAAAGACACTGTGAGCGATATTCCCCATTAATCTTCTGTCCTTTGTAACACTAAGGATTGAAGCTTTACGGAATTTTGCCTGATAATTAAAAAGCCATTGATAAGGATAATATAAAAGTGAATTAAGACTTGTGAATGATTGTTTTTGCACAAATTGAATACTTGCTGTATCCTTTAGATAAAAATAGGGCTTGGGCTTTACCAACATTCTTTGCTGAAGTTTTTCGAAATCCGGAAGAGAAAAGAAAGTAGTAAAAAAATCAAGATTAGCCTTATTATCGGGATTGACAGAAATAGCCTTCAGATTATTTTCACCCAATGCAGCACATAAGTCTCCCCAAAGCGGATGTGGCAATTGATCTTTCCCATCAATAAAATCTGGAATTACGAGTATCAATCTTTTTCTTGCTTTCAGAACCGGCTGCATTCTTTGCCATAATAAAAGTCTATTTTGATCTTCAGAAGATGATAAATTCACATAATTCTGTGACAAAAACCCCCTTTCGTTTTTGTACCAATTTCCAAAGCCTGGATTGGTTTTTACATCAACAAAATTCCACCAAACAACATCATCAGTTGGCCTGACAACCGAAGCAGGCAGATAGACAAAGGGCAGGTGTTCTGATTCAGCGGATCTAAAGCGAATGGCAGCGGGTTCATTAATAGTTTTAACAAGCCGTTCAAGTCTCAGGCTCGTGAGGAAGTTATCATGGGCCGGAAGAGCATTGAGGACCTCCAAAATATTATCTGATTGTTTTCTCAAACATTCGAGTGCTGGCTGAGCATTTTGCAAAACTTCTTTTTTGTTATTATATTCTACATAAGAGTTATAAGGTGTAGAAGGGTTGTCAATACGTTTTTGAAACATATCCACTTTAATCAAGTTTTCTTCGAGTTGTTTGGTTGCCCAGCGATAGACATAACTAAAAAGGACAATTACATCTTTTTTGGGAACAGATTTCGAAGAATCGTATCTTTTTCTTTTAAACCAAAACGAATATTGTTTTTGTGCTTCCTCCTTTTCTTTTAAATATTCTTGTTTTTTATCGGGAAACTCTTCTATTTTTTTATCATAATATTCAAAAAACCCATGCACCATAGCATTCCATTCATTACTAAAAACACCCGGTTTATCGGCCATAGCCTTAGCGACTCCTCTGGCTAAAACAGGATGTACAGGCGTATTGGGAAGCGATACAAATTCAAGAATTTTGTAAGGATTAATAGGTTTCCACAGGAAGGTACTGACCAATTTCAGAATTTGGAGCGTGGGTCTTGCAAGAGAAGCTGAAAGAATACCCAAACTGGGTAAACCCTCTTCGATCAAGCTATTGTCTAATGCTCTGTTTTTGTCCGGAATAATACAAAGAGGTCTGAATTCAGGATTTTCCAGGAACAATTTTGCAAGATATTCAGCAGCGGAGGTTTCTCTTTTTGCACGAATAATAATCAGAGACCCATCAGCTTGAACCTCAGAAGACACAGGAGACTGCTTAAGTAAGGCTTTTTGAAAATTAAGCAAATCAGAAGTATCCTCAGCAAGTGGAAAGTCTTGTTCTACAAAATCAACTCCTGAATTTTGCAGGCAATTAAACAACTCCTGAATATGCGGAGGGAGCATAGAGAGCGGCTCATTAAGATAAATTTTCTTCAGAGGTGTTGGCATTAGAGCAACAAAATGAAGAGCCCTTCTGAATCGTTCAGCGAAACCATCAAAAAAATCGGTATCCTGCTGTTGGATTAAAAATTCCAATTCGGCCATAACCCGCAGGCGTTCCGGCATATTTTCCACAATACTAAAGTCCCACCCCCCCAACAACAATTCATCTCTCCTGTTCAACAATGCAACTGCTGTAGCCATATTATCAGCCTTGAAAGAGGCGGAATAAAAAGAATCGGCATTCTGTTTAAGATGTAATAATAAGATTTGCCTGTATTGTTCATACCTCAGATAATCATGCCTTTCAGGGTGGCTGATACCTAAATGTTTTTCCAGGTATATCAACAAGCCATTAATCCCACAAGACAAAGAAATCTCTTCAGGATTTGTAATAAATTCCGGAAACACACGATCATCAAGTTCCAATCCGAATTGTACTATCATATAGAGTATGCGGCAATTTATGCCACTGGGTTTCAGTAAGTAAAAACAATGGTTATCTCATTAATAAAGGTACTATAATAAACTGTTTAATTAAAAAAAACATGTACACAAAAATCTAAATCACATCAAAACCTGAGAAAAAAAAGCCGGTAGAATGTTGAAACTCTACCGACAAATCACCAAAATAAAAAATAACTTTAGTAAGACCAAAGGTCGTGTTCAAAGTGAAAAATATCGTCTTTAATTTTATCGGCTTCAAGTATAATCGCCATAGGTGAAGACTTATAATCCTTCAATCTTCGATCATAGACATTAGATTCTTTAATAATATAGCTGGAAAACAGACGGGCTTCAAAAACATCCTCCCAGCTCATTCTTGCAGCATCATTGTGAGAGTTGAAAGCTTCAACCTTTGAGAGTGACTGTCTGAGTTCCGGATAATAAGCCCAAAACATAGGACCTGAATTCAGGAAGTTTCCATTATCATCCATACGATCAATAATAGGGGCAACTCCTAATACCCTTACATCCATTTTAGAAGTTTCTTCGTCAAAAAAATACACTTCTTTAAGTCGAAATCTTTTTACGGATTCAGGATTAAATTCATTGACAACCGGCATACAGATTTCTTCAAAGGTATCGGGATCGAAGGTACAGATTGTATCGATGGTATTTATAATAGAGTTTCTTTCGCTTTCGGTCATAGGCTGAGAAAACTGATCATCCATCGTGTGATAAAGTGTAATATCTCCATTGGCAGCCGCATCGAGCAAGACCATAACAAAAGGTTTTACAGGATTTTGAAAAGCGTGATTCATTTTTTCACGAACATCAATTAATCTCCAGACCCGTTTTTCCCAGAAAACATCTTTTTCGTGAATAAAGTCATATTCAATGGCACGTTTTTCTGTATGCAAATAACGATTATAGAAGTTATCTCTAGGAGTTGCTTGGTCCGCATTTCCTGATTCAGTTACATTATTGTTTTGAGCAAATGCAGAAGAACAGATAAGAAAGGAGAAGCAGCAAAAGCTGCTTATAATTTTTTTAAAATTCATTGTTAATTTTTTTATTTATTAAATAAATACAAGAGTAAAAGGCCGGATATCCTGTTTTATAGTTTTGATACCATAATGCAACAAAATAAAAAAGATACATAGAAGGGTATTTTATTATCTGATTTTGAAATACAAGCTGTTAGCGGATCTTGCGTGTTTATCTCCGGGGCATTTAACTTTCACATCTACAAATGCATATTGATCACCAGGTTTGGCTTTTTTAACATACTGACTAATTAAACCCGAAAACTTACCTTTACCTCCTGACAGGATAACTACATCCTTTCTTTTGGGAGTATAATAGAGTGTGAAGGAATTAACGAAGCAAGAAGCATCGAAATCAAAATCATCGAGCCATGCAATCAATCCGAGCTGAGCCTTAAATTCGGCTGCTGAAATATTTCCGGTTTTGCTATCCTGAGAAAAGTACTTACAATTTGAAGAGGAAGCAGACATAAAAGCAGTAGCAACAAGCAGCATAAAAACAAACCGGAAGAAAAACATATTTTTCATAATTTTTAAATTTAATAATAAACAAACAGACAGCAGAAAACAGGATTCAGACCCTAATTTCACCTCCTGCAATCTACCGTCCGAAATAATTTTATAAAAGCAAACAGGAAAGCCTATCTGATTTTGAAAGTCAAGCCATTAACTCTTCTTGGTACAGTATCGCCGGGGCATTTAGCTTTTACATCAGTAAAGGCATACTGATCGCCAGGTTTAGCCTTTTTGACAGCCAAAGCTACTTTACCGGAAAACCTATTACCAGTTCCATTCAATTTGACAGTATCCTTTCTTTTAGGTGTAAAAAAGAGGGTATAACTATTAATATCACATTTAGCTTTGAAGTCAAAGTTTTCGAGTACCGGCAAAAGTCCTAATTGTGCTTTAAACTCCCCTGAGCCCATAAGGCCATCTACTCTGTTTCCTAATTTTACAATAGGGTCAGGAATTCTTTTCACTCTGAACTCAAAGTCAGTACTATGCAAGCCACCACCAGATAATGTTATAATAGCTTTCCCGGTACTTTTAGCAATAACCGTCCGATTAGCACCACTTCCTTTCATCGAAGCCCCTTTGCATGAAACCTTGAGTTGATTGGAAGGAACCCCTGCTGCAGCGACAGAAATAGGATTCTCTACCCCTACATAAAACACATTCATTTTATCAGCAGAGACCGTAGCAGAACGCATACCTACTTCGTATTCAAAGACAGATTCACCTTTTGTAACTTTCCCTGTAAGCGGGTTAGTAACTTCACAGGATAATTTAAGAGACTTCTTACCCGTTCCGGAAGCAGTTTGATTGAAGATAGCTTTACCATCCTTACCTACCGTAATTTTACGGCCATTAACCATTATTTTAATATCAGAAGGGTTGATTTGTGAACTATAAGTACCTACAGAAATTTCTGATTGAAATTTTTCACCTTTGATTACATATGCTTTTTTTGCATTAATAACTGGGAAGAAAGCATCAAATTCGATAACCCGACCACCAGAAAGAATAGCCATATCATTCACCAATGTTGCTTCAGCACTTTTGGCATTAGCCTGAATTTGACTAAGCAGGGGTAAAACGGCAGCGAGGGGCATTTGCCTGAATTTATAATCCGACCAGCTTTTTTTATCACTAAGTTTCCATTCCTCCCCTACTTCAAGTGTAAGACTATGTTTGAGAGAGTTTATTTTTTCTTCAATTTCATGTGGTTTGAGGTCAAAATTTTCACCATGCCCCCTAACGAGATCAGAGAAGACATCAATCAACTTATGTCTGACCTTAATAATTTCCGCTTCAAGCATGTCACCTTTACCTCCTTCCACTAAAATACGGGTAGCGATATCCTTGTTTTTTTTGCCTTTAGGCACCATTTTCCCGTGGCTTTCTATAAAATCGGCATCATCATTTTTGCCATTTCTATTCCCCCCTTCGTCAATCAGTTCATTCCTTAAATCATCGATATAAGTAATAAAAGCTGCAGAAGTAGCTCTTACTTCATCTACAGCAGGCGAAATAGGTCTGAATTTAATTTTTGCACTATCAGACAATAGTTCATCGAGTCCTTTTTCTGTTTCATTCAACTGATCATTAACAATATCCATTGAATGATTATTTCCTCTGTCGAGGGCAAAAAAGGCATTAATAATTTCAGCAGACACATTAAGTGCCAACATGGCAGTGAGGACTAAATACATCAGGTTAATCATCAGCTGTCTTGGTTCTTTTGGTATCGACATAATTTTTGTTTTTTAGTTTAAAAATCGATAATAATTGACTGCTGATTTTTTAATTCAGGCGAAAAAAAATTAAACAAAACATCACTTACCATCAAAATAAAGACGAAGAACAGATGTATGTATAATTTAAATATCTACCTGAGCGACTACACTTTTTGCAGAAGCTTACTATTGCTATTTTACAATAATTAAAAAAAATGAATCGGGCAGGGAAAGATTCTTTTTTATATTATTCAGAGAGGAAAAGGTCCACTCCTTTTTATTATTTTTTATTGTATATACTAATAACACTATAAAGAGAAAAAGTTACAACAAGACAAAAAAAAATCGCCAACCTTATTCAGGTTGGCGATTTTTATATTAAAAAAACAAAGATTAATAGGACCAAAGATCATGTTCAAAATGAAAAATTTGTTCTTTTAGTTTATCAGATTCCAATAACATATCCATAGGATTTGTTTTGTAATCTTTGATTCTACGATCGTAGACATTAGATTCCTTAATAATATAGCTAGAGAACATACGAGCTTCGAAGACATCTTCCCAACTCATACGGGCAGCATCATTATGCGTATTAAAAGACTCATGTCGAGCGAGAATATCTCTTAATTCGGGATAGTAAGACCAGAACATTGGACCTGAGTTAAGGAAATTTCCATTATCATCCACTCGGTCAATAATTGGAGCAATACCTAATATACGTACATCGAGGGCGGATTTTTCTTCATCGAAGAAATAGACCTCTTTAAGTCTGTATTTTTTGATATCATCGGGATTGAGGTCATTGACAACAACCTGAACGATTTCTTCAAAGGTTTCAGGATCAAAAGTAATGATAGTATCGACTGAACTTCCGATATTCTGCATTTCTTCCTGAGTCATACTTTGAGAAAATTCATCATCGAAGGTATGGTAAAGAGTAATATCACCCTCTTTAGCGTGCTTAAGAAGTATTTCAATAAAAGACTCTCCTTCTTTATCGTAACCAAAATGAGCGTTCATTTTTTCACGGATATCAACAAGTCGCCAAATTCTTCTTTCCCAAAAAACGTCTTTTTCATGAATAAAGTCGTAAGTAATTACTCTTTTTTCAGTATAAAGATATCTATCATAGAAATTATCTCTAGGTGTTGCCTCATCAGTATTACCTGATTCGGTAACATTGGTATTATTTTCATTTTCAGGTTGAGCGAGGGCAGAGAAAGAAGTTCCTGCAATAAGAACGATACCTAAAAAGAAGAATCGTAAAAATTTCTGATTCACATTCATCAGTTTAATTGTTTTGAGTATTAGAAAAAATAAAATCAAAAAGTTGGTTGCCTGCGAATATATAACGCAAAACAACCAACCTGTATTTTATAAATCTCAAAAATAATCTAAAATTATTTAACTTTAAAAGCTAATCCGTTTACACGACGACCTGCTTTATCACCAGGACATCTTGCTTTAACACTAGTAAATGCATATTGATCACCAGGTTTTGCCTGACGAATAGCAGATGCAACCTTACCTGTAAAACGGCCACCTTTCCCTTCAATTTCTACAGGGTCCTGACGTTTACGAGTGTAGTACATAGTGTAAGACTGTACAGAACATCTGGCATCGAAATCGAAGTTATCCAACCAAGCAGCTAAACCAGGTTGAGCTTTCATTTCACCAGATCCAATCAAACCATCTGTTTTCTTACCCAATCTTACAACCGGATCAGGAATACGTTTAACACGGAATTCAAATGGAAAAGTCTTGCCATTTTTAGTATCTTTTACTGTAATAGTAGCCGTACCAACTTTATCAGCAGTTATGATATAGTTTGTTCCTGATTTCTTTTGCATTTTACCACCTGACATTGACACTTTCATAGCAGAAGTTGTCACACCGGCAGCAGCAACAGTAACAGGATTATCTACACCAATGTAGAATACGTTCATCTTGTCAGCAGAAACGTTTACAGAGGGTTGTCCGACTTCGTAGTGGAATTCCTTAGTAAATGATTCCGTTTCACCTGTCATAGGATTGTTTACAGAGATCTTAGCGTTGTAAGTTTTTTGACCTACAGAAGAACCTCTGGCAGTATACTTAGCTTTACCATCAACAATTTTCAAGCTTGAACCTCCTACAGATACTGAGAATTTTGCTTGAGAAGAATAAGCTCCCAGAGCAATCTCAGATTCGTAAGTTTCACCCAAAAGGATGTAAGGCTTAGCAGATTGAGAGAATACATCAAACTTATCGTAGTTCAACTCAAGTTTACCCATTTGACCAGCCAAGAAATTCACAACAGCTGCTTCAGAAGTTCTGGCATCGTTTTGAAATTTACGAAGCATAGGATAAACAGCAGCTACAGGCATATGACCAAAAGTATACTCTGCCCATACTTTCCCAT
>CAJQOX010000159.1 GCA_905480075.1 uncultured Aureispira sp. | reverse complement strand
GCTTTTTATCAGAGAAAAATTTAATAAGCAACTATTTTTGAGCAGGGATTCAGACAAATAATTTTTCAATTGATTCCCATTTAGAAAATTAAAGCTTCACGGCCTGCAGTGTCCAAAAGTCTGCTGATGCCAAAAGTTATGAAAATCCGGACTTTCCCTATAGATACATTAGTTTAAACAATCTATTTAGATATTCATCACAATAATAAACCTTTTAAACATAGCAGGACTTACTGTAGAGATTAAGTAAGGGCATTAAATTAAAGTACAATAAATCATTTTTTTTTAAGTAGGCTTTTCGGGATAATCTATCATTAAGCTACTTTAATCCTAACTTGTTTATACAGTGTATATACTAAGGTAATGTGTTGTATGTGTAAGATTGTTAATCTTTTATGAAAAAAATTTGGTTTTGATTTTTTATGCTATATCATTGTAATATCAAAAGGAGCAAAAAAAGTTTGCTTCGGTTAGTTTATGTTTTGGGTGTTCTTTTGCGTGTAACACCTACTGCTGATTCTTATTAGGAAAAGCAACATTTTATGTTTGTGTAAACTGCATATTGACTTCAGGTTTTTCTGCAGTACCTTTTTTCGGATTGTCGTTATTGACCAATGCCGTATCTGACAGGAGGGATTTTTTCCTCCTGTTCAGATTTTATTTAATGAGTTTTATGAAAATTTATTGTGGCCTTGTCGGGTTATAATCATTGTGGATAAAAGCTGTAGAGATAAAAAGGGATACCTGAGATAAGATTTTAAATAATTAATTATGAACGATTATAAAATGATAAAGAAAGAGCTTCGTAAAGCTAAAAATAAAATACTTTTTCTTGAAGAAAGAATCAAATTCAACAACCTTCAATTAAATAACTATAACCAAAGTTTAGAGGACGAAAGGATAAAAATTAATACGTTTAATAAAGAATTGACACAGAGAGTAAATCATAATCTGCAAATAATTACCCGTTTGCTTTCCATGCAGTCAGATATTATAAAAGATGAAGAATCAAATGTAGTTTTTAAAAGTTATCAGAGGAGGGACAATACTATCGCTTTGGCACATAAGATACTTTATCATTCAGAAAGCATTACAGAAATTAATTATAAAACATATATCAGTAGTTTGTGTGATTCGGTTATATCATTCTTTGGTAATCAATCTTTTTTTAAAATAGATATTGTATCACCTGAAATACTTATAAAAATTAAAACGGCAATTCCCCTTGGTCTTATAATAAATGAATTTTTGACTATAGCCCTGCAATATGCATTACATAATGATAAGAGTACTGTTTCAATAACATTAAATGAAATAAAAGATTCCATTTTAACACTTAATCTTAAGTATAAGGATCTTGAGTTCAGTCATAAAGATGAGTCTATGAATGCCTTATTTATGAGTAAAAAATTAATAGGAAAATTTTGCAGACAATTATTTGGTGAAATGGAGGAATCGATTGATTGCGGAGTACTAAATTATAATATTTGTTTTCAGAATTAAAGATGCTTATGATAATAATGAAAAAGGTCTGTCATAAAGAAAAAAAATAATTATTGAAATTTAAACAATAACAAAATGAAAAAAGTAGATAGAAAAATAGAAAATCTTGAGTCTTATATCCTAATACTAAAGAATGAATTAATTAAAAGATATTCAATGAACACTGATAAAAAATGATTTTTGGGTTTGGTTATTGAATTGTTAGTCAATTCAATTTAGTTTAGTTCGGGAACTGTTAAGGGGTTAGCAGTTTCCTTTTACCAAGGGGCTTTTCTTAAGATTAGCCCCTTTTTTATTTCTTAAAAGATATTATTGTTTAATGATTTTCAAAATCTGAGGTTTTGAATTTTTATTCATTTCAGTATCTGAAAACATAGAACTTATTTTGCAATAATACATACCGGAAGGCAAGTCCATCCCATTATATCCGCTGCCATTCCATGAAAAGTGATTTTTTTGCTCTGCATCCTGAATGTTATGCTGAATAAGGGATCCTTTCAAATCATAAATTTCTATACTGACCTGCTCAGGTAAAACTCCTTCAAGGTCAAATTCAATCTTTGTTTGAGAGCTAAAAGGATTAGGATAATTTCTGATATTATTTATACCGTTATCAGAAGCTTCTGTGATTATCTGACTGGTATTAACATCCCCTTCGACAGCAACAAAATCCATCCATCCCCAATTATTAGAAACTATTCTCTCATTTTTCAGTGGAACCAACCTGGCAACAAGATGTTGATGACCCAAAAGGTCCTTTGTAGGAATATTGACACTTACAGAAGTTGAATTCATTTTAGTTACAGAGGGTATTGTATAAGATAAAGTATCTGCACCAACAATGTAAATTTCCAATTGCGCATTATTAATATCCTGATGCCCGAGGTTAGAAATTGTAAAATCCACTTCAATATTTAAAGGAGTCTGTATACTATCGAAGATCGTCTTGTAATCAGAAGAAATAGTAAGTGCTATATCTTCAGATAAATCTCCCCAAACACGCCAATAGTCCAGTTGAGCAGGTGTTTTATTCTGAATGTCTTCATTATTCAATACCAGCTGAAGATAAGGGTAAATAGTAGCATCGACAGAAGATAGGTTAAAGTTGCTGTTCTTAATGTTGTTAAAGAGCAGTTCTTTTTCTCCGTTTTGGTTAATTCCCCAAATATCCACAGAGGCAGAATCAGGTTGTGCAGGTTCTACGGAACTGACCGACCATTCCATTTTTCTCCAGCTTTTTGCAGGGCCGATCAGTGGCGATATTATTTTTCCTTCATGCCATATTTTTCCGGCTGTGTTATTCAGGTAAATACTGTTTTGAACAGCGATTCCAAGTTCTTCTGATAATTGAGGGCTATGAATATTTTTTCTGAAACTAATTGCATAGGGTTTGCTTGTAGTTGAAGTAATAAAAGAATCAATTTTTGTGGCTCCCATACTTTTCAGGTATCCTACAAGCCCAGACTTCCAACCACTGCCAAAACCATTGTTAAGTGTATAAATAATCACTACATGTTCAGCAGGAATTGTATTTAATATGAAATCAGAAAGATTTTGTTGACCGATAGATGAATTGGTTTCAAATAAGTAGGAATAAGCAATACGACCGGCAGCGTCACAATTAATTGCACCATATTGAGAGCTGAACCCGGGTAATGTCCAGAAGTTTAAGGTTGTCGGATCCAGAACTGCTACATACACCCCATTTTTTTGAGGACACCTGCATTTGTCAACCTTACTGCCGTTTTGAAATAATGCGAGGTCTGAAGCATCCAGTGCATTAGGTACAAAGCCTGATTTTACACTGATTTCATAGGAAGATGGGCTGAAATTAAAAGGCTCGTTTTGGTCTTCACCGACATACATTCTTTCAAAACTATTCTTCTGAAACTGATATACATGAGATTGGTTCCAGCCTTCATCGGCAGCATGTGCAGAATACATAAAGGAACTTTCGGCCCAGTCGCTGCTTTGTTGCTGATTGGCAGTCGATTTTACCCGCCAATAATAAACTTGCTGGTCTTTAAGGGCAATGTTAGGAGTCCATTCGATAAAGTTTTCAGTTGAGGGACTACTTGTTTTCATTAACAGTGGAGAATTAAATTTGTTTGTAGTATCTATCTCCATTGCCCAGTTCTGATTGTTTTCAAAAGCATTTGTAGTACTTGCTTTTAGGGTGACTGTACTACTGCCTACAATGGCAAAGTCTTTAGGATACACGGCTGTAGACATTGAATTTCCAACTTGTACAGGAAAATCGACTACTATGTTATTCGACTCCGCCTCAGGATCGGGTAATTCATTAATTTTGTTGTTATCATCAGCAAAAATCGAAAATTTATTAATTCCCAGATCTTCATATCCGTTAATTGGTACAATCAATTCAACCTGAAGTTTGTCTTTTGGAGCATCTACACTGATATAACTTGTATCTTTTTCACCAGAAGGATGTGTTCTGATTACTTTCAGACGTATTATTGTATCCTTGTATTGCCCCCAGTTATGAACCTCTACCAGCAATTTAAAATTACTAAGGGTATTCGTGATATTTTGAGGATTTGTACTGATAGTTGAGTTGCTGATATAATAATCCGGACTATTCCTGTAATTAATTTTCAAAGCAGGGTCACCGTGAAGAACAAGATAATTTGCTGCAAGCTGATAAATATCGGTATAGGATTGACTATTACTGAGGTCTTCAAGCGTTTGTTTTAATATAGCACCGATTCCCGAATTGTACATATTGTTGTTGCTATAAGTGTAAAATTTGTCCCCTATAATATAGGCACAATTCGCAAAAACAGAATTCACAAAAGAAATGTAGGAAGAAGCACCTCCGTCTTTTTTGAATAAGAAATTTTCAGACATTAGTCTATTGTCCTCGTAGATTGTACCATTGTGACAACCCATTGCAATTATCAAAGGGTATTTATTCTTATTATTATAGTAATCAGGTGTGTTAAGGTAATAATCAAAGTTTGTTGTGGAACCATGACCAAAAAAGGATATCAGGGATACTCCGGAGTTTATTAATGAATCAATTTTTTCAGAATTAGGAATTGAGGTGTATTCTGTATTTTCCTTGGAAAAAGAATGTACTTTTTTGCCTGATAAACCAAGGTCTACCCGATTCTTAAAAGTAGAAAGATAATATTTAAATAAATGCTGTTCACCCCCGTTTGTTCCTCCTCCGAGGTGCATGATTTGTTTGCGCCAATGCTGATTTTCATAATCATAGGTATTGGTAATGCCGGATTCCATTTGCTTTATTTTTTCTAAATAAATGCTGACATCGTCTCCTGATGTTGCTGCTAATCTACCTACAGGAAGTACAGGGACATCTGAGTCTATTGGAGAAATCAGTAAATTATCAGAAGGAGGATAGCCAAAAGTTGGAATCAGGTTGTTGCTTGCTGCATTTTGACGTACTGTATTGTAAATTCTCCCTTTTCCAATCAAAAATATATTCTTCGGTTTTATTGATTGCCAGTTTTGTTTGATAAAAGCTGCAAAATTTTTGATTGCCAAAGGATGACCGGCAATTCCATATGAAAACTGATCATACAATTCAAGAACAGAATGAATACTAGGTTTCTCTCCGGTTGTTGTACGGTAAGCACAATAGTCAAATACAGGATTCCTTCCTTCAGAGTCTTGAAATAAATCAGGATGGCTGATTACTACATAATCTCCTCTTGCTATATTGTAATTCACAAAATGTGTAGGGTATAAGCGATGCACAGTTTCTGTAAACATTTCATTGGATAAGACCAATTGTCTTTTTGAAGAAGATGCAGGTAATACTGCTTTCACAAGTGTTCCGTCCCAATAACATTGAATCCTTTGTCTGTTGCTGATATCGTAAAGAAATACCTGCTGACTGCTTACAGAACCTCCGTTAAAATTGCTTATTTCCAGATATTTACTCTGATTACTACTGCCAATATCAAATCTGAATGAACTTTCTCCGTTAAAATCAAAACTTCTTGGGTAACTGATAGATACAGTACTTAGGCTGTGAAGGTCGTTTCCTCCTGATAATCCGGTTATATTGACAAGGGTGCTGTTTGAATTCAATGAACTGACTGGTATATTTGTGTTTATTGAATAGACCGAATCAGCATGGAATTGTTGAAATGTCTGAACAGAACTTCCGGTAGTAACCTGCAATTTGTGGTCGGCATATCCGCAGGCATATCCTCTTATTTGAATTGTAGCGTTTGAAGAAGCAGTGCTTACTGAGGGGGTACTTATTGTAATATTTTGACTTTGTGAAAAACTCCCTCCATAACCTTCGCCGTAATCAAAAAAACCTTTTGAAAGTGAAGCACCTCCTAAAAGATGATACATACCTCTGTTCCAGTTTGTACTCAGAACTTCCTTGGATGTATAGGTATAAAAAAGTTCTTTTGATGGAAGATTGTTGAAGTTTGATATCTGATTTTGATATTGTTGATTTGTTTGTGAAGAAGACCAGGTAAGGAAATAGCTTGCAGTATCTGTTATCAAACTGTAATCGGGATTGAAATGATGTTCTGCCTTTCTGTATAAATTTACATCAAATTGTCCATTGTTTGATTCTCCAAAAAATTCTATATATTCAACAACACCATTTTGCAAATGTACATAAACAGGAACTTGTTCCCCCATGTAAAACAACTGTAATTGATTTGATTGAATCTGACTAAAATCAGGTATGTCACGGGTCAGAATATTCTTGTCTATTCTGTATAAACCTTCTTTTATGATTTTTATTTTATAATAACTTTGGCTGTGGTTAATCCATTCGTTGCCAAATTTTCCATTATGCATCTGCCCGAATAAAACAGAGGCTAATAAAATGCCGAGGGTAGTAATCGAGATTTTAATCATTTTTTTTGTGGTTGTTGAATTTTTCCTTTTTTTTATCAGCCTTTCCGGTTAATAAGAAAAATATGGATTAATTCAATTTGCATATATTTTATTGAAATTTTAATTTCAAAGGGAATCATATGCTATTAGAATAATTTGCATTTAACATCGGCGAAATCAAAAACCTTCTCTTTTTATAGCTGATTATTTGCTGCTTTTCTAATTTTCTGCAAACATAAGTTTTAATGAATTCAAAAACAATACTATTACTTTTTGTGACTTTTATTTTTGATATTTTTTTAGTTTTTTAATTCATTAATTTAACTGCTTGGATTGTTTGCTTCAAATTAAAATTTGAGATTTATCAGGTTAGCCAATTATTAGATACTTTAGTAGTTTGTATTCTGCTGTAATATTTTGTTATTTGCTGTTTTTTAATGCTTTAATTCGTTGGTATAGTTTTGTTGGTGAAAAATTAATTTTTAAATTATGGGACTGTTTTATTTAAAATAAATGCAGTCAGATTATTTATAATCTGAAGAAAGCCACTCAATTATTTCTGTTTGTAAAAGGTATTTGCCTCTTGTTTATTAAGAATTGAAAATTTCAATTTTAAATAGTAAGATCTTCTTTTAATAAAGATTTAGAGATGTTAAAGGTTAAAAGGATTAAATTGTTAGTTAGTTTTGATTTGTAATATGCAAATAAAATACCCAAGGCTTAAGTTGCTGAAAGGCAGCACTTTAGTTTTGTGGATTGTTTCCTAATATGGGAAAGTGTTCTTATTTGTGGAAATGCGTTTTTATTGGAGGGTATTTTCTAAATCAATAGCAATTAGCCTGACCCACATTTTGTACATTTTAGCGGATGGATGAAGTCCATCTTGAGAAATCAGTGAATTGTTTTTTGCTCCAAGCCTTGAAATTTCTGTTATATCATACCATGAAAAACCATATTTCAGACTTGTTTGCTTTAAAATATTATTCCACATGTCTATAGCCTTGGCAACCCTTAAAGGCTTAAATTTATTGCCGAAGGGGCTGGCAGAATAATCAGGAATACTGACAACAAAAATTCCGTATTTTCCATTTACACTCAGAGCAAGTGCTTTGTTGAAAATTTTGTGTAAATCTTTTTCGTATTCTGTAATGCTTTTACCCTGGAACAGGTTGTTTACCCCTATGGAAATTGATATCAGATCAAATTTGTTATTGATATCTGATTCTTTTTCAAGTGCTTCAAGTAAATTGTCAGTACGCCATCCAGTTTTTGCAATAATTACCGGAGGATATATTTTTCTGACCTTAGTTGTCATAGCTTTTGCAAGGAGGACAGGCCAACTTTCATCGGGGCGTACACCTTCGCCTTTAGTATAGGAGTCACCTAATGCAAGATATTGAAAATCTTTTTGAAGCGTATTATTTTTGCCTGAAACTGGCAGTTTGCAGGAAGGGGAGAAGTGGAAAGCGAAGCTGAATAGTAATGTTGAAAAGTAAATTAAATAACCTGTATTCATCAGAATTTTTGTCTGTTAAAAAAATAAAAGGAACAGACTATAAACAAAATAAATTACATAAAGTTTATGATATTTACCGGAGTAAAACTACGTTATGAGCATTTTTTAAGATAAATTTCTGAATAAAAATCCGGAGAATCAGGAAAGTATTAACAATTACTGATTCCTTGTCATATGATAATGAAAATATGACATTAAAATACTCTAAATGCAAGAGAGAATTATATCTCTTTCCGTAGTCGTGCAACAGGTATGCCAAGTTGTTCTCTGTATTTTGCGACAGTTCGTCTTGCAATATTATACCCTTTGGCCAGGAGCATATTTTTTAATTTTTCATCAGAATAAGGTTTTCTTTTATCTTCCATTGATATAATTTCGGTAAGAATTTTCTTTACTTCACGAGTTGATACTTCTTCGCCGGAAGTAGTTTGAAGGGATTCTGAGAAAAAGTCTTTCAGCCGTTTAGTGCCAAACTCAGTTTGAACATACTTGCTGTTTGCGACCCGTGAAATTGTTGAAATGTCCAAGCCTGTAATTTCAGCAATATCTTTTAAAATCATTGGGCGAAGTCTTTTTTCGTCACCAGTCAGAAAAAAATCATATTGATACTGCATGATTGTGTACATGGTTTTCATCATAGTATCCTGTCTTTGCTTTATAGCATCAATAAACCACCTTGCTGCAGCAATTTTTTGTTTGACAAACATGACAGCATCTTTTTGTTTTTTATTCTTCTTGTTTGAATTATAGGTTTGCAACATTTCTTTGTACTGATTATTTACCCTTAGTTCGGGCGCATTTCTGTTGTTCAGAGTTAACTCCAATTCTCCGGATTTTGTTTCGATTATAAAATCAGGAACAATATATTGTTTTTTCATGCTGGATGAAGAGGAGTAAGCGGAACCCGGCTTCGGGTTTAACTTTAATATTTCTTCTTTTGCCATCCTCAAATCATCGCGGTATAAAGAAAGTTGTCTTAATAGTTTATTATAATGTTTTTTTGAGAACTCTTCGAAATACTTATCAATAATAGTATGGGCAAGTTTGAGGTACTTTGATGATTCTTCAGTAGAATTAATCACTTCTTTAGACACTATTTTTCTGTCTAATTGTAACATAAGGCACTCTTGCAGAGATTGTGCACCTATGCCGGCAGGTTCAAATGTATGAATCTTTTTTAGTACAGTCAACACTTCTTCTTCCGAAACCATCAGGTTGTGTGCAAAAGCTAAATCATCGGTTATAGCCATAGGGTCTCTGCGCAGATATCCATCTTCATCAATACTGCCGATAATTTGTATGGCTATTTTTTCTTCCTCCCCCTCAAGTGACAATAAGCCCAATTGACGTTCCATATGTTCGTGGAATGAACTTTCCAATGCAATAGGAATAGTTTTATCTTCGTTATCGGCAGAATAGTTATTTACTTCGTATTTATAGGAAGGTTCGTCATCGTTCATATAGTCTTCAAGATAATCTTCAAGAGAATTGTCTTCCTGACGTTCGGCATCTTCATTTATGTCGTCATCCTTTTTGTTTTCATCATTTAGTGTTTCGGCACTCAGGTTGTCATCCTCATTGATTTCTTCTTCCTCATTCAGTTCGTCTTTTGAGTCTTCTAAAGCAGGGTTAGCTTCAAGTTCTTCCTGAATACGTTGTTCCAGCATTACTGTCGGGACTTGCAAAAGTTTCATCAATTGTATCTGCTGAGGAGATAACTTCTGTAATTGTTTCTGTGAAAGATTCTGTCTGAGCATTTTTGTTCGGTTTAATTTAGAGAAACAAAATGTAGTAAAGGATCATTATTTCCCGTAATTATTAACAAGTTTAAATTGACAATACTTTTTAAACGAAGGTTTCATTCTAAAAGTTGCTATTTTATTATTAAAATTACACTTTTTTTTTAGATAATATTTTTTTTTGGTAGGGTTTTTGATGTAAACCCTTTTTTTTGAAAGAGTTAATCTTTCTTTTTTTTATAATCAGGATGTTTTTTTGTTTTGAAATTATTTTTCAAACAGGCCCATTCTTGTATTTTTTCTTCAATTTTTATTTTAATCAATTTTCGGGATGATGAAATCAATCTGTATTGCTTCGTCTACTTCAAGCCCGAAAAGAGTGGCTGCCTTGTCAAGGTTTACTGCTATTTCCAATAACCCTGCAGAATTGAAAAGACATAGGACTTCTCCTGCTGCCACATCGGCATAATTCTTACTTATTTTCCTGATCGGGTCGTAGCGTTTGAAAAAGAGTTCAAAGTCCCGTTTTTGTCCAATTCGCCTGAATAAATTTCTGTCAATATTGAGTACTACATTTTTGTAGTTGTCTATATGAATGACGGATCCTCTGATCTGATCTTTTCCAGTAACCGGCCGGAGAGAAAGCCTTTCCAAGACAGATTGTACAGGTTTTCCTATTTTATTGAAATCCCTTCCCCGAAGAATGTGACCGATTGCACGGGAAAATACATCCTTCAAGCCCATTACTTCTACATTTTTTCCGCAGTCCAACTCGTAAATCTGCTCGAGTTCTTCTTCAAACATCAAAGAGAATATACCGTTGTCAGGCCCGATGAAATAATGCCCTTCATGACATATTGCAAGAAAACTGGGTTTTTGTTTATAAAAATTGTTAACAGATATCAAATGTATACTTCCCTTAGGGAAGCTGTTGTAGCAGTTTTTTAAAATAAAAGAAGCTTGAATTATATTATAATTTTCAACATCGTGTGTGATATCAGCAAATACAACAGGTATGCCCTCAGACAATATGCTACCTTTGATAACACCTGAATAATAATCCCGCCAGCCAAAATCCGTTGTTAGGGTTACAACTTTCATCCAATTTGTTCTAGAGTAGCTTGTTTAGAAGTGTTTTGCTTTCTGATGAATAAATTTTGTATTAATAATAATCAAAAAAAATCAGAATTTTACTTTTTTCGGACATATTATTTTTTGTTAATTTTCTTCCAACAGGTCCGGGCGCCTTTCCGCAGTGCGCAAATAGGATTGTTCATCCCGCCACTCTTCTATCTTTTTTTTGTGACCGCTCAATAGAATTTCAGGAATTTTGTGGCCTTTATAATCTGCCGGTCTTGTGTATACAGGCGGTGCGAGTAAATTGTCCTGAAAGGAATCGAAAAGTGCGGAAGATTCATCATTCAGTACCCCGGGCAATAGCCTGCCTATCGAATCAACCAATACTGCAGCGGGTAATTCTCCTCCTGATAAGACATAATCACCTATTGAAATCTCCTTTGTTATATATATATCGCGTATTCTCTCATCTATTCCTTTGTAATGCCCACAGAGTAATATCAGGTTTTTTTTCAGTGACAACTGATTGCAATCTCCTTGTTCCAGGCGTTTCCCGTCAGGTGTCATATATATTATATCATCGTACTTTCGTTCGCTTTGTAGTTTTTCAATCAGTGTGGCAATCGGTTCTATCATCATGACCATTCCTGCCCCTCCACCAAATTGATAATCATCTATCTTATTATGCTTGCCTAATCCATAGGCTCTGAGATTGTGGACTTTTACTTCAAGTAGGCCTTTTTGTTGCGCCCGTTGCATAATTGAATGTGCAAATGGACTTTGAAGTAAATCCGGAACGGCTGATATTATGTCTATTCGCATTATATTTTTTTATTTTGGTTCGCTCAAAAATATAGAAAAAAGATTGGTTGTGGAATTTTATGCTATAATTTTGAGTTTATTTTTTAAATATGTTTCTTTACTATAATTTAAGAGGGCAATAAGTCATTTATCAACTTTATTCAGATTCGAATTTTCTGTCCTTTATCCTAAAAGATTACTTTATATGGATTTATTGTATATTATTATAGTTGGTGGAATTGCAGGATGGCTTGCTAATACGCTTGTTAAAGGTAAGAGCAAGGGATTGATTATGAATGTTTTGATAGGCGTTACAGGGGCTTTTGTAGGCCCTTTTGTCTTTGATCTTCTCAGGGTTCAGGTCGTAGGCGGAGTATTGGGCCTGATAATTACAGCTACGGTCGGGGCCGTAATAGTCTTGTTTGTTGCCAGATTAATAGCTAAATAACAAGGTAGGGCCTGCTTTATCTTATTAAGATTTAATTAATGAAGTCTGTTAGGATTAAATAATTTTCTCAGTTTCTGCTAAAGTGGCATGAATTTTATCAGTTTTTGTTACTATAATTTACATTTTCCTGTTTTATTTATATTAAATAGTACTAAATAATTGATATTATTCTCTTTTTGGTAGTCTGTCTCCTTGTTTTGACTTACTTTTGCAAGTAATTATTCTTTTTTCCCTTTTATGTTTTTTAAATCAACTTATTATCCCAATCTCATTAATTAAAAAAAATGCTTAAAAATAGTCAAAAAAAATTATTCGGAATCTCCTTCTTCTTCTTATTCAGCGCTTTGTTGTTTGCTCAGAAAAAACAAAAAACTCCATCGGCAGCAGAAAAAGCTTATAAAGAAAAAGATTATTATGAAGCTGCTAATATATACCGTGCTGTTTTCTCTTCCAGTAAGACCAAACTTGCCGGTGCAAAGTTGGCTATGCACGAGTATTATTATGCAGAATCTTCCAAGAAGACCTACAACTTTGCCAGAGCACAGGAATATTATGGTAGGGTAGCAAAGGGTGAATTCGAAGCTAAATACCCCGAGGTGGATTACTATTATGCTTACTGCCTTAAACATAACGGGGAATACGATGAAGCAATCAAATATTTTAAAATGTTCCTCAAAAAAAAGGTGAAAGGTATAGAAATGACCTACCTTAAACTTGAAGCAGAACATGAACTCAGTGGTTGTTATTTAGCCCTCGAATTGGTTCAGAACCCCGATAAGCTAACCAAGATTTCCCATATGAGTGATGAAGTGAATACTAAATATTCAGACTTTTCTCCACACCTTGTTGGCGAAAAGCTTTACTATTCTTCTCTGCGTTTTGAAAGAGAACTTACAAGGGGTAAAGTGATTGGAAAAGGGCAAACACTTGTGGGGAAAATTATGATTGCCAATAACAGAGGGGCTACAAGATTTGAACAATCAAAATCCAAAAGCCTGAATATGAAATATGAAAATTCTGGAAACTCTAAAATAAATACTGACGGATCTGTATTATATCTCACCAAATGTGAGTATAACAGTAAAAAGGAAAAGATGATCTGTCAGATTTACAGTTCACAGAACTTAGGAAATGATTATTGGGCAGAAGCTGTTAAATTACCCGATAATATCAACGTAGAAGGCGTAACCTGTACACATCCTACTATTGGTTTTGATAGCCTGCTTAACAAAGAAGTACTTTATTTTGTTTCAGAACGAAAAGGAGGAGAGGGCAAAAAAGATATTTGGGGGGCTGAAATAATTGGTGATAATAAATTCGGAGAACCCTACAATTTAGGTAATCTGATTAATACTACAGGCGATGAGGTTTCTCCCTTTTTTCATAATACGACACAATCCCTTTATTACAGTTCCAATCATCATCCCGGGCTTGGAGGCTTCGATGTATTTCATTGTGCAAAAGTCGATGGTGAATTTGAAGAATCTATCAATATTGGAATCCCTCTCAATTCTGCTGCCAACGACCTTTATTTTATCATAAATAAAGATGATACATCAGGTTACTTCGCTTCAAACAGACCCGGGTCACAGATCCTTACAGGGGAGTCTTGCTGTAATGATATTTATGCTCTTAAATTACCGGAATTTCCTCCGGTGAAAATCAAGGAAGGTCCGGAACCACCGCTTGTTATTTCTGATCCTAATCCTGAACCTGAACCTGAACCTGAAGTAGTTGCCGAACCTGAACCGGAGCCTGTTGTTGTTGCTGAACCTGAAATTCCTGAAGCTGTCCAGGTAACACTCGATGAATTGAATAAATTATTGCCTCTTTCTCTTTATTTTCATAATAATGAACCAAGAGATAAGGAAACTTCCTACTCTTCTACCTACTCAAGATATGTGGGGATGCGTAGTAAATATAAAAAAGAACACCTGCCTCAGTACAACAGGTCTATTCAGGATCAGATCTCTGAAAATATCGACGACTTTTTTGATAATGATGTCACAGCAAATTATGAAAATATGCATACTTTCTTTGATGAGCTGATTATTGCCATGCAAAATGAATTTAAACTCGCTATCTCCATTCAGGGATATACCTCCCCACGTGCGTCTGCTGAGTATAATAAGGCCTTGGCTCATCGTCGTATTCTGAGCGTATCCAAAGATATGTTCGATTATAAAGAGGGGGCCTTGAAACCTTTTCTCGAAAGTGGTCAGCTTTCAATCGAAGAATTGCCTCTAGGGGAAGGTAAAGCCCCTGTAGGTATCAGTGATGATATCGATGATCCGAGAAATTCAATCTATTCTGTTGAAGCTTCTTCTCAACGCAGGGTAAACTTTATTGTGGTTCATATGCAGGACTGATTTATTAAGATATTTTTTTCTCAAAGGGATTTTCTTCATTGAAAATCCCTTTGCTTTTTCCTTTTTTTAATCTTCTTTATTTAAATCTTAAAAATGAATACTTCCCTTCTTAAAAAATTGATTGAGATTGATTCACCCAGTGGATTTACAAAAAAAGCGGATGATTTTATATTCAACTTTTTTGAAAAAATAGGTTACCAGCCTTCCCAAAGTAATAAGGGAGCTGTCCGCTGTTCTTTAGGTTCCGAAAGCCCTGTTCTTGCTATTGCTGCTCATGTAGATACCCTTGGCGCTGTAGTGGCAGGGGTGGAAGAGAATGGTACTATCAGGATTTCAAAAGTTGGCGGTCTTTCTCTCAATGGCTTTGAAGGGGGATATTGCCGGATTTATACCTTGGATAATAAAACATATACCGGTACACTGTTATTGGATAATCCAGCTGCCCATGTGAATAGAGACCTTAATTCAACTCAAAGGTCCTTATATAATATGCATGTAAGACTCGATGAAGTGGTAGCCTCCAAACAGGATGTATTAAGCCTGGGGATCAATGTAGGTGATTTTATTTGTTTTGAACCACATTATCAGGAATTATCATCGGGATACATCAAATCAAGATTCATGGATAATAAAGCCGGCTGTTTTGTCCTTTTTGAATTGGCCCGGCGGATTAAAGAAAAAGGATGGAATGTCCCGGTTCAATTGTTTTTTTCAAATTATGAAGAAGTCGGCCACGGAGGCACCTGTGGTTTTGCTCATTCTGTAAAGGAATTATTGGTAGTTGATATGGGGGTTGTTGGAAAGGGAACAGCGGGGAAGGAAACGGCATGTTCTGTTTGCGCCAAAGATAGTTCAGGCCCTTATGATTACCTGATGAGAAAAAAATTAGTCACGGTCGCCAAAGAATCTGATATTGATTATTGTCTCGATGTTTATCCCTTTTACGGGTCGGACGGTTCTGCTGCTCTCAGAGCGGGAAATGATTTCAGGGTCGCTTTAATTGGTCCCGGAGTTTCTGCCTCTCATGGTGTCGAAAGAACGCATAAAAAAGGCATTGAGGCAACGGTTGATTTGTGTATGGCATATATCAAAGAGTCTTTTAATTATTAAGAGGTGCTTTTGTTTTAAACTATTCGTTTTTGACTCAAACTATGTTTTTAGTTAAGTTCTGTTAGTTTTAGTTAAGGCTTTTATAATACTATTAATTTGAGGGATTAATTATTTATATTTGTTAGTCTTAATGCACATAACTATTGTACAGATTACTGATAATTTTAACTTCTGTGTCCCTTTTGTTCAATATGTCTGTTTTTTTTACGACTTTTACCGCTTATAATCCATCGAACAATTTAAAAATTAAAGAAATATAGTTTTGCTAGATCGCCTTGTTATAATACCAACTTACAACGAAAAAGAAAATATTGAAAATATTATCAGAGCTGTACTTACGCTTGATATTGATTTTCATTTACTTATTGTAGATGATGGTTCTCCGGATGGAACAGCTGGAATTGTAAAAGGATTACAGTCTGAATTCTCAGGGCGCCTGTTTATTCAGGAACGTCAGGGCAAACAAGGCCTCGGAACGGCCTATATCCTTGGCTTTAAATGGGCATTGGAATCTACTTATGAATATGTTTTTGAAATGGATGCGGATTTTTCTCATAATCCTAAGGATTTAGTCCGTTTATATACTGCTTCTCAAAAAGAAAATGTAGGGGTTTCTGTCGGTTCGAGGTATGTCTCAGGCGGCAAGGTAGTAAATTGGCCCTTTAACAGAAAAATGATTTCACGAGGTGCTTCTCTATATGTTCGGCTGATTACCTGGATGCCTGTATCTGATTCCACGGCGGGCTTTGTATGTTACAGAAGGGGCTTCCTGGAAAAGTTGAATTTTGATAAAATAGAATTCAAAGGATATGCCTTTCAGATTGAAATGAAATTTGCTGCCTGGCAGATGGGGTATAAGATTGAAGAAGTCCCGATTGTTTTTAAAGACAGAGAATATGGAGCTTCCAAAATGAGTACCGCTAT
>CAJQOX010000158.1 GCA_905480075.1 uncultured Aureispira sp. | reverse complement strand
CAAAAAAATAATAATACGTATCATAATTATATATCAAGGCTATAAATCGGGATTAATAATGTAGATAAAAAATGCTTCTTTCAGTTATATCATAGAATATAGCCTAAGATAATCAGAACCATTTATTTATTTTATAGGGTTGATCTGCAGGTTCTGAAACAGATTTTCCAAAGATATTAAAAGACAGCGTAATCCCCCAAACCATATAGGCATCATTGGTATTTGAATTCCCTCTCCTGCTTCCTATTTTATCATCCGCAGGGATCCCGGTATATTCTTCTGTTCTATTAGATAATGCAATAGCAAGCGCGCCATTTCCCGACAATTCGGCCGGCGAATGAAAAATCGTACTTACATCATCCAAATAATCAGAAAAGGTGAATCTATAGCCTAGTTCGACAGCAATATTAATACGTTTTCCAATAGCATATTTAAGTCCGAACAATACAGGGATTGCCACCTGAGTCAATTGATAAGGATCCTGAAAACCCCTTAGTCCCTGACCTTCAGTACCCACTTTTTGTAACTCTATGATTTCACCATTGTATTTTGTTGTAGGGTTAAAAACAAAGACAGAAAAACCGATGCCAACATAAGGGGAAAAAACTCTTTTGGGATCAGCAGGAAAATATGGCAAAATGTAAAACTCAGTAAAAAGGGAGAACTCCATGAGATCTGAGGTGAAATTGAGGTTTCGTTCCCTGATATCCGGTTGATCTGAATCACGGTCATTGGCTTTAAGGGTGCCTTTAATAAAGCCTAATTTTATTCCTACTCTGTTATGAGGATTATGGCGGATAAAAAACCCAAAGGCAGCATCTGTATTAGAGAGCAGGCCACCTGAATTGACATCTCCGTTGAAACTGACGACTCCACCGAAACCACCAATTTCGGTAAACTGAGCATTTGAAAATGGGAGTATAAAGAAAAATAAAAGAAAAGACAGAAGGGAGAAACGCAGATTGCTAAAATAAAAAAACAACAAGAAGAAAGACAGAATCATGTCCGGTTTTCTACTTGTTGTGATTATTTTTCTACCTGCCATATCAGAACAAAAATGTTATAAAATAAGGAGGAAATTATTAAGTTCTTTGTTAGAACTGAGAACTTTTACATCCTGCTTTCTTTTTACGACGCTTGCGGTGACCAACCAAACCATTTTCTATAAAGTTATAGGAAACGGTCAACATGGTAAAAACGTACCAATCATTGAGTTTATCCCCTCTGACAAGAGAACCACCTCTTTGATTAATATAACCGTTGTATTCCTGCAACATATCCAATTCTGACTGATCGGTGATAGTAGCGGGGTCTTTAGCCAGAATAGGGATTAAAGTATTCAGGTACTGACTGAGCGACTGTCCTCTTTGCCCGGCGATATAAGTATAAGTTTTATCTGCAAAGAGTTCCTGAGCAGATTTGTCACCATATTGACCAGCAAGATAAGGTGTTTGGTCATAAAAAGGCTCCCCTGTTAGAGCATTGACAGGATAGGTTTGACCGACATCATCAATATAATCAGTAAAAGTAGGACGGAAACCAATTTCAAATCCCATGCTGATATTAGAGTTGATAGCATATTTAAATCCTACACCCATTGGAATAGAAACCTGAGTCGTGGAATAACTGGGACGGTTAGTAAAGGTAGAAGACCCCTGCCCTTCAGTATGCAAAGCCTGCAGGAAAACTTCCTGGGCATCAAGATTGGGATCAAAATGAGTAGTGTAGGGATTATAATTAAAGACTGCTATACCTACAAAGATGTAAGGTGAGAACATTTTCTGATGTCCCCGTGGATGAAAGCCCATAAGGTTGGCTTCAACAATAACAGACCCTTCGAAGAGATGAGAGTTAAAACTCAGATTACGAATTTGATTCCGGATATCCGGAGAATCGGCATCATTGCCTGAGATAGAACCTAAAGCTAGCTGACCACGGAAGCTAAAGAACTTTCCTACATTATATCTCATAAAAAGAGCACCACCGAAATGAAAGTGTTTATAATCAAAAATTGAAGAAGTCAATTCTCCTGAATAATTCATGATACCACCACCTAAGCCCACTTCAAAATAGTTGTGTCCCCAGTTAAACTGAGCATTGGAAGAGAGGGAAGAAAATAAAACAGCAAGAACAAGAAGTAATTTTTTCATATTAAATTTAAATTCACAAAAAGTAAAGATTTGAACATATTTGTGTGTGTGGCTGACGATTAAATAACGAAAGTACAATAACAATATTACAAAAATCTTCTGATTTTGTATAAAATTACAAATTTTTAGACATTTATCAAAGGAAGGACCTGTTCAATTGAATAATATGCTTCAAAAGTGCTGTTAAACTAAGAAATAGTAAAAAATAGTTCTGTTCAGGGTATATAAATGGTATCCCTGTCATAAGATAAGAAGGCAAAAATACCTTGTCCCCCTATAACATTAGTTTTTACAACAGCGGGTTGTCCGAATGGGCTTGCATTAGCAGATTGGGCATCTGAGACGGATTCGAGATAATCGTGGTAGTTTTTGTCGATATGATAAATAGTCCCAATCAGGGTATCTCCGGATTCAAATTTATAGTTCGATGCAGTAGTTACTTCCTTGCCTGCAAAAACGCCTCCGTCATCGAGGGTTCTGTCGAATTTAGGATTTCTGGCAACCGGAATCGGGATAGAACCACTGCCTTTTTTTGTCAAAGAAGTTTTATGTAAGACCAGGCGGTAATAATCTTCTGTACTGATATCGTCTATAGTACTTAGTAAGGCATAGAATTCACCTGAACTATTGGATTCTGTTAAAAATTTTTCGATAGGAGAAACCGGGATAAACTGAGTGGTAGCTGTAGCATATCTTCCTGATGTGTCCCATACTTCAACAGTGAAAGGATTATTGAAATCGGAGGGGCATATAGTACTTGAACCAAAATTAAAAAAGCGGGTGGAATCATGGTTTAGAAAAGGGAAAAAACCATAGGGAATGATGTCGTCAGGGTCACAATTATTATTAAAAAATGGAGCCTCAGTAAGTGTATCTCTTACTCCGTTATGAGAAATAACTACCGTAGCGCCTCTTACGAATGGGCATTCGTCGAGATTTTCAAAAAAATCCTTGGATTCTGTAAGCAGTAATCTGAAAGGTTTTCCTGCTTCGAGATAGCATTCGATAACCAATTCCTTTTGGATAGGCGGCATTTCTATCTGCACTACTGTTTCCATATCCTCGCAAGATAATAAGCTAATGAATAAAAGAAAGTAAAATATATACCGCATTATTAAAATATATTAATGAATAAACAAAAAATAACTACCACTTAAAATTCCAGGTAATTGTAGGAATTATCGGAAACAAAGAAACCGTTTTTGCTCAAATTTTTCGGGCAATTGGTTGGGGGTATTGGCGTTAGAACCTTCGGGATAAACAGCATCTATGTACATAAAAAAGGCATTTCTTCTGTTATAAACATTATAAATACTTAATGTAAGGTCCGATTTAAAACGTTTTTTTGATTGAGGGAATAACTTCCATACAAGACCGAGGTCGAGTCGGTGATAATCCGGCATTCTGAAACTGCCCCTTTCGGTATAGATAGGAACAAACTGATAGGGATTTTGTCCTAACACACCTGACATAATATACCTTCCTGTAGGCAAAGAAGTTGCATTTCCTGTACCATAGACCCAGGTAGCGGATAAGGTCAGTGGGAATTTCTTTCTTGCCCAGGGAATATCCCACATCACCACAACAGAAATGTCATGTCTTCTGTCGTGTTTGGGGTGATAGGGTTTACCATCGTTTACCAGTTCAAATTCCCGCCAGGTCCATGAAAGTGTATATCCTATCCAGCCTCTTATCATTCCGTTTTTCTTTTCAAGATAAATTTCACCCCCATAAGAATATCCTTTACCAAAGATAAATTCCTTATCCAATTCGTCATTAACAAACAATTTAGCACCATCCTTAAAATCTATCTGATTGTGCATCCATTTATAATAACCTTCACCCGAGATAAAGAAATCTTTACCCAAGGCAACAGAAACACCGGCAGAAACCAAGTCTGAAAACTGAGGTTTAACAAGATCATTAGAAGGGTACCATACATCGGTGGGCAGCGAAGCCCCTGAAGTGGAAACCAGGTGAATATATTGCGACATTCTTGCATAGGAAACTTTGAGGGAAACATTCTGATGTACAGAATATTTTAAAGCAAAGCGTGGTTCGGCAGCCTGATAGAATTTTCCTTCGTTAAAAAACCCACTCAACCTAATTCCGGTGAGAAGTTTAACCTTGGAAGAGATAGTCCAGTCATCAGAGAAGTAGGCAGCAAATTCAGCTGCATGAAAAAGGGAACCTGCTTCAAGGCTGAGGTCTGAGCCGTTTCCTGCAGAAAATCTGCCTACAGAAAAGCGGTGATAGATGCCGTTGATTCCGAATTTGACAGTATGTTTTGAGGAGGGGAACCAACTGAAATCCGTTTTAAGGTTCATATCCCTAATACCGGAACCAAGGCTTACATCAAAGTCATCGAATTTATTTTGAATATTATAAAGGTAATCAGAGAAGGTAAAAGAGGTATTGACAAACATTTTAGGAGACACCGTGTGATTCCATCTGAGCGTTCCGGCTACATTCCCCCATTCAAAATTAAAATCTATTCCATCCGTTTTATAAAGAAAGACATCCCTTCCGAAGTAGCCGCTTAAAAACAAACGGTCTTTCTCACCCAGATCATAATTTGCTTTTAAGTTAATATCATAGAAAGAGTAATTAGGTATCTGAACCCAGTCTTCATTTTCCTTGTTCCCTTCATTAAAAGCAGAGGTAAATAAATCTACATAAGTTCTTCTTCCCGAAAGGATAAAAGAACCTTTATTTTTAACTATTGGCCCCTCCACAGTTAATCTTGAAGAGATTAAGCCAAGACCTCCTGTAATATGATATTCCTTGCGGTTTCCTTCCCGCATACGAATGTCTATTACTGAAGACAATTTTCCCCCGAATTCAGCCGGGAAACCAGCCTTATACAATTTAACATTTTTAATGGCATCGGCATTAAAAGTACTGAAAAAACCAAAAAGGTGTGAGGGATTATAAATCGGCGCTTCGTCCAGTACAAAATGATTCTGATCGGCTCCTCCCCCTCTGACAAACAATCCTGAAGAACCTTCTGATCCGGATTGAACACCAGGCTTAAGTTGCAAGACCTTAATAACATCCACTTCGCCGAAAACAGCGGCTATTTCTTTAGCCTCCTTAACCGTTATTTCGTCCATTCCCATCTGAGTGGAATTCATTTTTTCCTGATTGGAAGAAGCGATTACAACCACTTCATTAATAAGGAGCCCTTCACTGAGTTCAAGATTGATGGTCGTATCTGCTGAGAGATAGAAACTAAAGGAGACAGATTGAAGGCCTACATAGGAAAAAGTAATCAATACAGAATCCCGGGGTACAGACAATGAATAAAAACCATATTCATTTGTGACAGTTCCTTCATAGCCATTAAAAAGAGCAACATTAGCACCAATCAGTGTTTCTCCGCTTGAAGCATCTTTTAGTATCCCGCTGATTGTATGAGATTGTTGAGCAGAGACAGAGTAGAAAGACAAAAAAACAACAGGTAAGATACAGGCAGAGAAAACCGACCTGATAGAGAGGATAAAAAGACTACAGAAAGAAGAAGAGTTTTCGGAAAACATAAAAATAATTTTTAACTTCTGCAAAGGTAGTATTATTTAAGAAAAGGGATAAAAAAAAATGCGCATAATCTACCATAAGGTAGAAAATGCGCATTATTTAACATTATTTTATTATTTCAGAATAACAAATATAAATCGATGTAATAAAAATATCAAATCGGTAATCTAATGGATTTTCAAAAAACTACCATTCTCCTACATCAGCATCAGAGTCATCATCCGTATCGTCGACAATAGTTGAATCATCAATAATTTCTGTATCATCAAAGGAATCAGAGTCCTCTTCAGTTTTAAAATCATTTTCGAGTTCCTGAGATTTCTTATACTCTCTTTCTCTTTCTTCGTGGCGACGCGTAAATTCATCATAATCATAATCCGGAAGCAAATCATTTTTGATATGATCAACTACATCCTGCAGGCTATCGACGAAACGGTTAAAATCTTCTTTGTACAGAAAAATTTTATGTCTTGAATAGGAATCATCCTCAAAACGCCGGGTACTTTCGGTTATCGTCACATAAAAATCTGAACCTTTGGTTTTTCTTACATCAAAGAAGTAAGTTCTTCTTTTTCCCGCTTTCACTTTTTGTGAATAAACACTTTCAAAACGGTTATCTTTCTTATCAAATCCCACAATTATAAAATTTAAATTAATTAAAGATTAGCAGATATAAATAAATCATATTTAAAAACATCAGACTATTTATTGCGATGCTAAATTAGTAAATGAATTCTATTTATGCAGCATTTAATGATATTTTTTGAAAACAATCAAAAAAACATAGTAGGATAGCCGGAAAAAAACAAAAAAAAAATCCGCTTACAAGAATTGTAAGCGGAAATTTGCGGAAGTTGAGGGATTCGAACCCCCGAAGGGCTATTAACCCTTGCTAGTTTTCAAGACTAGTGCATTCAACCGCTCTGCCAAACTTCCAGTGCATAGTTGATTTGTACTTGCAGATGCAAATATACAATGCTTTTTAAATATTTATAATATTGAACAAAAAAATTTAAAAAAAAATTTAAAAAAAAATTTTGTGTCAGTTCAGTTATTGATCAGTGACATTTTTAAAAGCTAAGAAATAACTCAGAAAAAATATAAATAATTGACCTTAGCGTTAAACAACAGAATAAATCAATTATAAAGTAGCCATCTTAACAAAAAATTTTATCTTTGTTACTTCAAATTCATATCAAAGAAATAACAACTAAAGACAATAAGTTAACTATCACAACTATAGGAAATGGAAACACCAATAAAAGTAGATTTAGACTTTAACCGCAATGAAGATACCAATAAGCTAGAAGTAGCAAAAATGCGTAGAATGTTAAAGACTGTATTTTTAGGAGGAGGACAGATACGTATAGATAAGCTGCATAAAAAAGGAAAAATGACTGCCCGGGAACGGATAGATTTTCTGATTGATAAAGAAAGTGATTTTTTGGAAATAGGGGCCTTTGCCGGTAATGATATGTATGCTGAATACGGAGGATGCCCTGCGGGAGGAGTTGTAGGAGGTATCGGCTATGTTAATGCTCGACAATGTGTCATTGTTGCCAATGATGCCACGGTTAAAGCCGGTGCATGGTTTCCGATTACAGGTAAAAAGAATCTGAGGTTTCAGGAAATTGCTATGGAAAATCGTCTTCCAATAATATATCTTGTAGATTCTGCAGGTGTATTTCTTCCATTACAGGATGAAATTTTTCCAGACAAGGAACATTTCGGCCGAATCTTCAGAAATAATGCAAAAATGTCTTCGATGGGAATTCCGCAAATTGCCGCTATTATGGGTAGTTGTGTTGCGGGAGGTGCCTATTTGCCAATTATGTCAGATGAAGCACTCATTGTAGAAGGAACGGGTTCCATTTTTCTGGCAGGTCCTTATCTGGTAAAAGCGGCAATTGGAGAAACCGTAGACAAAGAAACATTAGGAGGTGCTACCACACAATCTGAGATATCAGGCGTTACAGATTATAAAGTTAAAGATGACAAAAGTTGCCTGAATACAATCAGAGACCTGATTGATAAATTTGGTAAAAGAGAAAAGACCGGCTTTTCACGCACTGAACCTGTCCCCCCTGCAAAAGAGATGAAAGAAATCTATGGAATTTTACCTGCTGAACGTTCCAAGCCTTATAACAGTAAAGAATTATTGAAATGTCTGGTAGATAATTCTGAGTTTACAGAATACAAGGCAGGGTATGGAAAAACAATAATTTGTGCCTATGCCCGTATAGACGGCTGGTCTGTAGGAATAGTGGCAAACAACAGGCAGGTTGTAAAAAATGCTAAGGGTGAAGTACAATTCGGAGGCGTAATATATTCTGATTCTGCCGATAAGGCTGCCCGTTTTATTATGATTTGCAATCAAAAGAAAATTCCATTGGTGTTTTTGCATGATGTTACAGGATTTATGGTAGGGAAACGTTCTGAGAACGGAGGAATAATCAAAGATGGTGCAAAAATGGTTTCTGCAGTTTCTAATTCTACTGTTCCCAAGTTTACTGTTGTAATGGGCAATTCTTATGGTGCTGGAAATTATGCCATGTGCGGCAAAGCCTACGACCCTAGATTAATAGTAGCCTGGCCTACTGCGAAAATTGCTGTAATGGGTGGTTCTCAAGCAGCTAAAGTATTACTTCAGATACAAACTGCTTCAAGAAAAGCAAAAGGTGAGGAAATTTCTTCAGAAGAAGAAAAAGCGATCCTTGATAAAATTACTGCTAAATATGATGCTCAAACCACACCGTATTATGCGGCTTCAAGATTATGGGTAGATGCTATAATTGATCCTTTGGAAACAAGAAAAGTAATATCTATGGGTATAGAAGCTGCAAATAATGCTCCTGTAGAAAAATTTAATCCTGGAATTATACAGACTTAAAACAAAATTTTGATTTTTTGATGTTCATAATTCATTATGAAAGTATTAATAGTGTGAACTGAATATAAGGATTTACATGACTTTTATCAGAAATTTATTCCTTAACGACAAGAATATCCTCCTGTTGATTTGCATTAATGCAATTATAATCTTCTTGCAGGGTTTTCCCACTATTAATGCTAAATGGCATCATTCATTCATTATTGTTGATGATTTAATCTCAGTACTTTTTGTAATTGAGGTAATTTTCAAAACAAGGCATTTCGGATTTAAGGAATATATATCATCGGGGTGGAATAAATTTGATGTCCTATTAATTGCTCTTTCCTTGCCTCCCTTGTTGTTACATATTTTACCTGTAGAAGCAACATCCAATATTGGTTTTTTATTGGTATTCAGGGTATTCAGGGTATTTAAGTTCTTCCGGTTTATTCACTTTTTTCCTCAGGTTGAAAGTATATTCAGTTCAATACGACAAGCAATGAAGGCTTCAGTAATGGTCTTGATAGGATTCTTTGTATTTATCTTTATTATGTCCATTCTCTCCTGTTACTTTTATCAACATATCTCTCCTGAACATTTCGGCGACCCTATTATCAGTTACTATTCTATGTTTAAGGTCTTTACGATAGAAGGATGGAATAATATTCCTGACGAAATGGTAAAGAATGGGAAAATGGGCTACTATGCCTGTTTTTTCACTAAATTATACTTTATATTATTATTGGTATTCGGTGGAATAATTGGATTGTCAATTGTCAATTCAATATTTGTAGATGCAATGGTCAGTGACAATAATGATGAACTGGAAGCACAGGTTGGTCTTATACAGGAAGATATGAAAGAAATGCAGGATAAACTCGACAATATAATGCTTATGCTGAAACAAAATACAAAAAGAGAATAAGTACACTCTTATATTCATTTGAACTTCTATTGGTACGTTTTCTTTTTACCTACATCTATAATACACCTAAGGGGCAATCCATATTTTTTTGGTACATTGTGAAATAATATTAAACTGAAATCCTGATAAAAAAATAATATGCAAGAATTAAAAAACGCAGACCTTATTGTTAATGCTGACGGCAGTATCTATCATTTAGGATTAAGACCCGAAGATATTGCTGAAACTATTATTTTAGTTGGCGATCCGCAACGAGTAGCAAAAGTTACAAAGCATTTTGATTCTATTGAGTTCACAAGACAGAAACGTGAATTTATCACATCAACCGGTCGTGTAGGAAACAAGCGAATGACCGTCATGGCCACTGGTATAGGAGTAGACAATATAGATATTGTAATAAATGAACTGGATGCCCTGGTGAATGTTGACCTCAAAAGCAGACGTATAAAAGAAGAGCACACCGCTTTAAATTTTATACGATTAGGTACTTCTGGTGCCGTCCGAAAAGATTTACCGGTTGCTAGTCTTGTAGCTGCAAACTACGGAATAGGCTTTGACGGTTTAATGTTGTTTTACGATCAGAATCTGACTGAGAAAACAAAAGGTTTGCAAAAGGATTTCAATAATTATCTGTCATCGATTAATTTCAATTTCCCGATTACGCCAACCTTTGCAAGTGCTTCAGATAAATTGCTGAGCAAATTTCAGGGAGATGCCTGGACAAACGGTATTACAGCTACTGCTACGGGATTCTATGCACCTCAAAACAGAACTATCCGT
>CAJQOX010000157.1 GCA_905480075.1 uncultured Aureispira sp. | reverse complement strand
TGAGGTTCCGAAATCCACTGATACCGAATTTGAGTCGGTCATTGTTTGGTCGTATAAGATGGTAAAAGCAACACCATAGATGCTATCCGCGAGGGTAGAGGTGTCTCCCAGGATAATCGGAATCTGCATTACCTGACGTGGAATATGCTTCGGCAATTCCAAGTCAGGTAATGCAGATTCCGATTATCCTGGGAGACACCTCTACCCTCGCGGATAGCATCTATGGTGTTGCTTTTACCATCTTATACGACCAAACAATGACCGACTCAAATTCGGTATCAGTGGATTTCGGAACCTCATGGCTGGGAACTATTAATACAGATATGATAGCGGTTCAGAAGGACTTTTACCATCAGGGACAGATCGATGTGGCGGTTGTTCGCACTGATCAAACTAACCGAAGCAACATCGGGCAGATTGGTAGCCTGATGCTCACTATAAAAGATGACATCCTTAAATCTACCACTCTACGTCTTGATCTGCAGATTTCAAATGTCAGAATTATTACAAATATGGAAACAGAAAAAACAGCAAATACTCCACCTACAGATATTCTGATTACCATTGCAAGTACAGTAAATAATTTAGAACAGGAAGACATAAACATCAATGTTTTTCCTAATCCTGCAAAAACAGAGGTACTTATCAGTTCCAATGATGAGATACAGCAAATTCTATTATACAATACTTCCGGACAATTAATACAATCTTCAGATAGTAAAAGATACAACAGTAAAATTGATGTTCAGAATTTAAATAGCGGTATTTACTTTTTGAGGGTGCAGACTCTTCATGGATTCAGTACTCAGAAGATTCAGGTAGTACGATGATCAAAAAACCTACCTCTTCAAAACAAAAGCCTCATCCCTTCAGATGAGGTTTTTTTATTTGTAACAAATAATATTTTTTTTATCGCTTTACAAATTGTTTCATAAGTTCTGTGCCGTTATTCAATTCTACCTTCAACATATATACGGCAGGTACTAATTGTTTGACAGATTCGACCATCTGAATCTGATAGGAAAGGACAGGTGTATTATATCTATATATTAGCCTGCCGTCAAGAGACAAGACCTGAATATCTGCTTCAGAAACAGCTTCAGGCAATTCTTCAAAACTTATTTTTAACTCATTATAGACTGGATTTGGATATATTTCTGCCATTTTTAAACTCTTGTTGATTGCGGCATTACCACATACGGAATTAATTTCAGAATAATTCTCCTCAGCCATAAATGATACGGTCCTGAGCCTGTAAAAACTCTTCCCGGAATAGGTGTTTTCGTCAAAAAGCTGATAATCATTTTTTCTACCCTCCGTTTTTTTTGCTTTCACATAAGCAATTACCTCATAAACCCCCTCCACATCAATCATTCGTTCTATATAGTATCCTTCAGTGTTCGCAGAGGTCGAAACGGACCATTTAAGAATCACATAATCATTGTCGATTCGTTCAGAATTAAAACTAAGCGGTACTTCATTCAAGATGGAACCACCTGAATATTTAAACTCGGAAGTACCTTCTTCTGAATAATGAATCAGCAAGTTCTGAGAATTATTTGCAAGTTGAGCCCGGACAGAAATAGACAGTAGAAAAAACAGGAATATAAAAAATTTAGCTTTCATAAGATTATTCAATAACCACCTGAAAATTATATTGGAATTCTATACTTAAACGAAAATCTGTTAATGTTATTATATTGTTAACAAAAATTATCTTTCAAATGTTAAATTTTTGCTCATAACCTTATAAACCTTTATATAAACAGAGTTAAATAACACGCTGTTTATTGCTACAAAAAGGTATATTTAATACTAATAACATCAATAAAGTCAGAAAGATAGTCTTACAAAACCCTTATCATGCTCATAAACAGCTACATAAAACTCCCGATAACGCTCTTTTTCCTGCTTATGATAACTGAAATTATTTTCAGTCAGAAGGCACTGATTGAGTATTTCTCTTCTGATAGTTCTTCTTATATGATTCCGGATTTGTATGCTTCAGTTAATGGAAAACAACATACTCTTATATGCAATAAGGAATCGGATTGTTTTAGCATCGAATCTGTAAAAGATTATAACGGGGACGGGAAACCCGATATTCTGATTGCACATATACTGGGCTGTGGTGGAAACTGTTGTGGAAATTCTTATTTTATTTTTAGTTTTCACAATGGAGGTTTTATAAAAAGTAATGAGGTAGGAAATGGTAATTTCCTGAAAAATGAACATGCCAATAGTCAATATTCTATTTTAATAAAAAGCAACGTCTATAATTCTGAAAAAAACCATAGAAGATGGGTAACTGAAAGATATATTCTAAAAAATAACACGCTGTCTAAAATAAAAGAATATCAGCCGGCTAAAATTAATTGCAGCGATAGTGACTACAACATTCATCAGTGGTCAGCTATTTTGAAACAAAACAATTCCTACTTTATTCATCCGGTAAAAAAACAGGGACAAAGCCTCTGGGCTTTAGCTAACAAATACAAAACTTCCGTTGAGGCCATCAAAAAGCTGAACAAAAACATGGGAGATGTAATTCATATTGGTGACAAATTAAAAATCCCGGAAAACAACAGTTTCAAATATCGTATGCATAAGGTAAGCAGCAATGATGAAAGCCTGTGGAAACTGAGTCAGAAGTATCATGTTCCGGTGGAGGTTATTAAGGTGGCAAACGGACTGACGGACAACATTATAAAAATTGGTGAATTTTTGAAGATCCCAGAGAAAAATTAAATATTATTTTTCATTTTTTTAAGAATGTCCAAATCCCAAAAACGCTGAATTGCCAACTCATTTCCTTCTCTCTTTCCTCTTTTTTATGCCCACTTATTAAACCTCTAATGGATTAAGAAGTCTGAAGATACAAGACCCTCTCATTTACTCTCTTAATCTAAACATTCTCTGTAATGAAAGCATCAAACAGCTTATTGTCCTTCGTTTTTATTTTTGCCATTCTCTTTTTTTCCAATGCATCAAAAGCGGCAGTAGCACATGTCACTGCTGCTGCAGCAGTGCCCGCAGGCTATGTTGTTCTGATTGTAATCGGGTGCTTATTATTAATAGGTGCTATCATTCTATTAACTCTTTCAGCCCGACGCAGGCGCAGGACCCGCAGAAGCAATAACAACCCTCGTTCAGGAAGAAGAAGAGGTACAAGAGTCATAATTGTTAAATAATTTGTTAATCAAAATATCAATCATTTTCTTTTTCAAAACCTGTTCTGCAAGTCAGATCAGGTTTTCTTGCTCATCAATCAACCCCGGTCAATAGCTGCTTTTTTATTCCTTAAATTTTAAAACAAGTCAGATATCTACACTATTAATGTGAAATAATAGATTTAAATTCTCTATCAAAAAGTAGTTTAAAAACCTGAAATTTTAAATTTTTAATTTTCTGAATCTGTTTTTAATTTTCTGAATCTGTTTCACTAAAAAATAAAGTATGACTTGAAAAGGATTCACAATAGATGGCAAGTCAAATATTACAGGTTATTTCTTTTATAATTAAAAAAAACGTTGCGTGCAAACATCTATATATCAGAACTTTGATGCTTTTTAAAAAAATTATCTGATGTAGTAAAATGATGTAATAATTAATATAAAAGACGATTTAAACAGTATCAGAAAATATTTATTTAAAGGCCATTCCCTTTCTGAAAAATTTATCAATTATCAGATAAAAACAACTGTTCAGAGAACAGATAACCTGCCGTTTTGACCCCTTATTATAAAATTTATAATAAGGGGAATTTCATTGTGAATCTAAGTTTTAGCTTGAATTACTGCCCTGGTTTAATATAACTTTGCAATACAATGAGACAAAGATGGCTTCTTATTAATTGATTATGATGTTTATCTACATCATGATGTCAATGCTTCTCAAGAACTCAAAAGCAATTCTTTTTTATCTGATATGATTTGTGCCGGTCAATTCATATTGGAAATTAGCTCATTCCTTACACTTTTAATTGATCCTTTAAAAATAAAAATCATGGAACAAAAATTCATATTTATATTCGTTTTCATAACATTATTTTTTTCATCAAAAGCCCAACAAGATACCCTTTTCTATGAAAATTTCAATTCCTGGCCTTTTCAGGAAATGGATAGTATTTTCCTTACCTATGACGAAGACAATATGGCAGACTACAACGGCTTACCCGGTAATTGGTTTGTCGCAAATTTTGCCAACAGTGGCGCCGATTCGCTGGAAGTTGTAGCTATGAGTTCTTCCTGGCTTTCCAATTTTGCCAACGGCAACCGCAATCATATGCAATTGCCCGGCTTGTATATTGCCGACACAAATGCCGTATTAAGTTGGCGTTCTGCTCCTGCATTGGGTGCTCTGTATATGGATGGTTACACGGTTATAGCGTCTACAGACTCCTTATGTCTGTATTATGTTGGCGGTGGTTGCCCTTATGATACACTCCTTCATTTTGCCCAGAATATCAACAATAACGAAACTCAATTTTCATCCGGCATACAGCATCAGACTTTTGACCTGAATGTAGCAATTAACATCACAACAAGCACTCAATACCCCGGCTTGCTAACGCCATCTCAGGTATCTCTTCGCGACTATGCAGGTCAACGAATTTTTATCAACTTCCTGCACAACTCAGATGATGATAATTATATCGCTATTGATGACATTCTTATAAAGGGAACAAAAGTAATTACTGACATTGAAGAAGTTGGCAGTACATCTGAGGAGACTTTTAAATTGTACCCCAATCCATCGAACAAGGAAATCAATCTTGACCTGTCCACTCTTAAATCATCTGTTCAGAACATCAGAATTTACAGCTCATTGGGCCAGGAAGTTCTATCTGTTATTAGCAACAATTACAACAAGACAGAAACCATTGACATTTCAACATTGAACAAGGGAATCTATTTTGTAAATATTCTTACTGATAACGGATTGTTAAGTAGTCAGTTTGTTAAGAATTAATCCTGTCCGGAAAAATAAAACCTTAATGAGTTACCCTGAACTTTTTTTTGAAAACATAATAAATTAAGTCATGAAAAATATATTGTTTATTATATTGTTCCACTGTTTTGCACTGAATTTTTACGGTCAGACTTATACGCTGAGTACAAGTACACAGACCTATCAGGAATTGAGTGGGGCAACAGATATCACCGGAGGCAACTTATGGGATGACGATGTCTGGCAATTGCCTTTTGGATTCAATATGCCTATCTTTAACAGAAACGTATCCTCTATCAGCCTTAACTCCAATGGTTATCTTACCGACTCGGTTGGCGGGGCAGAAATCACGATCGGAATGAGCAGGATTGATCTTGTGGATGGTGCCTTTATGATCAATTTCAACAACCCGATACCTATTACCTATCGGACGACAGGAACTGTAGGGAACCAAATTTGCAAAGTACAATGGAAGCAGGCAAATGTATGGGGTCAAAGTACGGGAGATGTGGTTATTTATCAGATTTGGTTCTATGAACAAAGCGGAAATATTGAGTTACATTTCGACACCCTGACACTGACAAATATGCCGACTATCAGCGTACAGAAATTTTCTTCCCCTCCCCTCTTTGATGACGGATTTGCAGTAAAAGGAGACCCTGCCAACCCGGCAACATCTACTGTCATCAATCAGAAACTAAACGCGCCCCCCGTATCGGGTACAGTGTATACCTTTGTAAGAAATTCCGTGACTGGCTATAATCAAGCTGAGGCCAATAACATCAGCGTATTCCCTCAACCTGCCCAGGATTATATAATAATTGAAAACAAGATGGAGGAACTGCAGGCTTTTGAAATTATCAGCCTTGCAGGAAAACAGGTTGCAACCGGAACTATACAAAATAATAAGGAAAGAATTGACATAAGCAAGCTTAATCAGGGATTATACATCCTGAACCTGAGTAAATCCTCGGGAAGAAAGGCTTCCAAAAAATTAATTATCCGCCACTGATAATTCTTCGGTCAGGGCCTGAATTCTTTTCAGGTTCTGATCGGGGCTTATAGGAACACTTGCTCAAAAGTAGTATAAAGGCATAACAAAAGATGCTTTAGCATTGCAAACAGGATAATCGTTCTTTGGTCAGTATAAAAATTTTACTTACAGAATCATTTTTTATTTAACCATGATTGCTGTCTTGCTTCGTGGCGGGCTTTGCGTTTAGCTATTCTTTCCTCCCGCTTTTTTTGACGTTGCTCCCGCCTTTTGTCCTTATCCTTTTTCAGCGTCACAGAATAACCATCATTCTGTACCAATAGGTTAACATGCACATAGGCAATTTTTTTATCCTTATCCTGAACTTCGATTGCGTCTTCTTTTTCAGGGTCCACTTCCTCTTGTTTTCGCTTGAACAACTTTTGAAAAACTGCCTTTGTGATCAGCTTCATAGGCACCTTGAAGAACAGGTTCATTTCCTGTTCTCCACCCAGTTGTTGATCCCCCCAGAGTTCGATAAAGCCCAGTGAGGAATTGATGGTCATAGCCGGGATTTTAAGGATATGATCATCAATTTCAAAAGTATTTCGCAAGGTGTCAAAACGAATTTTTTTAAGATTTTTGTCTTTAAAGTAATCCGCCAGGTATTCAACAGGTTTATAATTTTCCAATCTTCCGTTCAAGACCTCCACGTCAATCAAAAACTTCGATTTGTCCATCATCGGAGTCAGGTCCTTATGCATATGAAGCTTACCCGACAAGTCGCAATTGATAATGCCATGCAAATTCTCGGAGACAATATAATCCTGACCAAAATTATCGAATTTGACAAGAAATTTATCGATATCCACATTTTCGGCATACAGATCCGGGCTAAAGTAAATATCATTGCTGTCAGAAGCATTAAAATAGCCCTGAATATCAAAGCGGCCACCGGCAATTTCCATCAGACAGGTATCGATATGAAGGTATCGGTCTTCTGTCATACGTAAAGCCACATCGAGATCTTTTATCTTATATTGATGATAGTTCAGTTGCCCTACCTCAGCTTTCAACTGCATATCCCAAAAGGGCAGGTTGAAAACACTGAATCCGGCATCGTGATCCACAGGTTTTTCTTCCTCTTCTTTTGAAGGCATATGCCATTCCATCAACTGATTAACATCCAACCTTTTTGAAGCCAGGTGAATATAATGATTTTTTTTGCGTTGCTGAGGTTTATCTCCCAAATACCAATACATATCAAGTGCAAAATCACTGTGACCGATCTTACCAATCAACTGCTCAGTGGTCAAATGCTGATCCTCATAATGCAGGCGTCCTTTAAACTTTTCAAAACGGCATTTGTGTAATTGCATTTTACAATCCAGCTGATCTAAATAAAGATCTACTGAATACAATTCATGGTCTTTAAAATGCAGCTGAGTGCGACCATGAAATTTGAGATTTTGAAAATCTTCATGCCGATAATCTTCCGGAACATAATTTTCACCTTTATAAACCAATAAGTCATCGAGATGCAAATGATCGGAAGTCAGATCAAACTCCAATTCAGTATCACCATTTAAAACATGATTAAACCAAAAGTCATAATGAATTAATTTGCCAGAAAAGTGAAAATCACTGCGATCCAGTTCTCCTGAAAAATCAATTAAACGCATATTCTCATTTTCGACAAATAAATCAGCATTAAAATCGTGAAACTCATGCGGGTAATGTTTCAGTTGAGCATGTAAATCCCGAATAAAAAACTCTCCGACAGGAAGATTTTTTGATTCGGTAAAAGCCCGTGCAGAACTGGAAAAAGCTAAATTCAACCTGAAATCCTGTATCTGTTCATCTACGCCATGATTCTTTGTTGAATCATTATAAGTCAACTCCTTAAGATCTAACATAGAGGACATAATATCCAAATCCACCCAAACACTATCATCTGTATGATGAAGGATTGCCGGAAGATCACTAATACTCCCCTTTATAAAAAGATCTGATTTTCCGACCCGACCACTTAAGGTATCAATATAGGCCTGATGCCCTTCAATATGACCAATAACATTTAAATCTTCTACCGGCAAATAGAAGGCATCGGATTTAAAATTAAGATTGCGAATTTCCAATTCTGTAAAATAAGACTCATTGAGTCTTTCTATACTTTTTTCAGGGTTCCGAAGATCGATAATATCATGAAAATTCATGGTTAAGTCAACATCTCCGGAAATATCACTGACCCCCCGGACATTCAAAAAAGCCGTTAAAAATTCAAGGTCAAATTGTGAGCGTAATTTCAGATCAATCTCTGGTGATAAAAAGTTTTTCACTTCCAGGTCACCATAAAAGCGTCCTGCCTCAGGACGGGCATTAAAATCCTTCAGGCCAAACTCCATAGAGGCAAGCCCCCCCCCTTCTCCACCATTCCTGAAATACCCGCTGAACTCCATTTCCTCCACCTTTTTATTCGTTCGGCTGTTTTGAATAAAGCCTTTTTTACAACCAAAATGAGCATCGATTTTCGGAAAGGAACCATTCATAGTACTCCCCTTAACGATTGCTTCAAAATAAACCTCTCCCCTGTTTTCGTAACTTTTCAAAGTAGGGATCAACT
>CAJQOX010000156.1 GCA_905480075.1 uncultured Aureispira sp. | reverse complement strand
GCGATGGCATCTCTAACTTTCAGGGCCTGCACGGTAAGGATATTATCTCACTGAGAGGATACAGAGATCCTGTTCAGGATGTGTCTACAGCCAATGCTCAAGGTGCTGCTATTTATAATAAAATAACTATGGAATTGAGATACCTTATCTCGCCCAATCCAAGTGCTACTATCTGGATTCTTGCCTTTGCCGAAGCAGGTAATGCATGGGCTGATTTTAAAGAGTATAATCCTTTTCAACTCAAACGGTCTGTCGGTGCTGGTGTAAGGGTTTTTCTTCCTATGTTTGGAACGCTTGGTTTCGATTACGGTATCGGTTTCGATAAACCTCATTTAAACGGAAGTACCAATATTACAGATTATGGTTCATTTAATATTGTGCTCGGATTTGAACCCAAATAATCGACCAATCTCTTCGATATCTAAGAGCTGCTTCCTTTTTAGGGGAGCAGCTCTTTTTTATCTTTTTTTATTATCAAAATCTATGCGTTTCCTGTTTATTTTATCCTTTTTTATGGAAATCAACGTTTTTTTTAATAAAAAAGAACGATATTTGATGGATTTTGTTGTTGTATTTAGTTAAAGTTTTTAACTTTATTCTCAGATAAATTACTCATCGTGGTTATAACCTCAATTTTTTAATAAAACAAATCAGATTGGCAAAAAAATTTAATAGACGTAATAGGAATTTCAACAGAAGATCGAACCAACCACTTCATAAAATTAATTCCTATATTAATGTTTCTGAAATACGATTGGTTGGTAATAATTTTAAAGAAATCAGTGAAGCTGCAGGTCATGAGTTAGCTCCGGGAGTCATACTTACTTCCAAAGCTTTGGAACTCGCTGCCAAAATGGAAATGGACCTGGTGGAAATCTCTCCAAAGGCTTCTCCTCCCGTTTGCAAAATTATAGAATACAAAAAGTTTCTCTACGAACACAAAAAGAAAGAAAAAGAACTTAAAGCCAAACAGGTTAAAGTTGTAGTTAAAGAAATAAGATTCGGGCCTAATACCGATGACCATGATTTTGATTTTAAACTTAAACATGCCAAAAAGTTTTTGGAACAAGGTGCTAAGGTCAAAGCTTATGTTCAGTTCAAGGGCAGAACTATCGTTTTCAAAAGCAGAGGTAAAGATTTACTAAAACGATTTGTCGCTGAATTGGAAGGTCTAGGCTTTCCTGAATATCCACCCAAGCTTGAGGACAGAAGAATGCATTGTACTCTGTCTCCTAAAAAACTAGGTAAGAAGAAGTAATTTCAAATCTTTTTATTTTTTTTCAGTCATTGTCGGGTTTCCGGTCCTTTCGTTTTCTTCTTTGATGAAAACCTTCCTGCTTTTGATTGTGACATTGTTTTCTTTTTATCATTTTTGAAATATTTACTAAGTGTTATTCTATGTTCGGAGCTAAAAAAAATAATAATTCACCTAAAGAAAAAACTACTTCTTTACTAAATAGTCTCGTTTCAGGAACTGTCATCACAGGGAAAGTATTCTCCAAAATGGACATTCGTATTGATGGTAAACTAGAAGGTTCCCTCAATTGTGAAGCTAAAGTTGTTGTAGGTAAAAATGCCTTGATTCTTGGTGATATCTCTTGTCAGACCATACTTATTGAAGGTAGGGTTGAAGGAAATATTTCCGCCAAAGAAAAATTACACATTCAAAGTTGTGGCTCGGTTCTCGGGGACCTTATTACCAATAAATTGATTATAGAAGATGGTGCTAACTTTAACGGAGCCTCCGTTATGGGCAAGGCTTCTGTTGCTAATAATGAAAATGGAAAACTCAGAGAATCCCAAAAAGACATCTCAAAAGAAGTCCTCAAAGCTAGTTAATGGACTACAATACTCTGCTATGGCAATGCAAATGGGAGCTACTATCGGCCTCTTTGTTTTTCTGGGGCTCAAACTCGATGATTTTTTCAAAACACGTGTCCTTTTTACACTGATTCTTTCTCTTTCCGGTGTGGCTGCCGCTCTTTATTATTTTATTAAAAAAGCAATTTCTGACAACAATGAGTAATTCTCCGATCCAATTTTCTGTTTTTCTTCATTTTAATTCCTTTTGAGAATGACACCGAAAACATTTTACTCTCAGCTTGCTATTGTTTCTGCTTTAGTTGCTTTGATTCTTTTTTTTCTTAATTTTTACGAATTATTTGCATCTCATCAGGTCTTCTCCTGGATTAGTTTACTCAGCTTTATCCTCTTTTGTTCTCTCCTTTATTTTGTAGAATCCAAAGCCATTCATGCTCAGGATAAATCTCTTTTTAGTAAGTTATTTCTTATTTCTATCTTCTTCAAGATGCTTTTCTGTGTGTTGTTGATTATTGCCTATGTTGTGATCAGTAAACCTGATGACCAGTATTTTATTCTTCCTTTTTTTGTTATCTACCTTTTCTTTACTGTTTATGAAGTCTATTTTGTTTCTAAATTAGCAAAATCTTAATCTATGTATCATTCTACCGTCAATAATTCGTTTGATTCTGATATTAATCCCAATGACATTAATTGGGATATTATAGAAATTAAGGAGGGTAAATTTCATATCCTTTTCAATAAGCAGTCTTTTGTGGCTGATGTCTTGAATGTTGATTATTCTGAAAAGACTTTTACTATCATTATTAACCAGCATTCTTATGTCATCTCTCTGAAAGATAAATTTGACCTGTTGGCAAAACAACTAGGCTTTGCTGAAAAGGTTGTAAAAGTTGTTAATGATGTCAAAGCACCTATGTCAGGTGTGGTTATCGATATTATTGTTAATGTCGGCGATGAAATTATTAAAGGTGATTCTGTTTTGATTCTTGAAGCCATGAAAATGGAGAATATTATCAAAGCCGAAAGGGATGCTGTAGTAAAATCTATCTTTATTAAAAAAGGAACTGCTGTCGATAAAAATCAAATCCTCGTTGAGTTCGAATAATTTTTTCTTTTTTTATATTGGAAAGGACTCTGGTATTTTGCCAGAGTCCTTTTTTATATTATATAAGGTATGATTTTTGTTCCTTTTTTATCGGCAATATAGCAATATTATAGTACTTTTGTTTTCTATTGTTTCTATTTGCGGAATTTTATTAATTATACTTCCTATGAATAAAATATCTTACATTGCCTCTGTTCTGTCTTTTCTTTTGTTTTCTTTACCCACAAATGCTCAGCTTAGCAATCAGGGATTTCCTCTTAGTTGGTCTCATAAATCAAATCTGACTCAAGCAGAGTATCATTTGATGCCTGCTTTTGATCTAGATAGACAAAAAAAAATGGATGCTGTAAATGATGTATCAGGATTACATCCCTGGCAATTTGGATATGAACATAATGTCAATTTTAATTTACTCAACAGCGGTACATGGAATACGCTACAGAATGGAGACAGAATCTGGCAAATAGAGTTTGAATCCAAGGATGCATTAAGTATGAATCTCCTCCTCGATGATTTCTTTTTGCCGCCGGGTGCCTCTCTGCATCTCTTTAATCCTGAAACCAAAGAATACCGGGGCGCTTATACTCCTGTAAATAACAATCCTGACCGTATGTTAGGTACTACCCTTATACAGGGGGATCATCTGATACTCGAATATTTTGAACCCAAATCTCAATCTGGCCTTGGCAAACTTAATGTAAGTATGGTTATACATGGTTATAGATCACTTGGTTCCTATCCTTTATCGGATGTTTTAAAAGGCCTTAATGATGCAGGTGATTGCAATCATGATGTACTTTGTCCGCTTGGTATAGGTTGGGAAGATCAGATTAACTCGGTCGCTATGATTATTGTTGGTGGCAGTGGTTCCTGTACAGGTGTTCTTGTCAATAATACTTCTAATGATGGCACACCCTATTTTTTGTCTGCCAATCACTGTGGTACGAGTCCTGGTAATTGGGTGTTCCGCTTTAATTGGGATAGTCCTGTTGCGGTCTGTGCTCAGAATGCTTCCTCTCAGGATCCTGGAGGCCCTTATAATGAAATTAATGGTGCTGTTCTCAGGGCAAATAATGCAGGCTCTGACTTTGCTCTCATGGAACTGAATAATACTCCGACAGGTAATGTTTATTATGCCGGATGGGACAGAAGTACTAATCCTGTTACTCAGGCTACCGGTATTCACCACCCCCGGGGAGATGTAAAAAAGATTTGCAGAGAAGATGATCCTTTGACTCCTTTAACATGGAATAGTGCTGCTTGCTGGGAAGTTGCCGATTGGGATCAGGGGGTTACCGAACCCGCTTCTTCTGGTTCACCGCTCTTCAATCAAAATCAACTTCTCATTGGGCAGCTTTATGGTGGCAGTGCTGCCTGTAGTGGTACTAATGACAATAATCAGGATGATAATTATGGCAGGTTTGATGTCTCTTGGGATGGTGCAAATGCCTCATCTCGTCTTAAAGATTGGCTGGATCCTGCCAATACCAATGATACTTTTCTACTTGGGTATAATCCTAATGGCCCCGGGTATTCACTCGATGCAGGAGTTGCCCTTATTGGTGGTATTGATGCAAATTACTGTAATGTCGATACCTTTGCTCCTGAAGTGACTATCCGAAATTTTGGTAATGATACTATTACTACTGTCATTGTTATTTATAATGTTGATGGTGGGCCCGATAGTTCCTACACCTGGAACGGGTCTCTTGCTGCAGGTGGTCTTTCCGTCATTGTATTGCCCACTGTCACTGCTACTGCCGGGGCTCATTATTTTAATGTATCTACAACTTTACCCAATGGTTCTCTCGATTCCAATTCCGTTAATGATGCCCGCAGTTTTGCCTTCTTTATTACCCTTGGTGGAGAAACGGTCGACTATATCCTTGCTACTGATTGTTTTGGCAGTGAAATAACCTGGACTGTAACCGATTCGGCTACTAATATGCTTCTTTTTAGTGGCGGCCCCTACAGCGATGGTTTTGGTACTCCTGATACTTTTCCAGCCGAATTCTGCCTTGCTCAGGGGTGTTACCGATTTACTATATATGATAGTTATGGCGATGGGCTCGATGGTTCATCAAGTGGATGGTGTGGTCGTTCCGGAGATTATTGGATTGATGACGCTCTTGGTAATAATCTTGTTCAAATGACAGCTGTAAATGGTGATTTCGGTGATTCTGCAGTTCATTATTTCTGCCTGCCCTTTGTTGGACTTGGCCAAAATACCCTTGCTGATCATCATCCTGTTTTTAGGGTCTTCCCTAATCCTGCTGATCATATTGTTTTTATTGATTTAGCCTTTGCCAATGAGCAGTCTGTTTTACTAGAGCTTTATAATTCTACAGGGCAGTTAATCGATTATCTTATTTCTAACCAGGTTCTTCAGGATCGTTTCAGTTTCGATCTTAATGATTATGCCGCAGGGATGTATTTTGTTAAGCTCAGGACAGGCAGTGATATTTATGTTGAAAAAGTAGTGAAAAAATAATGAATTAATTTTTTTGCTGAATTTTTTTTAGCTTTCCTGTTCCAAGTAGGGTCAGTTCCCTTTGTATTAGTTCTTCCTGTTCTTTATTAAGTTCACGGTATCTCGATATTACATCGTAGCCTTCCGGGGTGAACAATGTTTTCTCAAATGCTAAAATAATTATTGTCTGTTCCTTGTTTATATATTCAACAGACCAATTACTGCTTATTAATCTCAAGAGTCCTTTACCCCGCCACTGAAATTTGCTGTTCTCCTTGTTTAAGGGTCTGTCAAAGCCCTTTATACTTTTTTTTCTCCCATTCTGAATGTATTCCACAGAATCGCTTAAGCCCTTTGTTTTCTTCAGGGTAGCTTCTTTGTAATTGAAAGTAGGGGAGGTTTTGTCTCCTTTTAACCACATCGGAAAATTACTCCTATTGATAAACCATCTGCCTTCCAATTCTTTTAGCTTCATCTCGTTTCAGTCCGTAGATTTATATTATCAATAAAATTATGAAGCTCCGATATGTTCTGTTCATTCAATTCTTCGTCTTTTATTTGGAGATGTAAACCGCCGGTAAATTTCATGCCCAGATATTTAGCAGTCTCTGAAAATGGAAGCCAGAATTGCTCACCAAGATTATTGCCCTCCGAACAACTCAGCGCGCCCATATACTTGCCCTTCAATGCCCTGCCTGATTCTTCTTCTATAGTCAGTAAATCGGATAAACGATCAAAAAATACTTTCATTACTCCACTCATACTATACCAATATACAGGAGTCGCAAATATCACTGTATCATAGTTTTTTACTATCTGCCGCATCAACGGGATATAATCATCTTCCATATTCTTATGTTCATAGTCATAATAGCTTATGTCAAATGAATTTAGGTCTATATGATCCCAGTCACTTTTATCCTGTAATGTTCTCACCATTTTATAGGTGTTTCCTCCTTTACGTGAACTGCCTGATATGATTAATTTTCTCAAATTCTGTTTTATATTTTGTTTTTTATCAGATCGAATTCTGCCCCTATTCGTTTTCGCAAGCATCTTGTCTTGTTACATCTTGTTGGAAATGATCACATTCCTAAAAAGTGCAAGGCAAGCTTTATTTCGTCATAACTCAACTCCTGATTCATTTCATCATATAATGATTTTGAACTTACAGATCCGTCATCTCTTAATTTTTCTGGATTATTATCTGCAAGAATATTCCCGTAGGCTTTTTTTACCTTCGTCAGGATGGCATCTTTCGGGCAAAATTTTGAAAGGTCAAAATTGGGGTAAGCTGCACTGATTTTTGTAATATGTCCTGTGATTGTACTACCCTTTAAACCTCTTTTTTCAGCTATTTCTTCAATTGTCAGACCTTGTTTTATATAATCCATGCTGATCAGATGTGTTGCTTTTTTCTTCTCTTTCTTTTCTTTCTTTTTTTTCTCAAATCTTTTTATTTCCTCTAAATCAGTAATGCCACCGCAATATTTAATAAAGGATACTGCCCTTTGTTCGAGTTCAGAACTATCTGCTATCCGCTCTTCCTGCCTCGATAATTCCTGAAATCTTAAGTCTGCTTTATAGGCCAAAGTATCTACCTGCAGGGCTATGTCGTTAAATCCTAATAATTTTAATCCATTCAGGTCTTTTAGTCTCGACAAGGCTACATAGCCCTGTCCTTTTTCAAAGGTTCTGCTCAAATCCACTTCTGCCCGTTCGAGTGTCATTCCCTGACTTTTGTGTACTGTTATTGCCCATGCTAAACGTATCGGTATTTGATTGTAAGAGGCTAGTGTTTTGCCCATATCGTCTTCCATCGACCAACTTTCCGGTTCTGCCGTAATTCTTTTCCCATCCTTTAATTCTATGATAGGCATATCATCATAGCTATAACCCACTACTTTCCCTAAAGTGCCGTTTACATAGTTCATATCGTAATTGTTTTTAACAAACATTACTTTTGCTCCCTTTTTTAAATATAATTTTTCATCTGCCCGGACCGACTTTTTGAGGCTTTCCACTAATTTTTTATTTCCTTTCACTGTAGCATGAAAGGTATTCATTTTTCCTTTTAGTTCCTGCAGGTATTTGTTATTCGTTCGGTTTACATCATGGTTGTGGCTGTATAATACAGGGGGTTCCCAACCTTTGTTGAATTTTGTGTCCTTTGCCATTCTCAGTAATTCCAATGTTTTTTCTGATATACTCATTGTCCTTATCTCATTCAGAATTCCATTGAGCTCATTGTCACTCTGTCTGTGTTGTTCTGTCAGGTAACAAATCGCCGGTTTGGCTTCGAGCCAGGCTTCCGACATAAAGGCAAATTTATCCCGGTTGCCTTCTGTTGACATTCCCACAGGAGGTAATTGAAAAAAATCGCCCGAAAATACTACCTGTATTCCACCAAATGCAAGGTCATTGCCTTTAAAATATTTCAGGACTTTATTGACCATTTCCATCTGTTTCTTGTGCAACATCGAAATTTCGTCAATTATCAATACCTGCGCTGCTTCCATTTTTTTTAGCAGATATTTTTTCCTTTTCATAAATGCCAGGTCATTTCCGGATAATTGATTCTTAACGCCTATTCCCGACCAGGCATGTATGGTCATTCCATTCATATGTGTTGCGGCAATACCTGTTGATGCCGTTACTGCTACGGCTACTTTCCGTTCCTTCAGATATTGTATGTATTGATTGATTACATAGGTTTTTCCGGAACCTGCTGAACCGGTAAGAAAAACGTTTTTTCCTGATTTTAGAATTGATAATGCGATACTTTGATTCATTTGTTCTGCTTATTGTGTTTTTGTGGATGGAATATAGTAGTTTTTATGCTGATTTCTGAAAATTACCTCTTTTATCATCATTTAATTTTTTAGCCATTTTCTGCTTTATATCAGATTTTTCTGTTTATTTATTCCGGTTTATTGACTTTTGTTAATGAACAAAAAAAGCATCTTTTATACTTTTGTTTTATTATTAACATTAAGATTAATATAAATATGATAAAATTAATTTTCTCCTTCGTTTTTATGTTTTCTATTTGTTCTGTTTTTGGACAGTTAACTAATGAGACAATTCTTACTGAACTACCTTCAAGCACTTTATTGTCTTCAAAATCAAATTTTACAGTTCCTTCTAATTCAACTTCTGTACTTCTTGATTCCGGCCTTGGAAAACCTTGTTCCTGTCAGTTTTTTACTGATAAAAAAGATTATGACAGAATGATTAACTCACAGGATCAATTATTAATTGATATGATTAAGGTCAAAGGTGTTTTTGATGGTTCTCAAAGGCATATTGCCCGGATTTATCTCAAAGGAAACATTGGTTATTTTAAATTGAATTGTTATTCTAGAAGAATGATGCTTGAACACGCTCTTGAGTTTTTTGATATTTCTACCAATGCTGAACAGGTTTTTATTCCCTGAGCTTTTAAGATAATTTTTTTTAAAGCTTTTTACCGGCTTCTCTTACGTCAGCAATTTTGTTCGTGTTTCGTTTTTTGTGATTTTTTTGAATGTCGATTTTTATTTGATAGATAGTATTGTCTAATTAAGCCCTGCTAAATTATTCAATTATCTAATCACTTTATCCTCTTTTTTAGCAGCAGCGATGTGTAGTTTGTGGACACAGTCCACTGACTGAAGTAGCTCTTTTTGCAGTTGCTGCGGATCGAGTGAGGAGCGAATTTATTAAAGGCTAATTGACTTTCTTTATTAATTGAATCCTTGGCTGCAAAACCTAGTGCCCGGTTGCCCGAATTGTATTAAGGCGCTTTTCTGATATAGGTATAAATAAGTAGAACTGAATTTCATGCATTGTACAGATTCCATTGAAATTAACTCCTGATTTGACTTGTAACCTAAGTCTAATATCAATATCTGAAATCTATTTATTGAACATCAATGATCTCATCCAACCGTGTAGTATATCTTCTCGAAAGATGTTCCTGTTTCATTTTCCATATTCTTCCTGCTTCCTGACCACCAAGCTTTACTTTCCTCCCCCAAGTCTTGTTGATGTTGTCCATTACCTGCATCAAGGGCTTATGTCTCGGGTCGGGTTCAGTAAAGAGAGTTGCCTGCCGTAGCTGTTGCGGACTGATGTTCATAACAATTACGCCGGCTTTTTTGTAGTGATATCCTTCTTTGTATATTTTTCGCAGAGCGCTTACGGCATGTTTTGTTATTTCTATGCTTGAGTTACTCTGAAATGGAAGTTTGATAACAATGCTGCGTCCGTATTGTGGTTTGTTGCGTTGAAACCTGTTGCTGCGGATAAATACCATCAGGGAGGCGCAGACCGATTTTTGTCTTCTTAGCTTTTCGGCACAGCTTACGGCAAAGGTAACGATACGTTCCTTCACCTCCTGAAAGGTTTTATAATCTTTCGAAAAGGACCGTGTAGTTGCTATGCTTTTCTTGGCAGGCAGGGCTTCAAGGTCGAGGGTAGGAATGCCTTTCAAATCCTGTTGCAGCCGCAGCCCTACGATAGACAGGTGTTTTTTTACCCATTTTTCGGAAAGTTCTGTGAAGGCGAATGCCCTGTTTATACCAATTCGCTGCAAACGGGCTGTATGCTTCCTGCCGATTCCCCAAACATCTTCTACCGGCAGCCATTTCAGTGCCTTAATTCGTTTTTCTTCACTGTCTATCAGGTAGACGCCTTTTGTGCGTTCCTTAAATTTTTTGGCCACCCGGGTTGCTACCTTCGAGAGGGCCTTTGTCGGACCGAAACCTATACTTACAGGAATACCGGTCCATTTTTTTACCTGTTTACAAATTTCCTGTCCAAAGCTTTCAAAATCCAAAAAAGAACAGTTTTTAAATTTTAAAAAGGCCTCATCTATACTGTATATTTCTATCTCAGGAGCAAAGCCTGAAAGTATATGCATTACCCGTGCACTCATGTCCCCATACAGGGCATAGTTTGATGAAAATACCTGTACTTTGTTTTGTTCAAACAGCCTCGAATACTTAAAAGCAGGGGCCCCCATCGGTATACCCAGTAATTTTGCTTCATTGCTGCGTGCTACTACACAGCCATCATTATTCGACAAAATAACAATAGGCTTGTCTTCCAGTTCCGGCCGGAATACCCGTTCACAGGAAGCATAAAAATTATTGCAGTCTACCAATGCGAACATCAGAGACTCTTAATAACATGTATTACCATGCCCCAGACCAGAAAATCATCCTCACGGCTTACTTTTATAGGAGCATAGGACTTGTTTGAAGGCAGTAACCAACAACAGTTATGCTTCTTTTGCAATCGCTTAACCGTAAATTCACCGTTCAGACAACATACTGCTATCTTCCCATCCTGAATTTCAATACTGCGGTCTACTATCAGTAAATCTCCTTCCGAAATTCCGTCACCAATCATCGAATCGCCCCGTACACGGGCATAGAATGTGGCCGAAGGGTGTTGAATCAGTTCACTGTTCAGATCAATCGACAAATCGAGGAAATCATCTGCAGGTGAAGGAAAGCCTGCCTGTATCCCACTTTCTACATAGGGGAGAGACAGTACACTGTTCAGGTCTGCTTTGTATATCTGCAACTGCATGCAGGGTTTTAGTATTCTTTTCATTCTGATAACTTTTTAATGGTTTCATAGGTTGAGTGTTATCAGCTGTCTTAAGTACAAATATACAATAATTTGTTTCTAAAATGAAACTATATGTTTCTTTTTTTTGTTTTTTTTAGCAGAAATATCAAAAAGGAGCGTTCTTATCAGATGAGCTTCTATTATTAAAAAAAAAACTGATTTTAATATGATCTAACATCGGATTTTGTATTCGGATGATGACCTGAAACGAATGTTGTTTTCAAATTTACCTAACAATAACAGGATATATCTTGTTGTAAAATGGTAAGTAAATTCAGAAATGAATTTAATATCAGGTCGGTTTTTCTTTGTCCATCCGTTTTTAAACTCAAATTTTTTGATATTTTGAGTCTGAAAATTAATTAAAAATAATTCAATATACAAAAAAACTGTTTTGATAAACTTATCAAAACAGTTTTTAAGAACATCATAAATTTATAATCACACCAATTCAGCTACCTGTTTGGAAACGGTGTCAAGCACCATACTCCATAATTCCTGATAAGGGATAATTTCCAGTTCATCAATAACACCCCGGTATTTTAGAGGGGTCTGTTCTAAACGATCATAATATTTCTGATGTACACCAATGTTTTCATAATTGAAATCGGCCTTTGCCAATTGCTGAAGCAGGCGTACAAATTGTATAATACGGAAATGTTCTTCCTTTTTTAATAATCGGTTCGCATAGCCTTTTAACCTTTCAATACGTTCATATGCTTCTCCCATTCTTCCTTCTTCAAGCAAAAAAAGTACTTGTCCAATTACCAATAGAACGGTGAATATCCTTTGCCCTTTAGGAAAAATAATAGGTTCCTCCAAAAATCGTCTGACCCTGAATTGCTTGAATCGTTTAGGCCTTTCCGCTTCGTTTTCGGTCTCAAACCAGGTCAGAAAACAAAGGTACGCTTCTATAGTTTTCCACTTTTCCTTTTCATTTCCATTTATACTTTTATACCGTTTGTCTTCAAAAACCCGGCAAAAAAGTTTCCGTGCCGCATCATAGTTTCTGCTGTGTATCGCCAACAACAGATATTTTTCCATAATATCAAACCATTCCTGCTTCTCCTCAAAAACTTTCAGATATTGTTCTGCCTGTTCTTTTCCCTTTTGAAAATTTTTGAGATGCATTAATGCAAGCATTTTCTTCTGTGCAATTTCTACCTGTTTCTCCTCTCTGTAGAATGTAGGGTGTTCAGTAATATAATGTTCTGCTGTCTCACAGATATTTAGTACCTTCTCGTAATTTCCTTTGATTTCATAAAACATGGCAGAAACCAGAAACCGGTTAAAGTTGTTGACTGGGGAATTGGATTCAGAGGAAATTTGTTGCAGGGTCAGACAATATCCTTTTACCTTGTCTTCAAGGTCTTTAATTTTAGCCTTGGGCTTTTTATAATTCAGAAGAGTACGTTCATACAGTTCTTCAGATTCAATTTCTGAATTCAGAATGTGCTGATATTGTTTGCAGTAATTATCATAGACTTCATATTGTTTATCATTGTCTTCATTCATCGCCCCGGCCCGTAATACACGGGAACAGTTGACAATAATATCAGAAAATTCAAATTTTAATGCTGTGGTCAGAATATGCCGGGCTAATTGTTCTGCTGCCAAGGTAGAATGGTAGGATTGTAGGATTTTTACCTGTGTCCATTCTTTATTGCAACTGAAATAGGCATGATTATAGGTTGAAGCAGATGCTGCATTTACATCCAAAAAAAACAAACTGTTATATAAACGCTTTTTAAACCTTGATTTAAGCTGCCTGTATTTGTCGTCTGTAGGACTGATATTGCCGTACATGAGTTGTGCAGCATCAAGGTCGCTATCTAACTTTCCACTTGCCAAAGCAAGATAAAATTCATTAAATTTAGATGTTTTTTGTTTCAGGAAATGTCCGTCGAATATTTCAATTTTACGAACTTTTTTTAAGGTTACAATTTTCGAAACTTCTTTTAAATATTTCATTTATTGCTCTTTTTGGGATTATTGAAGTGATTATAAAATACTGATTGTCTATGTCAAATGTCTAAAATGACAGGATGCAGACATCAGCCTGACAGCTGATAAAATGATGTTAATTTTATCAGAAATTTTAGCAAAATATAAAGGGGATAACCTGATTTTATACAGGCAACAATAGTTGATTAAAAGAGAGAGTTGTTTTTGTTAGAAAGGGATTTCAGTGATTAGGTGAAACCGTAGATTCATAATAATTTAATTTATTTCCTTTCTTTGAAGCGTAAATATAATAATTTTTTGTTAATATAAAATTTTTTTTCATATAAATATTATGTCATTATTTCCGGGTTTTGTAAATCAATTATAATGTGGGTTGTTCATTTAATAATTTATAGTTTTACCTTTTTAAACAGATAGGGAAGAAGGCTTCTTAAGGCCACCCTGATGTTCCGAAAGCTTACCTGTTTCATTCCTCACACAAATGATAGGAAAGGCCTTGATTATAATAAAAAACAACAAAAGCCCCGCAAAATAATTTGCAGGGCTTTCATATAAAGAACTCCTTGGAAGTGCCGGGTAGTAAAGGTCAGACTTATAGTTCGCCGTCAGGTTCCTCTCCCGTCTCCTTAGGAGAAAACAGGTCTGTAGAAGGAAATTCATAGCCTATCATCAGTTCGGTAGAACCAAGACTATGCTGCTGAAAATTATTCAGGGCGACATCAAAACCTAATAATACAGGAACTTTTTTATCGAATAGAAACTTACATTGAAATGATAAAAAGGCAGGTGAACGGTAAAATAAGCCAAAGGCAATCTGTTCATCAAGAACACTTACTGTTACGCCACCATCAACCTGAGGGATTGTTCCCTGTACGTATTTAACCATCAAAGAGGGTTCTACTATTATCTTTTTTTCTGGCATTCTGAATTTATAGCCTAAAGACAGAAAATAGTGCCTGTAGCCATGTCCGATAGGGTCTCTGTTGCCCGCTCCATTACCAAAATCTATTTTTGTTTGTATCAGATTGGGAGCCGCAAAACCTATAGAAAGATTTTTTGTGTAGAAAAATACACCGAACTCAGCATCCGCACTTGTCACTCCGTTGTCGCCATTTGTAATTGCCACATCATTTGGGTCAATCAGCTGTACCATATCAGTACGGATGGTATTGTGGGCTACCCTTGCTGCCAAACCTATTGACAAACGCATCTTACGCTGTGCCAGTGGTATGTGGAAAGCATAGGAAACTTTTCCGCCCCAGCGTGAGGTTGGCCCTGTAACATCTCCGAAAATAAGGGCACCGATACCATGAAGGTCTTTGACATTGCCCTGATATGAGAGCCCGAATGTCTGTGGTGCACCGGGAAACATGACCCACTGCCAGCGGTGAAAAAGATTGATGGAATGATTACCCTTGGAACCCGATATTGCAGGGTTGATCAGAAAGGCATTTGAATTGTATTGTGCAAACAAAGGATCTTGCTGTGCTTCTGATGTTCCACAAAAGATAAAAAGGCTGATAAGGAGTATTAAATGTTTTCTCATAATTTTTATATTAAAACAATTTTAAAAGAAACAGCCAATTGACTGTTTCATTTTATTGCAGTGTTTATCGAATAATTGTTACCGTACCCTTGTAAATCACAGGATTGTTGAAAAATGGATTGTCAACGGAAATTACATAGTAATAGGTAGCATCAGGAACATCCTGTCCCAAATTGGTCCCGTCCCAGGTACTGTCGTAATTCTCTGCTTCAAATACCTGCTGTCCCCAGCGATTAAAGACCTGAACCCTGTTGGTAAATAAATTCAGACAGGGTATCTCCCACAAATCATTCACGCCGTCACCGTTGGGTGTAAATCCTGCATGAAAAGGTACACATCGTCCCACTTCCACATATACTGAATCTGCATCCTGACATCCCAATGAATCGGATACTGCCAGAGTGTAGTAGGTGGACATCATAGGTTGTACTGCGGTTACAGATACACTAGGGTCTGTTACATTTATAACAGGCGTCCAGGAGTAACTACTAATATTTCCGGTAGAAGAGGAACCGTCTAAGGTGGCTGTCTGTCCTAGAAGCATATTCGGTGGTGTTACTGCATTCGCAACGGCATTTACGGATATAAAGGTCGCTGCCAGTGATGCTGTATCGCATTGTAAGGCATCTGATACGTCCACTGTCCATACATCACCGCTTGTCAGATTAAGATCGAATGTGCCGGAAGTGCCATTGGAATTAACAAGGTAGCTCGATTGTACGCCATTGATGGTCACATAGGCAATATAATCGTCATTGCCGCCCGTAAGTTCAGGAAGCCCTCCGCTAAGCTGAAGGCTAAGCAAGCCATTGCCCAATGTGTCACAGATATAACTGTATAAACCACTGCCACCGTTAATAGCTACACCTACATAGGCGGTATCATTACAGATGTTACCACAGTTTGAAGGATTCCAGTTGAAGGTTCCACTGATACTGTCTACCCCGCAATTGCTGTTGTCGGTCACCACTACAAGCCAACTGTCACCGTCCTGTACATTAAAGGTATAATCTGTTGTGTCGCCTATCGTTCCGGCTACAGGGATCTGATAGCCTGAGGCGCCAGGTGTAGTAGAACCGATTATGGTTACCAGGTAATTAGATCCGTCGGTGGAAGGTAAGCCTCCGCTCATACGGATGGTAAGATCGGCAGATTTATCTACATAACATACATAGGGCTCAGCCAGTACATCCAGATTGTAAGGATTGTATAGGAAGGTGCCCGAAGCAGTATCAGCGCAACTGTTCGTATCGGTTGCTATTACCTGCCAGTTGTCTCCGTCAGCAACCGTGATATTAAACAACCCGACATCTTCCTGTGTATTGCCGTTTTGACCAGGAGAAGATGAACCTGAAGTGTTTACGGTATACAAACTTGCGTTGAAAGAGGGGGCTCCTCCGGTTACAAACAAGGTTACTGTTGCATCACCATTTGGTGAACAGGTATATACAGTGCTGTCAATAGGGTCCGGGAAGAACTCCACGGGCATCATCGTACATATCGGACAATGTGCGGTGTCGAACAAATACAGATCCTGTAATGTATCAGTACACA
>CAJQOX010000155.1 GCA_905480075.1 uncultured Aureispira sp. | reverse complement strand
ACAAACAACAACCTGAGTATCGGGCAACATTTTGTAACTGTCAGTGATGCAAACGGATGTAGTGCTACTGCTTCAGTGACCGTTCTTGAACCTTTACCCCTATTTTTGATCAGCAGCAGTTCCACCTCCACGAGTTGTTTTGGTGGCGATGATGCTACATTGACAATTACAACAAGTGGAGGCAGCGGCAATCACAGTTATCTTTGGTCGGATGGACAGACCAACAATACTGCGACCGGATTGACTGCAGGATTGTATACAGTAACTGTAACAGACACGAATAATTGTACAGCAATTTTCCAGCAGGTAGCGACACAGCCTCTGCCTTTATCCTTATCCTTCTTTAATGTAACGGACATCAATTGCCACAACAATCAGAACGGTTCAGCCACTCCACTTGTTGGCGGAGGAACGGCACCCTACAGTTTTATGTGGAATAGTACAGCAGCCTATACAGACAGTATTCCCGGGTATCTTGGCTATGGGTGGAACACCCTATTGGTAACCGACAAAAACGGATGTACTATACTTGACTCTGTCTATATCGATAATCCTAATGCAATAATTGTAACTACAAGCAGTACAAATATCAGTTGTTACGGATATGATGACGGAACAGCTACAGTAAATGCAAGTGGAGGTACTCCCCCATTAACTTACAGCTGGTCAAACAGCAGCAGTAGTCAACCCACAATTTCCGGATTGGCTCCCGGTATATTATTCTGGTGCACAATTACTGATGATAATGGCTGCAATACAATAGAATCATTTTTCCTTTATGAACCTACCGAGATAAAAGCTTTTTGGGGACAGGTCAGTAATATAGATTGTCATAACGGAAGTAACGGAATGATAAGTGCCTATGCAGAAGACGGCAGCAGTCCCTATACTTTTGACTGGAGTAATGGAACATTGAACTCGAATGTGAGCAGTTCAACTATCAGTGGCTTATCATCCGGAACCTATTCGGTGACAGTAAGTGATCAGAATGGTTGTCATACGGAACTTGACACCTTTGTCACCGACCCTGCCCGACTCAGCGGATCTGCGACGGGAGATTTTCTGGATTGTTTCGGAGATACAGACGGAGAAATCACTGCTGCGGCAATGGGTGGAACTGCCCCTTATTTCTTCTCACTTAATGGTGGATTTAATCAGTCTAACGGGACATTCAGCGGTCTTGGTGCAGGAAATTACAGCATAGAGATTACGGATGCGAGTGGATGTACATTCACAACCTCAGCCACGATAGGTCAGCCTGATTCAGTATTATTGCTTGTACCCGATGACATGATAATCTCATTCGGGGATATAGTGCCGATGTTTGTACAGATGCCTGTCAACTCGCCTACCAATCCAGTGATAACCTGGACTCCTGCAAGCGGACTAAGTTGTACTAGTTGCTATCATTTCACTGCACAACCTTCAGAGACGACCTTGTATACTGTAACTGTAACCGGAGACGAAGGATGTATTAGTACAGAACAAGTACTCATAGAGGTGGAAGGAGACAGAGGAGTATATGTTCCCAATGGGTTTTCACCAAACGGAGACAGGACAAACGATGTATTCATGTTGTACAGTTCCGGTTCCGTAGCAGAGATCGAAGAATTCATGGTTTTTGACCGTTGGGGAGAGTTGGTCTGTTATCATAAAAACGTCCCCCCCAACTATCCTGCCTATGGCTGGGACGGAACTTTTCTGGGAGAGAAAATGAATACAGGAGTATTTGTGTATTACATTACTGTCAGATACTTTGATGGCACTACAGAAATATACAAAGGAGATTTAACACTGATAAGATAAAAATGCAAAGAAGAAAGGTTATTTGAAAAAAGAAAACTTTTTAAATCAAATCAATCAGCATTCATCAGAACATCCTATAATCATCCATAATCATAGATCAAATAAGATAAAGGGATGTAAAAGAAAATCGGTAAACAAGAGATAACTGTATAAGCAGAATTGTTTTCTAACAATATTTAAAATAGAACTATTTCCATCTGAATCAGAAAGGAACACAGCTAATAATCCAAGATTCAGATTAGCAAAACTAAATTTTCATGCTTACTGATTAAATCACTTTTTGTATAACTACCTTGCCTGTATAATCAAAAAGGCAATAATAATATATTAACGGATTTTTTTAAGAAACATTCATCAAGTTATCTCTGGTTTTGGAAAATTATTGATAAATCTGAACCAATAATAGATTTACATTCCGTTTGTACAATAATCTGATGTAGTATTAATAGTTACCATCTCTAATCTGATGTAGTAATTATTCCAGAATGATCTTAAAATTGATTATATACAACATTATCAGCAATCCTAGAAATAAATTCCATACAATAGTTTGAAAGTTAGATTCATCAGATTTCTGAACAATAAAACAATCAGACTTAAACCGAAAGCTGAATGTATTTTAATTAAAACAGTCGGCTGAAAAATTTACAATCTGCAGCGATAAAACAATAAAGCAAGAAGGCGCTTTTTTTGATAAGTTTCCGGGGTGGAAAAAAATTCAGATCTTATTTTTAAACAAAAGAAAACATTAAACTAACAAGAGAAATAAATAGAAGGAGATGCTTTAAATACTTTTTTTTGAGAAAGAGACAACATTCAACACATATCAAATAAAAAAAATAACATAAAAAAAACATTAAGGATTCCAAACCACTTTCCGATAAAAACACTCTCAAAAAGAGCTGAATGTTGTAAAAAGCAATAATATCAATACAATTAAAAAATTATCTAAAACAAAAAATATTAATAAAAAAGGAAAAAGATAAACAAAAGTAAGATGAAAAACATTACAGATTATGGAATAATTACATAATAAGTAATAACAATAGTAAATAATTACATCAAGTTACAACGATTAAACTAAATTATATTCCGCCTGACAGCTCAAACAAAAACATACATTCTAAAAAAAACAAAAAAATACTGCTTTTCGAAATATAATTTCAAATAAAAAGGTTTTACATATAAACACTTAAAAAGGACTGAATTTTGTTCTATCAGAATTGAATATTTTCAAAAAAAAAATCAAAAACATATTAAAATAAGTCTTACATTTGTTGACATTAAGATCTTCAGTTAGTTCTGAGAAAGGAAACACACCACAATCCTTTTATTCTATACATGAAACGTAAAAGTTGTAACAGGCATAAAATGAAAAGCAAACCGAGTTATTAAAATTCTATATCTCAGTTCAAATTTAAAAAAAACAAATCAGATAAATTTGAACAATAAGATTGGAAATTCATTTTAAAAGTAGTCAATATTACAACTTTACTCAGAATTTAAAATCACAATACAAATTTAAAAAGCCCAAATAATTATTTATCCAAACTATTATTTATGCGTATACCTCAACACTTAATTCTCCTTTTCATAGTTATAACATTATTTTCGGAGTCAGGCTATTCCCAAAATCTAAATTCTTTACCAAACCATACAAACACAATCCTTCCGGAGAAATGCGGAACAGATTTGCTACACCAAAGAATGTTCAACAACAACCCTGTATACAAACAGAATTGGGAAGATATACAAAGGCGTGTAGAACAGGAGATAGCCAATAATCCACAGCCTGCCGGCAATCGGGCAGTTTTAACTGTACCAATAGTTTTCCACGTAATGCACTTAGGAGAGGCTGAAGGCAACGGAACTAATATTTCTTATGAGCAATTACTTGCCGGTCTTCAAAGTCTGAATGATGCCTACAGAGGCATTGCCCCCTACAACAGTAGTGGAGTGGATATGGAAATAGAATTCTGTTTAGCATCACAGGACCCTTTCGGGAATCCCACAAATGGAGTGAACCGAGTTGATGCATCCGGGACTAGTGATTATGGAACTAATGGTTTGACCACATCAGGGACAAATAATGAAACCACTATAAAAGCATTAAGTAAATGGCCAAATACTGATTATTATAATATATGGGTAGTAAGTGAAATAGAGGGAAATAATGCAGGAGGAGGCACACAGGGCTTTGCCTATTTTCCTGGTGCAGGATCTTCAGTAGACGGTACCGTTATTCTGTTCAACTCGATAGGATACGACCCTACAGGATCAAGATGTTTGAATGTAAAAAGTTTTACCAACCGCAACATCACCTTTATACATGAATTAGGACATGCATTTGGCTTGTTTCACACCTTTCAGGGAGACGGAGGAGGCGGAAGTTGTCCTACAAACGGCAATTGTGCAACAGACGGAGACCGTTGTTGTGATACCCCTCCACATATTCGCAGCAGTAGTAATTGTCCTACAGGCACAACAAACCCCTGTACAGGCACCTCAAGAGATTTGCACATACACAACTTCATGGAATACACAAGTGATGACTGTCAGACAGAATTTACTGCCGATCAGAAAACGAGGGCGTGAGGTTTTCTTAGCGGTAGTCGTGCCGGACTTCTTACATCATCAGGATGTACACCTGTAGCGACACCTTTAAGTGATTTCACTACAGAATGTGCAGGGACATCTATAGCTGGCTGTACAGGAACAAGTGTACAGTTTTATGATTTATCTGAAAGATTTCCCGACAGCTGGGCCTGGACCTTTGCAGGAGGAACACCTGCTACCTCCACAGTGCAAAATCCTTCGGTGACCTACAGTACAGCAGGTACATATTCCGTGACCCTGATCGCATCAAATGCATCAGGGGCCGGCACTACAGAAACCAAGACCGGTTATATAACAATTTACGACAGTCCTACAGCTGCCTGTACCAATGGATTGACCAATTCCGGGAATTTCGGTTTTTCGATGTCGAATGTTACCTTCAACAACATCAACAATACAACACCTACGACCACAAACGGCTATGATGATTTCAGTTGTAGTGCTACTACCTGTGTCACCGAAGGGCAAACTTATACCCTATCTATAGATGTGGAAGTCAGAAACACAGGTCAGGGAGGAGCTTACCGAGTATTTGTTGATTATAATGACAATGGGGATTTTTCAGATGCAGGAGAAGAAGTAGCGAACGGATCCGTTGCTGCAGGAAGCAATACGGTTACCCGAACACATAATATCACACTACCAACAAATGCAGTGGAAAGTGACCTCTTAAGAATGCGTGTTATTCACGATCAGGTTGGAGTGAGCAATTCCTGTGAAACACTTTTCACGGGATCTTCTGAGGATTATGGTGTTTTCATATCCCCGTCTGCTTCAATAAGCGGCCAACCTGTCAATGCTAGTGCCTGTGCCGGTGGAAATGCTAGTTTTACTGTCACGGCAACAAATGGAATCACCTTTCAGTGGCAGGAAGATTCCGGCAGTGGTTTTGCTAACATAAGCAATGGCGGCATATACAGTGGTGCTACCTCAGCAACCTTATCTCTGACAGCTGTCACTTCCGGGATGAATAGCAACACTTACCGTTGTATAATAACAAATGGTTGTGATCAGACATTAACATCTAATAATGCGACACTCACTATTACTTCTGGATTAAGCATAAGTACACATCCTTCAGATCAGACGGGATGTGCTGGTGACACAGAGAGTTTTAGCGTCACTGCCGCATCGGCTACTACTTTTCAGTGGCAGGAAGATCAGGGAAGTGGCTTTGTGAATATTACGAATGGAGGAATTTACAGTGGTGCGACAAGTGCCACACTGACACTGACAGGAATTACTGCCGGGATGAACGGATTTGATTACCGCTGCAATGTTTCTGACGGCAGTTGTAACGGCACATCGAATGCGGCTAATTTGACTGTCAATACTGCACCGACATTCAGTGCACAGCCTACCACAGCTTCTGATTGTGCCGGCAATAATGTGACCTTCAGTGTAACTGCTTCGGGGGGAACCTTGCAATGGCAGGAAGATCAGGGAAGTGGTTTTGTGAACCTGAATAACGGAGGCGTTTACAGTGGCGTTACGGGTACTACCCTTTCGCTTTCGGGCATCACATCCGGGATGAACGGTTTTACCTATCGTTGTGTAGCAACAAGTGGTAGTTGTTCCGGCAATTCTAACAGCGCTTCACTGACAGTAAGTGCTGCTTTGGGAATCAGCACACAACCTTCTGCACAGAGCGGATGTGATGGTGACACTGAAAATTTCACTATCTCCTCCCCTTCTGCGACTACATTTCAGTGGCAGGAGGATCAGGGAAGTGGTTTTGTGAACATAACAAATGGCGGTATTTATAGTGGTGCGACAAGTGCTACCCTAACACTGACAGGAATTACAGCATTGATGAACAGCTTTGACTATCGTTGCAGTGTGTCGGATGGGAGTTGCAGCAACACATCTACTCCTGTTGCCCTGTCTGTTAATTCAGCACCTACTATCACCCTACAACCTATAAACGATGCAGATTGTGATGGTAATAATGCCAGTTTTTCAGTAACGACTTCCGGAGGTACTTTTCAGTGGCAGGAAGATTCCGGCAGTGGATTTGCCAACATAAGCAATGGTGGAATTTACAGTGGAGCAACAACAAGCACCTTGGTTTTGACCGGGATTACAGCTCCTGTGGATGGGAACTCCTACCGATGTGTTGCTACAAGTGGCGCTTGTTCTGTCAATTCAAATGCTGCCACCCTGACAATCACAGCAGGACCCGCAATCACTACACAACCGACTGCACAAAACGGCTGTGTAGGCGATACAGAAATATTTACTGTAGCCGCTACAGGTGCCACAGGATTTCAGTGGCAGGAAAATGCAGGTGCGGGTTATCTTGACATTTCAGAGGGTGGAGTATTTAACGGAACAAATTCATCTACATTAACATTGACAGGAATAAATATTGGTCTGAATAATTACCCTTACCGATGTATAGTAACAAATGCTTCAGGATGCAGTACAATTTCTACTGGCGGATTGCTGACCGTTACCACACTGCCTTCAGTTACCTCTCAGCCTACGGCACAAATTGGCTGTGCCGGAGATACAGAAACATTTTCAGTAAGCGCAGCTTCAGGAACACTTCAGTGGCAGGAAGATCAGGGCAGTGGTTTTAATAATCTGACAAACGCGGGAATTTATTCAGGAGTTACAGGTAATAATTTAACAATTACAGGGACTACTGCTGCAATGAATGGTTACACTTACCGCTGTTTGGTCACGGATGCCGGCTGCAGCATTAACAGTAATACTGAAGCCTTAACTGTCAATGAAGTAATCATAACTACGCAACCTTCTTCAGCTTCAGTATGTACAGGATCAAATACATCATTTTCCATTGCCACTACAGGGGCTATCACCTTTACCTGGCAGGAAGATTCCGGCGCTGGTTTTGTGAATCTGAGTGATGGTGGCATATACAGCGGAACAGGAACAAACACACTTTCTCTGACAGGAGTAATTGCGGGCATGAATGGATTCAGTTACCGTTGTATAGCTAGAAATGGCGCCTGTAACACTACATCGAACGGTGCTATCTTAACTACAGGTTCTACAGCAGTCATAACAACAAACATTCCTTCAGCTACAGAAAGCTGTGACGGTACGGACTTCAGTTTAAGTCTGAGTGTTACGACAGATGGTCCTACGACATTTCAGTGGTTTGAATTTGACGGGAGTACTTCAACTGCCCTCACAAATTCTGGAATATACAGTGGCGTAACAACAAACACGCTGACCTTCACAAACCCAGCAGGAATCAGCGGCTTGGAATATTTCTGTACCTTAACAGATTTGTGTGGCAGTGCTGATTCGGACACAAGTACTGTGAGTTTATTACAAATTACAGGACAGCCATCAAATCAGGCCGACATTTCCGGCAACACAGTAACCTTCACTTCAACAAGTCTTAATGAAAGTTGCGGTACATTCTGGGAAATCAATGACGGCAGCGGATGGGTGACACTTAATCCTGATGCAATTGCTTATCCTTCGGGTGTCAGCGGAACTTCGCTTGATGTGGTAGCTACGGTGGGACTTGATGCGAACTGGTACAGAAGAGTAGCCTGTGGTTCAGCCTGCAGCATGCGTTCTGATTCTGTACAATTATCTTTGATTGCAACATCTGATGTAAGAGGAAACATGTATGAGTTTGATGGTGTGGATGATTATATTGAATTGGTCTCAACACCCTTGGGGGCATCAAACACACAGGATATTTCCTATAGTTACGAGGCCTGGATATATGCAGATGATATAACAACGAGACAATCAATACTTGGAAATCATAATTATTCCGGCAGTTCAGGGACAGGATTAGATATTCTGGGAGGCAATGTAAGATTTTTCAAAGAAGAAGCCGCTTCAATTGTAAGTGGTAGCATCAATATATCCGAGTGGCATCATATTGCAGCTACCTATGATGCTGTCAGTGATGAACTCAGATTGTATATTGACGGAGTATTATCGGGCACCGCTACTTCCTCGGTTGCCGATGGAGGCGGAACACATAATATTGGCACACATTCGGGAGATGCATCGGTAGCCCTTTCCGATTTCTATAATGGAAAAATGGATGAGGTAAGAATATGGAATGATGTAAGAACACAGACAGAAATCCGTGAGAACATGCACTTATCCCTCACAGGAAATGAAAGCGGGCTGGCCTTATACTATCAGTTTGACAGAGATAAGGCTACCGGACGTAATTTGGGTGTCCGTGATGCTTTGGGAATCAACCACAGTACTGCACAATTGGCTTCCGCCTCCTACATGGCCTCTCAGGTACATGTTGGTGGAGGAGTATCAAACTCTCAGACAATTACTTCAAGTGGCAATGTAGTCTTTACGGGTACTAATCTGGAAATAGATTTTCCTACTGCGGATCCTAACGGAGAGATTGTAGTATCACATGTTATAACAGAAAATGCCTATTCTCCTCCTGCTAATGCACCTTTTGAGACCGGTTATTGGATCGTCAACAATTTCGGGACCCTTAACAGCGGGCTGAATGCCACTCCCCTGTTCAGATATGCAGATGGTTCGGTACTCACAACAATAACATCACAGGTGACTTTACATAAAAGACCCTCGAGGGATATAGGAGTATGGCCACAAGCCTTCAATCCTGCTGCAAGTGTAGATAATACTGCCGGCAACAATCACTGTTCATTCAGTGGCATCAACAGTTTCAGTATATTGGTTCCTGTAAACAATACAATACTTTTAGGCAATCAGATAAACCGTTTTGACGCAGTACCTACACAGGATGGAGAAGTACAGTTAAGCTGGGAGATAGACAATGAACAGAACAATACAGGCTTTGACATTGAAAGAAGCAATGATGGTATCAACTGGGAGAATATCGGCTATGTTACAAGTATCAACAGTCCGGTGGTTTATACCTATAATGATGCAGAACCAATATCGGGGCAGAACTATTACCGGATAAAAATAACTGACAATAATAATCAAATTGGATATAGTCAGATACAGGTTGTTGAATTTTTCAGGGAGGCCGGATTCTGGGTCTATCCGAATCCAAACCGAGGTGTATTTACTATAGAATTTGATGCTGCATCCAAGGATTACTCAGTAGAGGTTTTTGATGTTGTAGGACGCAGTGTCCTTAATGAAATATTGGCCGGGAACAAGAACAATGTTGACATTTCAAGACAAGCTTCGGGGGTATATACTTTGAAGTTAAAGGTTGACGGACAGACTTTGTACAGCAGGATAGTTGTATCTAAGTAGTTTTTCAGATCACTTTGCTTTTTGATTTTATGGTCGCTTTGCTTATGGATTGTTGTACAGGGGCGAGATGTCAGACACTTTAGAAGTGTCTGACATTTTTTATGCATGAAAAGTTTTGATTATGAGGACTTTTAGAATCCTCTTCAAATTTCTTCCACAAAGTCCAAAAACACCTTTTTATGCATTTCAAGGTCCATATTACCTGAAAGTGCTACCCGTGCTATATAATCTTTGTCTCCCTCCTTGGTGGTCCCCTGCGTAGAAGTAGCCGGGATGGTCCAATAGCAGCCCTTTAGTTGTCCGTAACTTACACAGTACTTACTTTCATGAGGGATTTCTGTAATCATCCTATTGATGAGTTTGTGATTCAAAGCTCTTTTGTAAGCTTCCTTTTCATCATCAGTATTTCCTTTGGTCGGTAAATCGAGAGAAAAGACAGAGGGAGTAAATCCCAGTTCGGCCAGGTCCTCAGAAACGAAATTAATCTTGGCCCCGGGCAGGGTTTTGTGGATATAATCGACAAATTCCCTCGTATTTTGGTAGGCATCCTGAATTCTTTGCTTCATAGACGGTAGTTGCATAGCCAGGATTTCCATTTGCAAATCAGTGGCTTCATTGTCGCAGAGTTTCAGGTGCGTATCCATTTTTTCTACCAGGTACTTTGCTTTTTCATTGGCCACACAATAACCGGCCGTACAGAGTCCGCCACTGGGGAATTTTGAACCACTGGCATAGGAAAGAGCCTTGACAGAGGAAAGAATTTCGTTTCCTCCCAAAAAGTGTATATTAGGGCAAAAGGTCTGATCCAGAATAAAGACAGGGTCTGTTGCGGTTACCCCCTGAGCCGTTTTTCGTTCTTTACTAAGAACCTCCCTTAATTTCTGGAGATCCGGAACCTCCACGCGGGGATTGGTCGGAATTTCAGCAATAATAAAAGGAACAACATCTATAGCAGCCATTTGATCCAAAACCGCATCAATACTTTGGACCATGTCATTTTCTCCATCTACAGCTAGGTCTACTACTTCAACCTGATCGATACAGGCAGCCACTCTCCTAGCCTGATCGTTGGTTCCTCCATAACAATTGGTCGGGACAATGAATTTAATATCCTTCCCGGGGTATTTTTCCATAGCATCATCTATCAGGCCCATCATTATAGCATATTGGATGGACAGACCACTTGAGGCTACAAGGGGTTTTGCGGAGGTACCAGTTATTTCTTTGATGGCGTTCTGCACCTTCACTTTATTGTTGGCATCATACTTTGATGCTTCACAGGAAGAGTCCGTCATTCTGTTCAAAAGGTCAAGACAATTCGCGGGCGTCATAGCAATGGTTTCCCGTCTTCTTACATGTTGAACAGCAGGAATATAAGATTCGTCATCAGGGCCATTTATCAGAAGAATACTGCCATAGGAAGCCTGTATATTAACGTAAAAATCAATCGCTGAGTGAAGTTCAACAGCCGCAAGATTATCACTGGAACCGACCCATATGGTAGAACCGTCAAAGTCAGTTATTTGAGAAGGACCTTCTACTTTTTTTAATTCAAACTGATAACCATAGACAGATTGGAGCAGGTCTGCATTAAAAGATCCGGGCAATTCCTGATTATATAGGATTTGTGTTTTTTTATGGTCTTGAGCATTTTTTCTGAGAACCGCCATTAAGGGAATGGTAGAAGAGGAGAAACTGATCACATTTTTCGCCTTCAGCCTATGGGTTCGGGCAATACACCATTCCATCACACAAGACAAAGGATGTCCTAAACGAATGTAATCGTAGGCAGTTGGCAGTTCTGCAAGGGCCGAGGGTGAAACATTGTTTTGGCTGAATAATTTTTCAAATTGCTCTAAAAATTGAGTTTTAGCCAACTTTTCTTCATAAATATCCAATCGGTGTGTGGTCAGTTTCAACCATTCCTTTGGCATATTCAGCAATACTTTTGTGATGAATTGCATGGTTTTGTTATCCTCCATAATTATCCTTTTTTAATGAGCCGCTAATATAGGATAATTCCA
>CAJQOX010000154.1 GCA_905480075.1 uncultured Aureispira sp. | reverse complement strand
AATAAACGTGAGTGTAAGTAAAATACATCACCCGGATAAGCCTCACGTCCCGGAGGACGACGAAGTAGCAAAGAAACCTCACGGTAAGCTACAGCCTGCTTGGATAAATCATCATAAATGATCAATGCTGGACGTCCAGTGTCACGGAAGTATTCACCGATAGCAGCTCCTGAGAAAGGGGCATAAAACTGTAGTGGTGCAGGGTCCGCAGCAGAAGCAACTACAATTGTAGTGTATGCCATTGCTCCTTTTTGCTCCAGCATCTGAGCGATCTGTGCAACAGTAGAAGCTTTCTGACCGATTGCTACATATATACAATATACAGGTTCTCCCTTATCATAAAATTCTTTCTGATTCAGAATTGTATCAATAGCAATTGCTGTCTTTCCAGTCTGACGGTCACCGATTATCAACTCACGTTGTCCTCTTCCAATAGGAATCATTGAATCAATGGCTTTTATACCTGTCTGTAGTGGTTCGTTTACAGGCTGACGGAAAATTACACCCGGTGCCTTACGTTCCAGGGGCATAGCATAGGTTTTTCCTTCTATTTCACCGTTTCCATCAACAGGTACTCCTAAAGTGTTCACTACACGGCCAAGAATTCCTTCTCCAACCTGTATAGATGCTACTTCTCCTGTGCGTTTTACTTTATCACCTTCCTTGATTTTTTCGGAAGCCCCCATAAGTACCAGACCTACGTTGTCTTCTTCAAGGTTTAGTGCAATTGCCTGAGTTCCGTTCTCGAACTCTACCAATTCTCCTGACATTACATTTGTCAGACCAAATACACGGGCGATACCATCACCCACTTCCAATACGGTTCCTTGTTCTTCTAGTTTAGACTGTGTTTCAAATCCGCTGATTTGTTCTTTTAAAATTGCAGATATTTCGTCTGGTTTTACCTTAGCCATTATTAAATATTTTTGATATAAAGATTTTCACTAAATTTCTTATTCATTTGTTCAAGCTTGTAAGACAAGCTTGCATCATATACTTTACCGTCAAATTCGAGGATGAATCCTCCTATGATTGAGGGCTTTATATTTTTTACTAATTCTACTTCTGTTTCAAGCAGGCCCTTTGATTTAAAGGTCTCCAGTAAATCATTTACTGTTTTATCACTCAGCTCAACAGCGGAAGTTAATTGTACAGCAGATACGTGATTTTGCTTGTTGTACATGAGGTGAAACGAACGGCAAAAATCACCGATGAAGGCCTCACGCTTATGTGTTGTCATTACATGAAAGGTATTCACAAGGGTTTTGTCAAATTTCGCAAAAACAGAGTCAATAACTTCTTTCTTCTTTTTAATAGAAATAATAGGACTTTTCAGGAATGCCTTGAAGTCCTTATGTTTTACTACCTCCCATGCATTGATTACATCCTCATGTACCTGGTCGAGATTTCCTTCCGAATTTGAAATGTCAAAAAGGGATTTTGCATACCTCGATACTACTCTTAATGTTGACATAGTTTTATTTTTTTTTCTCCGAAAACGAAGATTTATCTTTTATGCTACCAATTCTTGTCCTTGTAACTCGGCAATCTGAGCTTTTACGAAATCCTCATGATTTCCCTCTAATTCTCTTTGCAATAGTTTTTTGGCAATTTCCAATGAAGATTGTCCGATTTGGTTTTGGATGTTAATTTCCATCTCCTTCATTCTGTTAATTTTATCCTGTTCGGCAGCTTCAAGTATGTTTTTCTCCCTCTCCTTACCACGGGCCTCTCCTTGAGCAATCTTGGTTTTCTTGATTGCTTCTGCTTCACGGATGATTTCTAAACCCTTCTGTTCAGCATCCTTTAACATTGCTTCACGCTCGGTATCCAAACCAGCTAAGGCTGCCTCGGCTTTCTTGGCCTTGGACAGAGAACCGTCAATGAAATTCTCACGATCTTCCAATGCCTGAGCAATGTTTTTAAAGAATTTACTTAGAAATAACCAAACTAAAATAAAAATTAATGTAGTCCAAAATAATAATCCCACACTAGGATTCAAAACTGGAAAACCTGATAAAAAAATCATCTCTAAATGTATTTGTAAATATATGAGTATAAAATAAACTTATTAAATTCAAATCTTTAATACACCGACAGCCAATCGCTGCCGGTATATTTTGTAGTTCGTTACTAGTGACTAGTTTGGAGATTGAATGAACAATACCAATAAAGCCAATACGATTGCGAAAAGAGCGGCACCCTCAACAAGAGCGGCTGCAACAATCATATTTGTACGAATATCTCCTACTGCAGATGGTTGACGTGCGATACCTTCCATGGCTTTTCCACCAATTTGTCCAATACCAATTCCGGCTCCTACTACTGCCAAACCTGCTCCGATAGCTGCTAATCCTGCACCCATAGTTTAAAAGATTTAAAAAGTTAAAAAAAAATATGTAAGTTTTTAAATATAAATAATTATCAATTAATGTGCATGTTCATGGTCATGCGTCTCTAAAGCACTGCCTAAGTACAATGAAGTTAGTAAGGCAAAAACAAAGGCCTGCAAGAAAGCTACAAATAATTCCAAAAGATTCATGGCAAATACAAAGGGAATAGATAAGGTCATTCCGGCCACAGCACCCCCTGTCCCAAAGGAATTATTAAAAAAGAAAATCAAACTAACCAATGATAAAATAATTACGTGCCCTGCCGTGATGTTGGCAAACAAACGAATAAATAAGGTAGCTGGCTTAATGAATAAACTCATTAGCTCTATGATTGTCAATAAAGGTTTAATAGCTGTTGGCACTCCTGGCATCCACAAAATATGCATCCAATAATCTTTTGTCCCATTAATATTTACCATAATGAAAACAAATAAAGCCAAGACAATGGTCACCCCTACATTTCCTGTTACATTCGCTGAACCAGGGAAAAAAGGAATTAGTCCCATAAGGTTACAAAACAAAATGAAAAAGAATAAACACATCACAAAAGGAAAGAACCTTTTCCAGTCTTTTTCTCCTATTGCTGGTCTTACAACCTCATCACGCATGAAAACAATTAGTGGCTCCATGAAAGATTGTAAACCTTTTGGCGCTTCTTTTTCTCTGGTAACATAGGCTTTGGAAATTCTTGAAAAAACAATCATCAATACTATAAAGGCCAATAACATGGCAAATACATTTTTTGATATTGAAAAATCCTGCCAGGTAGAACTGGTATTCTGCAAAGACATACAAGCTTCCAAAGCATAGGTCTTATCTCCGAATTTTATCATTGGACCATGTGCCGCTTCCTCTTTAGTGTCATGCGCATGCTCTTCTTTGTCTCCATGTGCATGTTCTCCTTCAGCATGTTCTTCGTGTGCAGCAGCATCAACAAAAGCAACATCCACGGTTTTATCTCTGGGGAAATCTCCCAGGACACGCATCATAATACCATGATGTAGTACATAACCATTAACGGCTTTGTGTCCATGATCGAAACTGCTGGACAAGGTAAACAAAAAACCATCGTCAGACCAGGCAATACAGGGAAGAGGCACAGAAATGTCTCCGACAATATGAAACTCATTGGCATCTCCCAAGTGATGCATCATGGCTTCTACAGGGTCATCACCATGATCTTTCTTATCGTTGGGACCTGTTGCAAAAGCTCTTTGATTGTAACAAATAAATGTTAATATAAATACCAGTAGTGTTGTTATCTTTTTCAATGCTTTATCAGTGTTCTTTGTTTTAAAAATCTAAGATTCTTATCTCGCTTATCTTATATTTCAACCGCAAAGGTAATCTTTTTAGGGATGAAAGTGAAGATCTTTTTCGTTTTTTTATTAATAAATTTTAATTTTTTTCATTTTTTAAAACTAAACACTATTTTTTCACTTGTTTTTTTTAAAAATGAACTGTTTTATTTGAAGTTTTTCCCCCATGTTATTATGAAAACTTTTAATATTAGTTATTTTTTTGTAATTTAAACAAGAGAGTACTTGGTACAGTCTATTGGTTAATAAAGTAAGTTATTTATAACTGATAGTTTTAAATCTTAATCAAAACCCTTATTATGCTTAGGAAAAATAAAATTTATTTTGTAGCCTTCTTTTTTTTATACGCTGTTAATTTCATTTTTTCTCAACAATACCTGGGGTATAATTCCAGCAACTTCTCTGGCATTAATGGTATCTATGAAAATCCTGCAAATTTAGGGGACAGCAGGTTTATCCTTGATTTTAATCTCCTCAGTGGTCAATTTGATTTTAATAATAATTACATTTCCTTCAATACGAATCTTTTCTCTATTACTGATAATCCTATGTTGGATACCATCTATAATGATGCTTTTCAACAGTTCAGAGACGATCAGTTTATTGAACAAAACTGGTCACAGATGAATCAGACCCGTATTTATCAGTCTATCTTTGTGCAGGGGCCTTCCTTTATGTTTACTATAGGTAAAAATGGCTTTGCTATAACTTCCGGAATCAGACAGTATACTCATATCGATAACCTGGACCCAAGAACTGCCGATTTTGCACTTTCAGAATTGGAAGATCAAGCAAATTGGAATGTCGACCTCGATAATCAAAATTTAAATATCCTCGGGGCTGCATGGGCTGAATTCGGAATCGGTTATGGAAGGGAAATAATCAATACAGGAGAACATTTCCTGAAAGGTGGTGTGCATTTTAAAGCCCTGATAGCTATGTATAGTGGTTATTTCTATGCAGATGAGATGGTTGTTAACTTTAAAAATGATGATACTCTCAGAGTAAGGGCGTCGGATATCCGCTTTGGATTCAGTAATAATTTGCAAGATGATATTATTGGTGAAACGTTCAGCAGCTTCGACAATTTTATCAACAGGGCAGGCTTCTCGGCTGATTTTGGCTTTGTTTATGAATGGAGGCCGAAACATAAAAAATATGCCCACCCTACAAAAGAAGGTAAACAGGTGCATCACAAGAATAAATATAAACTGAAGGCTGGCTTTTCTGTCGCTGATATTGGTGGTTTGGCATTTGACAGAGGCGTCTATGCCGGCGCCTTCGAAGGTTTTAATACAGGGGAGTGGGACCTCGATACCTTCAAAAAAGCTGCTTTAGGAGTAGCTTCTTTCGGTGAACTGATGAATGATACCTTTAATATGACTTCAAACAGGGACCCTTATATTCTCAGATTGCCAACTACCGTTTCGCTGCAACTGGATTATAACGTATGGAAATGTTTCTATGTGAATTTTTCTGCAAGGTTTGCTGCTGATCAGGAGGATTCTCCTCTCAAATTACACGCACTTAATACCTTTACTCTTACTCCAAGACTTGAGTTTCATCAACTCGATTTTGGTATTCCGGTTACTATAGATGGTTATACCAATGTTACGGCAGGGATGTATTTAAGGGTCGGGCCTCTTTTTGTAGGCTCCTCCAATTGCTGGAATATGATTGTTGGCCCTAATGTCCGGGGGATTAATCTTTATGGTGGTTTGAAAATTCCTATTACTTTTTCGAAACCCAAAAAACCCAAAGAGCTTAATCTTAATGATCTTTCCGAAGATCCTATATCTGATGCTGAAATCGAAATTCCGGATACTTCCGATGTCGTTATCAGTGAAGAAGTAGTCGATAAACAGGCGGAAGCTGATAAAAAATGGGCGGAAGAACAGGAGCCTGAGCCTGAATCAACACCTGAACCGGAGCCGGAATCAACACCTGAACCGGAGCCGGAACCAACACCTGAACCGGAACCGGAACCAACACCTGAACCGGAACCAACACCTGAACCGGAACCAACACCTGAACCGGAGCCGGAGCCAACACCTGAACCGGAGCCGGAGCCAACACCCGAGCCTGAACCGGAATATTATGAAACCAAACAAGGAGAACGCGCTATCAAGGAAT
>CAJQOX010000153.1 GCA_905480075.1 uncultured Aureispira sp. | reverse complement strand
TATAAAATTTGACTATTATGAAATTTGTAACCTTAAGTTTTTTACTCGTTTTTACCTTTATTTTCAATAGTAATGCAAACAACACAGAACCCGAAACCACTACGGAGGCAAAAGAAGTAGTTGCTGCAGAAGATTTTGGCTGTTCTATCTATTTCAAGTACCCTTGTGGCGAAAGCAAAGACCGTATTTATATCCACTATGGGTCTAATGGCTCTTCTGTGACAAGTACTTCAAAATGTAGTTCTGCTACTGTGAATGTAAGCAGCGGAAAAGTATACTATTCTTTTTCAGGAAAGAAAGGGGACATGAAGTATTTCATGGAGGTTTCTTCAAGCGATTGTGGTAAAAAAATCGATATGTCTGATTATTTATAATAATTGGGTTAAAAAAAAAGGGCTGCAGGTTTCTCCTGTGGTCCTTTTTTTATTTAACAAACAGGACTATTCCTCTTTTTCGATCAGACAGAATATTTATTCAAAGCTAATTCACACAAAATGAAATCACTTACTATCTATCTGTTATTTATTTTTTTCATTATTACTACTACTGGCAATGCACAGGATTGGGATAAGGTTTATGAAGCATACGAAGGGATTAGTATTGTAAAAAAAGAGGGGAAATATGGTGCTATTGACAACGACAGCAAAGTTATTGTTGAAGCTAGCTATCAGTTTATTTATAGTTTTAAACCCAATGGTTTAGCTTTGGTAAAAAAGAATAACAAATTTGGCTTTGTTAATAAAAGTGGGAAAATAGTAATTCCTGTTGTTTATGACGACCTGTTTGAGTTCAAATCAGGTTTGGCAGTTGCCGAATTAAATAATCTTCAAGGTTATATAAACGAAAAAGGAGAAGTAGTGGTACCCTTGGAATATACGAATGTCTATTCTTTCAAAGATGGTTTTGTCATTGTAAAAAAAGGAAATAAATCAGGTATTTTCAACAAGGACGGAAAAATGGTAATACCCACTGAATACGATAAACTCGAAATGCCTTCGGATGGCATGATACTCGCCTGTAAAGATAAGAAATATGGTTATTATGATACTAATGGAAAATTAGTTGTTCCGCTCATTTATGATAATGCTATGAGGTTTAAAGAGGGCTTGGCAATTGTTTTGAAAGATGGGAAATGTGGCTATCTTAATACCAAAGGTGAAGTAGCTATTCCATTGATTTACAAAGATGCTTATGAGTTTCAGTCAGGATTGTCTATTGTTAAAAAAGAGGGGAAATATGGTTGTATCAACAAAACCGGAAAGATAGTTATTCCTATGATTTATGACAAAATTGGTGTTTTTACTGATGATAAACCGATTCTTGTTAAGAAGGAAGGAATGTATGGTTTCATCAATTATAAAGGCGAAGATATTACTGGTCTGATTTATAAAAAGGCTACCAATTATCAGGGTGAGGTAGCCACTGTGGTAATTAAGGACAAATATGGTTTGATCGATACAAAATGTAATATTATTTTGCCTGCTGCTTATGATCAAATTTTTAAGTTTAACGATGGTGTAGCAACCTTCAAAAAAGGAGATAAATATGGCTATGTAAATGATAAAGGTAAAATTGTGCTTGAAGCTGATTATCAATATACCTATTCCTTTTCTGATGGCATGGGTCCTGTCAAAAAAGACGACAAATATGGCTTTGTTAACACTGAAGGCACTATTATCGTTCCGATAATTTATGACATTGTCTCTGAATTTAAAAATGGTGTCGGAGGGGTAGAATTGGGCAGCAAAAAAGGTACCGTTGACAAAGAGGGTAAGGTGACCTGGAATGAGGTTCCGAAATGGGATAAAATCTACAACGAACATGATGGGCTGAGAATCGTATTAAAAGGAAAAAAATACGGCTATATCAATAGTGCAGGAGAAGTTGTAGTGCCGGTAAAATATGATGATGCCTTTGATTTCAAGGAAGGCCTTGGCCTGGTAATGAATGATGGCAAATATGGCTATGTCAATACAAAAGGCGCTGTTACTATTCCGCTTATTTATGATAAAGCTTATAGTTTTAAAGAGGGAGTCGGTTCTGTAGTTTCCGGTTCTAAAAAAGGCACAGTAGACAAAACTGGTAAAGTAACCTGGAATGCTGTTCCTCTATGGGATAAAAAATACAAATATTGTGAAGGTTTGGCAGTGGTAAAAAAAGATGGTAAATATGGTTATGTGAATAAGGATAATAAGTTGATGACCGAATTGAAATATGATAATGCTTATAATATCAGCAGTGGTTTAGGAAATGTAGTATTGAATGGCAAACATGGTTATATTAATGTAAATGGCAAGGAAGTTTGTGATATTAAATATGATAAAGGTCTTAGGTGTGTTAACGGTTTTGCAACTGTTGTAATCAATAAAAGACAAGGGTATATCAACAGGGAGGGCAAAGAAATTTGTGATATAAAATATTTTTATGTCCATCCTTTTTCTGATGGACTTGGTATGGTCAAAGGATACAAATATTATGGTTTTATTGATAAAGACGGCAAGGAAGTGGTCGAATTGAGATATTATGATGCGACCTCTTTTCATGAAGGTTTAGCTGCTGTATTGACGGATAATGGCCGATTTGATTGGATATACATAAATACTAAGGGTGAAACTGCTATCAAGGGACCTTTTCGGTATGCTAGACCTTTTAAAAACGGCAAGGCTTATGTAGCTAAATATGTTTCTCCATACGAACCATTTATTTATGGCTTTATCGATAAAGGGGGTAATATGACTATTGACAAATGGCATACCGACAAAAAATGGTATAGTATGTACATGCGTAAGTACAAGGACTTAAATATAATGTACAGAAGGGATAATGAATCCGAAAACCGATCTGTGGGCTGGGGACGGAGAGGAAATCCTGGAATGGGTGTAATGAATGATGATGGAAAAATCATAGTTCCATTTGAGTATAGTAAAATCATAGGACCTACTGAAGGAATATTTCTTGCAAAAATGAGTCAAAGTTATTCAGACTCAGACTACTACAATTTGAAAGGTGAAAAAATTGGGAAATTAAAATTTAAGGATGCATATACTTTCACCAATGGGTTTGCACCTGTCAGTATAACTTACAAATACGAATGCGTCATTAATAGAAAAGGAGAAGTTGTGATACCCGACAAAACCTATGTATTTGCATCAAATGTTGACAAATATGGCAATTGTATTGTTAAAAAGGATGAACTTTACGGTATAGTAGATACCTTCAATAAGGTCGTTTTTCCTTTCGAATATAATTCGATAAAACACCAAAAAGTTAATGAATATTACAAAGTTTCTAAAATGATTACCAATCCTAAAACTGGTAAAAAAGAAAAAAAATATGGCTTAATGGATGCCAAAGGTAATACTGTAATCCCGGTGAAGTATCGATATATTTCAATGGACGTGAATAATGTGGCAATTGTAGCTAAGGAAAAGGGCTTGTATGGCCTGATTAACATTGCAGACGAAAGCTTAACGCCTAATAAATATCAGGACATCGAAACACCAAGTAATTATATTAAAGCTAAATTAAATGATAAATGGGCATTACTGAGTAAGACAGGTAATGTATTGACTCCTCACAAATATGACGTTTTGGAAGACGATTCTGAGGGGTTTATAGTATTCAAAATAAGTGACAAATATGGTGTTTTAACGCTTGAAGGGAAAGAATTACTTGCTGCCAAATACGACAAAATCTTTGCCTTTAATGATGGTTTTGCAAAGGTTATTAAAGGTGATAAATCTGATCATGTTGATGTTAATGGTAAATTTCTTAACAATTTCATGTACGATAATGTTTTTAATTTTAAAAATGGACGTTCTCCTGTAAATCTTAATAACAAATGTGGGCATATTGACGATAATGGCAAATTAACTACGGAGTTAATCTATGATAAAATATACACCATAAATGATGGTCTTGCAGTTGCAAAAAAAGGCGATAAATTTGGTTTTATCGATAAAAATGGTGTGGTAGTAATCGACTTTATTTATGACAACGCTTACAATTTCAAGAACGGAAGTTCATTAGTACAAATAGGATATAAAAGTATTAGTATTAATACAAAAGGAGAGCGTGTTTGTAAAGTTTGCCCCGAAACAATAACCGATTCGAGAGATGGAGAAGTATATAAAATGGTGCAAATCGGAGAGGATTGTTGGATGGCCGAAAATTTGAGATTAGAAACGAGGCGTTCTGTGAAAGTAGGTAACTTTTCCAATGGTACAAAAGCTGGAAATTTATATTGGCAAGAGGATGTTATAAATTTCTACTTGGGGGAAATTGACAAAAAAGGTAATTCCCCTGTGAGTGGCAAACTCAGCAGTATTTGTCCTGAAGGCTATCATTTACCTACTAAATACGAGTTTGAAAATCTGATTTCTACTGTAAAAAAGGTGAATAAAATAGAAGAAAAAGACGATAAATACTACGGCCAAGACATAATGTCCAAAGTGGGCTGGGAAACTAAAGATGGAACGAATAAAAGTGGCTTTAATTTATTGCCTACAGGAGTAAATGTTAAATCTGAAGATGGAGATTATCGTTTTTACTCTAGAGGTAGATTTGCTAAACTATGGTCCTCATCTTTAAAATCAAGATCCTTCTATGACTCCCCTAAATCTATCTATGCTACTCTAAAGGTTTATCCACGAGGAAATTTCGATAAATTAACAAATAAAAAAAGCGGTGACAAAACAGAAAAACTTGGATGCAGATGTCTTCGTAACAGATATTAATAATTAATCTAGTAATTGCTTCATTATAGCAACTCTACGAAGGAATACAAATTAAAAAGCAGCCTTCATAAACGTTTAAAAAGTCCTGTAGCTCTTTTTAGGAGTTGCAGGATTTTCAGCAGAAATTCCAGATATATCCAAAAACACAAAAGACCGCCCGGAGGCAGTCTTTTGTTTTGGAACAGTAAAATATATTGCTGTAATTATTTTATTGCGTCAAGTGCCGCTTTCAGGCCGTCTATAGATTCAATTTCTTTGGCAAATGAGCTCATCAGATCGGCTACTTTCCCTGTAATATCCACAGAGATGGTATCTAAGTCTACGTTCGATTTTTCTCCCTGCGCTTTTTTGATCTTATCTACAGTGGCTTTTATCTGACCCAAAAGAGCGGTTAATTTATCTGCCTGTGCAGATACTGCTTCAAATTCCATTGTCAGGTCGCTGTTGTCTGTGTTTTCAGCCAGCCATTTTGAGATCCTTGCTGATATTGCCTGTCCTTTTTTGTCTGCGGCCATTATAACTTTTGCAGATTTAGGATTTTCTTTAACGGCTGCCCATTCGCCTTTTGCAAAGGCTTTGAAAAGAGCCACCAATTGCAGGGCTTGTTTTTTTGCTGCTGCAGGGTCGGCTGTTTCCGTTCCGCTGTTATCATCAGTAGCTGCCCCTTCTTCGCCTTCAGGAAGCCCTACTACTTTGTATTCCATTTTTATTTCGCCGAATAATTTGGCGGCTTTGGCAGTCAGCATTTCTGCTCCAAGTCCCCCTTTTTTCAGTTCTATAGTCACCAATGTTTTGCCATCGGGTGTAGCACCGAATTCCAAAGAGGCAAAGGCCGTTTTTTTAAGGATGTGTTCCTTATTTTTCTTGACACTTTTGAAAGTTTTTGCGGCGATATTTTCTTTTTTGAAGGGTACAATAACACAGGGCGTTTTCTTTCCTGCCATTTTGTAGTCTACAAAAATAATTGCGCCTTTACATTTTTTAAAAATTGCGGGCTTAAGATGAGTTTTTTTGTATTGGGCAATTTTCAATTCTTTCAGTTCATTAAAATCAAATTCTTTATCGGCCATTGTTTATTAGTTTTAACAGAGAAAATCTTTTGAATGTTATACTGTCTCTGAGTGATTAAATTCTGATTAAATAAATTATCAAATTAATATAATAGATTAAGATAGTGCTTTAAAGTTGACCTTTTTCAGCAGTTCTTTAATTTGGTTACGGGTTTCGTTCATGCGTTTTACAGCTCCCCTGAGTTCTTTTTTTATAGAATCGGTGGCTTCGGCTTTCGTTTTCTGACCCAGGATCTGAGTTTCGAGTTTCTCCCATTGAGGCATCCCTTTTTTCAGCTGTTCTTTCTGCGATGAGAATTTTGCGCTGACCTTCGGGTCGGCTTGCATCAGTTTGCCGATAAGCAGATTTCCTGCCTTACGAAGCGCTTTTACAAAGGCGGCATCTCTTGGCGTAGTCTCCTTTTTCTTGAAGCGCGGCACAATATCATTTTTCAGTTTTGCTATGCCTTTCTGCAGTTCTTTGGTTCGTTTGACGATCTCGTCCTTGCTTACCAAAGGTTCGTTCCCTTCGTCTTTTGATGCGGAACCACCTCCACCTTTTGAGTCTCCGCTATCTTGTTTTTTGGGCTGTGGCTGTGCCGCTTCCTCCCCGCTATCTTCTTCTGCATCCATTTTGAGGGGTGCATCTAGCCACCGGATATCGGCAATTTGTTTCATAGAAGATTTCCTCAGTTTCTTCATCGCTTTGAGGACGGTCATTTTCTTGCCTTTTGCCAAGGAAGGGTTTGGCAGCAGACAAAGAATTTTTTTGTTATTCTCTATAAGGATAAAACAATTCCCTATAGAGACTTTCTTTTTGTCGAAGCCATCTTTTCCTTTCCCTGCAGCTCGAAAAACCTTCAGGTAGGCCGGGCTTTGCTTGCCCATGATCAGCAAATCCTCCTTGCCGGAAAACTCGTGACAGAAGAAATAACCTGTTGGGTTTTTTGGGCTTGTCTTCTTGACGAGCAATTGCTGCAATTGCTTGTAATATTTCTTCAAAAAACCGGTGTCAAGCGTCTTGTCCTGAATCTGATCCGGTTTTATCTTCTGAATTATTTTAAATGCCACAGTTATTATTTTGTGTTTTTATCTGAATAGTATTTTACAAAATACATTTACCTCTAAATTTAGCAAATTTTAACATTAACATAAAATTTGCATCGGGTAAATATAAGAAAAAAAAATCAAAAAAACAAAGCATATTTGTTTTTTCACCTCTAACATCCTTTATTCATCCTTTCATCAATTAATTAATTTAATC
>CAJQOX010000152.1 GCA_905480075.1 uncultured Aureispira sp. | reverse complement strand
TATTACCATGTACCAGGATTCTTGTGCCGGCAGAGTCCATCGTCATTTCATAGGCAAAAAAAGTAGAGGTTGCGTAAAAAGAATCCGTTCTTATCCAGCTGCTACCTTGCAAGTCATAGACAGAAACATAACCATTAAGGCCATTTGAATGTGAATGGTTCCTGGAACAAGTAGCCAAACGCTGACCATTGGCAGAAAGGGCCACACGCCAGCCCATTGCATCCCCGGCGACTAATCCGTCGATATCCCCGCCGAGTTGCGACCAGCTGTTATTGCTGTATTGATAAACCCGCACATGACCTGCATCGGTCCCGGCACCATCATTTTCGGGTGCGCCTATTGCTACGGTCTGACCATCTTCGCTGATACTTATACTTTTCCCGGCATAGTCATTGACACTTTCGGCTACAATATCCGCACCAAGCTGTGTAATGGTATTGCCCGAGATTCCGTATACTCGTACTACCCCGCCATTACTACCCCAATCGCCCGAAACAGCAACAAATTGGCCATTTCTGGTTATTTTTATGTCTGTTCCAAAACTTTCAAAGCCTTCGCTACCCCAGTAGGTCTGATGGATTTTAGCCCAGGCACCGTTGTCGAATTTGTATACTTCAAAATACCCTCTGTCATCGTAAGCCCCTCGGTCTGCACCCACCGCAACCAGGTTACCATCTCCACTGATGCTTACAGAAGAACCAAATCCAGTGAAGATATTATTGCCAATGATATCATCCCCTTTTTGCACCCAGCTGCCATTAATGACCTCGTACAATCTGACCAGGCCGGTATCTTTATTAGTTGTTGAAAAGCCATCATATCCGCTTACACCTAATGCAATAGTAGTTTTGTCATCGCTCATTGCCACTGCATTTCCGGCCCCATCATTGGGATTAAAATCATTTGTCAGGTCGATATTTTCGTCCAACACCCAACCATTGTTTTGGAAGTCATATATTCTGAGTGTAGGAAAATTAAAATTAGCCCCAAGAGTTGCCGTCACCATTTTGGTTCCGTCCGCAGAGATATCTGATATAGTCGCTAAATTAGATTGTGTTGTCAGGGTCCAGTTTTGTGCCATCAGGAGCTTACATAGCATCAATAAGCACATAGTAACTATTTGTCTTTTCATTTTTTTTTGATATTTAGTTAACATGAAATAATAGTACAATAGTATAACTTCTTTTGATTTTTATCATACTAAAATCTGTGAGCAGGGCATTTCAATTGACAGAAACGGTATATGAAACATTAAAGTCCTATCTTTCATTTTTCGGATAAGGGAGAAGCATCTGTAAGGGAGAATAATGAAATGAACCTCACATCCACTCTTGGTTCATTGTGTAGCGATAGCGATCTAGGCACAAGCCCTCAAATTCATAAAATAATGTTAAACTAACTTTCTTTCAATATATACTTGGACTTTTTTTATATATTAAAATTACATTATGAATTGCAGGCTACTTCATTTATTTATTGCCCTTATTTGTTGCATATTTGTTATGCAGTACTGCCTTGTTGATTCCACACTACTTGAACCCTCCGAAATTGAAGAGCTTTGTCAGGAAAATGATGACGAAACATTGATTTACAAGTTAGTCTCTTCAAACATCTCTTCTGAAACAAATACAGCGGAATACGATCCCTCTGTAATTTGCAACCAAACCAATGATCTGCATTCAAGATTTTTGGAAATTGACACCCCCCCTCCCGAACAGTTTTCATTCACCTATTGATTTTTTAAAAATTTATTAATTTCTAAAATTATTTATAATGAAAACTAAGTTATTTTTTCTTTTCATAGCCACTGCTATGCTTTCATCCTGCGCTATCATCAAACCCGGAGAGGTAGGTATCAAACAAAAATTTGGCAAATTAACCGATAAGATGAAAACAGAAGGAGTCATCGGTATCAACCCTTTTATCAGTACGGTTATCAGAGTTCCTATCCGTACCATCAACAAGGAAATAAAACTAAGCCTGCCCTCCAAAGAGGGGCTGAATGTTCAGGCAGAAATTTCTATCCTTTACCATATACGTAAGGAGAAGGTAAGAGATATCATTACAGAGGTAGGCAGAAACTACGAAAGGACACTTATACTGAGCACTTTCCGATCCGCTTCCGCTGATGTATGCTCCAGGTTTTTTGCCAAAGACATGCATTCTGGCAAAAGAGGACAAATCGAAAAGGAAATTCAAGCAAATATGGTAAAAATTCTCGAAAAAAGAGGCTTTGTGATCGAAGCGGTTTTGCTGAAGAGCATCAGACTGCCCAAAGGCCTTTATTCAGCTATCGAAGCGAAACTTCAGGCAGAACAACAAGCTCAACAAATGACTTTTGTATTGCAAAGAGAGGAAAAAGAGGCTGAACGCAAAACAATCGAAGCCAAAGGGATCAGAGATGCTCAACTGATCATTCAGGAAGGTATCAACGAAAAAAGTATACAATGGCAAAGCCTTGAAGTACTGAAAGAAATTGCTACTTCTCCCAATGCAAAATTAATTATTACGGATGGAAAAACACCGGTCCTCATTAATGATGATAAATAATTAATTGTTTCCTGATAAAAAGTTCGTTTCCTCACCGGAACGGACTTTTTTTTTAATGGGAAAGAACCTTGTACAGAATAAAGCATGTACCTGGAAAACAGACCATCCAGTTTGTGCCCGGCAGTCTGCAGATAAACGACTGGCTGACATCCAAAAAGGAACTGAAACTGCAGGAACTGCCCGCTGTTTCACAGGAAGAAAAAGACTGATCTTTCACTGCAATAAAGGCGTTAAAGCATTACCTGCCTACCCCTTTAAAGTACTCGGGAAAAGGACCGAAAAGTTTCATCAGAAAAATTAATTCATCCAATATTAATCTATAAAATCCATATGCGGGCATTTTCAGGAATACTTGTCCTTTCATCCATCAGGAGAAAAACATTTCCAAAAAAAACACGAACAAAGGTAGAGTATTTATGACTTATGTCTATTTGTCGGAGAAAAGTTACATCAGGTGCAAAAAGAAAAAAGGAGATAAGCTGAATACAAAAGACATTTATTGTTAGATAGTCAGTAAAAAAATATACTGTGGGATTAAATGCTAAATTTACTTAAAGGGATATCAATTATCCCCGATCTTTTTGAACTCCTGAAGACCAAAATAAAAAGCTAAACAAAACATCACAGTAACGAATCCGGATAAGTATGGTATAAGACTGGTCATTTGTTATCAATTTTTAATAGTTTTAAATAAATAGCGAATCCAAGAATTGAGGGGACCCACAAGCCAATAAAAAGTGCTCCTTCTTTTTCTCCCCGAAACCACATGAGTTCAGAGAATATGAGACATGAAAATGCGAGGAAGAGCATAATAACATCTGTTTTACTTAATTTTTTTAACATTGTTTTTGGTTTTAATGAAGCAATACAAACACAACGAATTAAAGGGAATAAAGTTCATTAAACACTTTAATAAATGTTAAGAAATTATAAACATCAAAAACAAATATTAAATAAAAGGACAATTATATATCTACACTGCAGGTAGAATAGACCGGAGCAACTAAAGCGTGCCCCCTTGATTCAAGTGTAATGCGATAGCCTAACCCAGTTAGTTCATTGTTAGAAGATAGTGTCACTTGGAACAACAACGTTTTCTTTAGAAAAAACAAAAAAGATTCCTGATAAATAACTTTGTGAATTTCCTTCTCAACAATAAGTGTTAAACGATAGCGTCACTTAGACCAACATCACGCAATCAAAAAGCGCAGCGATCTAACAATCTAAGATCCAAAAGCGAAGCGATCTAATAAACAAATATCTTGAAAAACATTCACCCATCATGCACGACCGCAAATTTAATCACCCTCAGGCGATTTGATCTGTCCAGCACATGCAGGTAGTATATGCCATTACCCAGGTTGTCTTTATTTAATATAAAAACAGGAGGGTATATACCCGTATGCCTGCGAATCAGTTTACCACTGCTATTGTATATCTGTATTTCCACAGGCTGATCCTCAGGATAAGGGATATGCAGGCTGCTGCTGCTTCTTAGAGGGTTGGGATAAAATTTCCATTCAGAATATACCGTATCGGTCATAAAGGAGGCCGGGTCGGACCATTCACTCCAGCCCAGGCCTTTATCGCGGTAGCGAACGCGCCAGCAATAGAAGGTATTGGGCCGGAGATTTAAAATTTCTATGTCCTGAAGATTATCGTCCTGCTGTGTATTGACTCCCTTAAACCAGTTTTCATGTTGAACCCAGGTATCATTGTCCGGAGCTGAGAAATCGCTGCAATCTGTGCTTATTTGCCACTGTGTGCCACCTTGTCCATCCTGATCCGGATCGTTGAAAGAATCGCCGATCAATATAAAGCCGTCGGGGTCTACCACTTCTCCTGTGAGAGGATAAACAGGCGAGGGCTTCTGAGGTACAAGATTTTTCATTTTGATCGTGATGCTGTCCCGCAGGGCATTATTAAGTTCCCTGCCCTCGTCGCCCAGACTAAAGCGTTTGAGTGTAAATTGAGGTGCAGTGCCCGCATCCACTTCTAATATCACATAGCCGTATTCAGGGTTACTGACGGTATATTCCGGATAGTCGATCTGAACATATTCGTTCCAGTAATCTAAATTTCCTCCCGCCGAGGCAACATTGACCATAAGATGATTATGATCTCTAGACTGCCCTCTTGAATAGCCGTGGGTATGACCAAAAAAATGAACAGAGGGCTTGCCACTCGACGCTGAAAATTGCTCTAAACTGCGGATGACATCTCCGGTATAATCTATATTGCCTTCAGGCCAGAGTTCGGAACGATGCGGATGATGTATTTGGGCAAACACAAAATCTATGAGCGTATCGGCCGACGACAATTGCAAAATGCTGTCCAGCCAGTTGAGTTGCTCCCATATCCGGTAGTTGGGGTTAGAATCCATGCCGATAATTCTGACATTGGAAATATCCTTGTACCACCAATGTTCCATAAAGCCCGGCGTACCGTTGTGTGGCAGGTCAAAATATTTGAAAAAGAAATCCGAATCATATTCGTGATTTCCCGGTACAGGATAGAAGGGAACATAGCTGAAGAGATTGGACCCCTGACAAAAAAAGTCATTGACCCATTCATCATGAATATTACCATTGTCTACCAGATCGCCGGGAATCAGGATCATTTGCAGGGTTTCGTTTAGAGAACCGCTGTAATGTGAAGAAAGGTGTTTTATTATACCTTCATTGCTAACCTTCTCAAAAACACGGGGGTTAAAAAAGTCTTTCTGCATATCGCTGATCGCTACCAGATTGACAGAGGACTCGCTTTCTCTGAGGGGCGGGGTACGGAAGGTGTAAGTATGAGAAGTGCCTGTAGCAGAACCCACCTTGTATAAATAGGTAGTTTCAGGATCTAATCCTGTTATCCTTGCCGTATGTATACAGGCAGCCCCTACACTTTGAACCGATGTGGCCGGGCTGTTATTTAGCAGCGAATCGTTAAGCCCCCAAATGGCAAATCCGGGGTCACAGTTCCTGGTCTCCCAGAGAATGCTGATGGAATGTGGGCTGGCATTTTGCAAATAAGGCTTCACCAGAATGTCCTGAGCTGCGCTGAAACTTAGCCATAGAAATTGCAGGCTGATAAAAAATAAAATAAAGGATTTCATAATTCTTCATGTTGTCTTTTGGCAAGATAAGAAAACCAATAAAAAGCAGGGAAAAGTTAAATATTTTTTTTGTTTTTCGGGGCACCCGGGCGCTACGTTTCGCAGCTCGCTTTTGAATTAGTAGCAGGTAGTAGGTCATAGGTCATAAGTAAACTTTGCTTTACAAAATTTTCTACTCAAACCTACTCCTTATGACTTACTACTATTATATTTTTTACAATATTAAATCAATTTTTTACAAGTACCCGATTGCTGTTTTGTCCTATCTTTGTAGGGGTAGATTCGATAACAACAAAAAAATAAAATTACTATGAAACAAATGATCATGCTGTTCTTACTCTTTTTCTCCTTTTCCCTATTGGGACAATGGATCGATCATGATTCTGTTGGAGCTTCGGTTGCCTCAGTCAAAAAGGCCTCTTTTCCTGTTGAACTTACAGGTTATGCTACTGGTAATGAAAACAGCAATGCTGACGGTACCGTTTACAAAACCAATGACGGGGCAAGGACCTGGACCAACCTTAACTTTCCTTCTCTGAACAGTCCCGATATTCAAAACATTCATTTTATCGATACACTGACAGGTTTTATCTCCGTTCGTGAAACGATATCAGGAAACCTGACCATGCAGGTATATAAAACGACTGATGGGGGACAGAACTGGCAAGGTATTGGGCCTTCCACTGCTTCTCTTGGCTATGGAAATTCAGCGGTATATTTTATCAGCAATGACAGCGGTTTTTTTAGTGTAGAGGATCTTATTTACAAAACATATGACAGTGGACAAAACTGGACTGTGGACACCCTCAGTACATTTTATGATGATATATCGGCCCTGGACTTTTGGAACGGACAATATGGTGTAGCAGGAGGATGGGACGGAACCTTTGCATATACCGGAGTACTGTTTTACACCAATGATGGCGGATCGACCTGGAATGAAGTTATAATTCCGGAAACCTATACCAGCATCGTAGAAGTTCAACGGGTTAGCCCTACCCACATATATGCCTTGGGAGATGATGGCTATGCAACCCCTGCATATCTTTTCCGCAGTACAGACGCAGGTGCTACCTGGGACACTTTGAACCTTTCCCAATATGCAATAAGTAATATGGATAATTTTACAAGTATGTATTTCCGGGACGAAAATGTAGGATATATTGGCACCTATGAGGGCAATATTCTTAAAACTGTTGATGCCGGCTTGACATGGATCGTAGATTATACTTTTACAGGTACCTATAAGAGAGTTCATGCAATTGATTTTGCAGGAAATACAGGCTACGCTTTCGGGGAAAGTGGTAAAATTGCCAAAACAGGAAATCCCACAGCCTTACAAACTGTGCAGCTATCGCAGGAAATAACAGGCTTCCCAATCCGGCTACCGATCATTACTCCCTCGATATGGGAACTAAAAAGGCCAAAAGCATCCATATTTACAGCATGGAAGGCAGACTGATCTACAATATGCCTTCCGCGGACCAACAACATAGGATAAACACTCAAAATTGGCCACAAGGCTTTTATACCGGCGTTGTGGAAACAGAAAAAGGGAAGAGCCTGTATTTTAAGATGCAAAGATTGGCTAAATAAAAACAGGATTCTTTGTCTGACAACATAAAATTGCCGGACAAAGAACCCTGTTAATTCCTGAATTTAAGTCAAGTCCCTGCCCATCTGATGAGCAAAATTTACCGTCGTTGGTTCAAGTGTTAAGCGATAGCGTCACCTGGACCAACCAACACCGGATGTTTGATATTAGAGATTAGATTTTAGATTTATTAATAGTAAAAAAACAAAAAAAATTGCAAAGCAAAATTTTACTTACTACTTATGACTTACTACTAATTTAGCGATAGGCCCTTCTTAAACTAAAAAAGAAAATAAAAATACAGAAAGCAAAAATCACAGCGCCCCACAACCAATAGGGTCCTCCCAACTGTTCGGCGATCGTTCCGGTATCAGAATGCCTGGTTTGACCTCCGACATGTGCAGAACCGGTAAACAAGTAGCTGAAAGTATGTGTCAGCGTATCTGCCAACATCTGAACACCTAAAAACTGTATCAGGAATTGATGTAGCCCCGGCTTTCCTTTTCTGGAAATCAATAAGAAAATTACCCCCATGGAACTTATCATCACAACACCAAAGGTTGAACGAACCCACAGGGCAACACCCGTCAGCATAAAAACACTCAGGAACAGAAAAGCCCTTGAAGACCATTTGCTGGTTCTGCCCGCAAGAATAAACAATCCACCGGCTATTGAAGGCCCTACCAATCCTCCTGCAGCGACCAAAGCCCGGGGCAAGCCATCAGAGACTCCGGAATTCCAGGCCAGGCCGGAGGCATTGGAAAAAATTTCCAGCTTCACAAAACTCCCGCCCAACATTAATGCCGTCAAGCCATGTCCCATCTCGTGAATGAAAGTAGTGAGAATAACAAAGGGCCAGATAATATAATTGCCAAAGGGGATTACAGGAATAAAATAGGTAATGACTCCTGCTAATATCAGTAAAAAAAATGCATTTCCCTGTTCTTTATCTGTTCTGGACATTTCTTGCTTTTTTGATTATTAAATCAATTGATTTTTATCCTTATCGGGCAAGGTACAAATATGCTGAAACATTATACTGTCTGCTAAGGGTATGACCACAAATAAAGCCTCAATGGTTCAATTTTAAAGCAGCACAGGCTTGGCCCTGTGCAGCAAAGATACAGGCCGTCGTCACTAGTACCAACAACCAGGACAAGCACCTGTTGCCGGGCAAATTGTACTGATAACTTACTGCTATTTTCAATCCCAAAAACATGGCCAAAAAACCAAATTTTGCAAAGCAAAATTATACTTATGGATTAACCTTATGACTGACTAATAATCAAGAGCTTTTATCACCTGCCTGGCCACCACTAAGAACTTATTGATATACCTTCTTTTTCTTTTTCTTTTTCTTAGACCTTTTGTACTCAGACCACAGACTGGATAATTTTATCTTAGAACTTTTCAGGTTGCTAAAGTGCGTCACCAATAATGCATTGGCTTCTGTCATTGTGCCGGCACTGCCCTCCAGTGCATCCTCGGCAGATCTAACATTTTGCAAAGCTTTATTCCGGGCTTTTTCTACTTTTCGAAACAGGCCGGGTTGCATAGATTTATTGTCGAATTTCGCAATCCCTGCATCTACAGCATTAATCAAAACAGGTATTTCCTGAAGGTAATATACACAGGAGGTCTTAATTTCGTCATTTACTGCAGACATAGCTTCTGCCTTTTTTTCTTCTTCTGCAACTTTTCCGGCTTCTTCCCATTTGCTAGCCATCGTACTTTCTGCTTCAGCAATTGCTTCAGAAAATTTGGGGTATTCTGATTTTAATTCAATCATTGAAGCCTGAAAGTCCTTATACTCATTCAATTCGCCTTCCACTGTTGGTGCACAGGCATTCATCATTAATAACAGACTTAAGTTTAAAAATAAAAATACTTTCTGTTTCATTATCTCAATATTTTAAAAATTAATAAAAATTTAATTTGATTGTCTCTGCTTATTTTCAATTATTTATTAGCACTAAAACCCATTCTAAGGTATTTGGATCATTAACAAATACTCAACAATCTGAAATAAAACAATAGAAAAAATTTATAGCAGCCTTATACATTCTCCGTTATCTCCTTTATATATTTTCATATTACCATTTTAAAAGTTGGTAACGTAATTTTAGGTAAAAAAAAAAGTATTTATTTGTACTATTTGCCTCCTCAAGCGCAGCATTGCAGATACAAGTCACCGCTGCACTCCATTCACTCATTGTTAATCAGTGAAGGCTTGATGCTGTGCATCAAAGGAACAGCACGGCACACGGAACAATACGCAGTTTGTTAACTATATAAAATCCGATCATCAAATCACCGCATCAATCCAATCCGAAGAATTGATCTATCCGGACATCTTTTTGCGTCAGCGATGTGAAAAAGTGTTGCGTCAGCAACAGACCGCAGGGCCGAACGTCAGTGAGCTTTGTAACGTAGCGCCCGGACGCCCAAATAGTATCAGTATAAAATGGGTCTGCAAATTTTACCTATATCTTATCACTTACTAATAAGTAATTAAGCAAAGGTTAAGAAAATCACAAAAAAAATATTGCAAACAGCATAAGAACAATACAAAACGTTTCAAAATTGATTCTACCTTAAAAATAACAAAACTTTCAATATCAAATAGATTAATCAATAATAATGAAAAACATATCATTAATACTACTCTCTCTGTTCTTCCTTTTTTCTGCATGCAAAGAAAATGATTCTATCAATACGGCAGATGAACTCGAACCAACACAAAGCATGCAGATTGTCCTCCTCGAAAAAACCGGTACATGGTGCGGTGCCTGCCCGAATGGTGCTGAAATTTTAAATGACCTGGTAGCGGAATTCGAAGATCAGGTAGTCCCGATAGCGGTACACGGTTCGAATGGAGACCCGATGCAGATCAGCTGTTACAGCAATTTCAGACAAGACCGGTTCAGCAGTGGTTTTCCTTCCTTTTTTATTACGGAAGACAGGGTAAGTACCTCTCTGAATGCTACAAGAAACCGCGTCAACACCAAATTAGCAGTAGAAGTTGATGCAGCAATTGCCTTCCGAAAAACCGTTAACGAGGATAATATCGTCATTGAAACAAGAACGAAATTTTTTAATGCCTCTCAGGACGAATATTTTCTTTCGGTTTTTATTACTGAAAATGATATAGACGGTGGTACCGGAAGCGGTGCCTACAAACAGACAAGCGGTGGCTCTGATTACAAACACGAACATGTACTCAGGGCAAGTGCAACGGATGATATTTTCTGGGGGGAACTCATTGCCTCAGAACCCGCCGAAAACAGTTCCTTCGACAATACCTACACCATAGAAAAAGAAAGCGACTGGGTAGATGAAAATTTACATGTGGCTGCTGTACTATGGAGATATGATGCAAACGGCACCAATAATTACATTTTTGTGAATGCCATCGGAGATTGATGCCTACAAATCATTAAAGAAAGCTGAATACCTTAAGAAACACTGCAAACCTGCCCTTATTCGCAAAGCAAGCGCAGGCATCCTCCTGATAGATTATAAATTGGCCAATAAAAAAACTCCCTGTGTCTTTATCCCCATAAAGAAAAAACAAGAGGCAATGTCTATCTTCAAACAAATTAAATCCTCTAAAGAACACCTTTTAAAAAAAACGGGGCTCGCCATTATTTCTGTTAAAAAAGGGGCAGACGGAAAAGAGGAAATCACATTTGAACTCAAAAAAGGAGGATTGAATGCCGAAACTTAAATAGCCAAAGGTGCTGCACTTTTCGAATCTACAATAAAAATGAAGATGAATGTTGCAGGAACAGAAACTGCTGAAACAGGTATTAAACAGAGCCCCTAATCCTGATTTTATCATTTTTTTCACTATTTATCTGTTCTTCTCAGATATATTGTTATACTTTTCTTAATAAGATTAGCTTATCTTAATGTTATATTACCAAATTTGCATTTATGGTATAATTAAACTATTTTGAGTGACCACAAAAAATATTTTTGATCTTATAAATGAATGAATAGAAAGGAAGATATACATTCACTCTGTTTAAAATTAGAGAAAGAACTCTCCGGTATTGCCATTCCTATCTCGAAGGTTGATCTTATTGTTAAATACTGCCGCAACAATTACAGCTCGGTTAAAATTCTGCTGCCTTTCATAGACAATGGAATTCTGATTTCAGAGAAAGAGGGCTATATGGAAGGTGCTGCTGCCCTCAAAATTTATCTTGCCTTCCACCTGTGGTATTCCAATAAAAACAAAAAAGCAGTCAGAATAATCATTAAGAACAACCCTGTCCTGCTCACCGAAGGCTATTATTTCGAATATGCCCTTGCTCAGAATATCGTCAGCCTGATTGCCTGGTCGAAAGGGGAACTTGAAAATGCCTTTGAAACTATTTATGAAGGACTCGACAAGGTAAAAGACAAGAAAAACAACCATTCCGCCAATGCAAGAATGAACATGACCCTTGCCGTGTTGTATTATGATTTGAATGAACTGGAACTTTCCTACGATCACTATACTATTTGCCAGAAAGAACTGCACCTCTGTAAAGTTGTCTATGATTATGGTACTGAAATTTATACACTCATTGGCCTTGCCAGCATCTGCAAACAACAGAAAAAATATAAAAAAGCTAAAAAATTACTGAAAAAATCCCTTGAGTTAAGTATTAAATATAACATGTGGATGACCATTGCCCGATCAAAATACGAATTGGGATGTATCGGCATACTTACAGGGGAGGACATACAGGCAATGCAGTTGATATCTGAAAGCTACGAAATCAGAAAAGAACATAACAGCAGTGCAGCAATGGTGAGTTGCCTTCACAAAATGGGTGATTTGTATCTCAGAATAAAAAAAATTGACCTGGCAAAAGAAAAACTGTTCGAGGCGCTTTCTATTTGCAAAAAAAAGAAATTAATCCCTAAACAAACGTCCATTTTTTTACTCCTTTCCAAGGTTTATGAGTTCGAAAATGACTTTGAATCCGCTTATAACTATTTGAAAAATCACAAATCATTATTAGTCCTATCCAATGAATCCGGCAGCTACAACAAAAACAAATACCTCCAATACATTTACAAAACAAAAAAAGCGGAAGAAGAAACAGAGAATCAAAAACAAAGAAATGCTCAACTCAAAGAGGCCAATGAAATTATCACAAAACAAAGAAATGATATCTCCGAAAAAAATGAAGCCATACTGAGAAAAAATACTGAAAAGGATATTCTCCTAAAAGAAATACATCACCGGGTTAAAAACAACCTGCAAATCATTACTTCTTTACTAAGCCTGCAATCACTCAATATTCAGGACCCCGAAACAAAAAACCTGTTCAAAAACAGTCAGAACAGAATCAATTCCATGGCACTGATTCACGAAATGCTTTATCAGTCCGATTATCTGTCAAAAATTGATTATTCCGACTACCTGAATGTTCTGCTGAACAAATTAGTTTCTTCCTACAGAGGAGATAAAAACAATATTGACACTATAATCGACGTTCCCATGATGTATCTGAGTATTGATACTGCTATTCCACTGGGACTTTTGATTACCGAAATCATTACCAACTCCCTGAAATATGCCTTCATGCCGGACCGGAAGGCAACATTATCTTTGAAATTAATTGCATTACATGCAAAATCCCGTTATGTTCTCGAAATTGGTGACAACGGCATTGGCTTTCCTGACGATATCCTTTTGAAAAAAAGCTCCTCGCTCGGCATGAAATTAATCCATAAATTAACCCGTCAGATGAATGGAACTATAGAAAAGGATAATAGTAAAAAAGGAACCAATTATATTATTTCCTTTGAGGTTGACAAAACAAATATGCTCTCCTGACTTATCGTGAATATGACTTATTCCTTTTTTGTATCAAGGGGAGGCATCCATTTTTCGCCAAGGAATACCTCCTCTTTAACATAATAAACAGGTTCATTATAAGTGAATGGTAGGCAGACCCTGAAAAATGATTAATTCCGGTTTATTTCACTCGCTTTTTTTCTGCTATAAATAGCTGGGCAATAACTGAAGGTTAGACCACTTCTCCCCGTTTAACAAAGCCGCATCCACCTTCACATCCACCGACGCAGGTTTCAAAGTATCCTGCAGATGTTCCTTAACATGGTTGGCCATAAACCACAGGGCAGATTGAGCCCTGAAACTGAGGTCGAAATAATTTTTACCGGTCTTCTTGGGCAAGATGATACAATGTCCCTCCACCAGGGGTTGAGGATGCCGGATAGCATAGGCCGTAGCCGACTCAAAGACTATCTCCAAGGCCTTTCCCGGCTTCTCAGGGTGTCGTACCGGCAGTTTCTTCTTGTTGGTTCTGGTGAAATGTTTGTATTCGTAAATCTGAGTAAAGGGATTCTGAAAAACAGACTTGAAGGGCAGCTGTACCTTGCTTTGCCATATGTATTTGTTGTGACGGCTGTGCAGACAGTATCCCTCCTTGCGAAAATCTCGGCGTATGGCAATATAAGCCTTACCTCCCGGTTTCAACATGGAGGAAATCTGCATCAATACCTTTGCTTGTTCTTCCTGAAAAAGTATGCCCAACACATAAGTGCAAATTATAGTATCAAATTTTCCCGACGGCAATTCCGGGAAATAATGCGGGTCATAAGCTTCTATGTTCAGCTTTTTCTTATCACGTAGTATTTCTACATCCTTCCCGAAACCACATCCAAAATCAAGTACCCTGCCCTTTAATTTTTTTTTCTCATACAAATGCCTTGCGGGGAAAGACAAGGTGTACCGTTCAATAGCAGTAAGATGTTTGTTTGGGTTTTTAATCTGATAATCCATTTCAATTCCTCTTTTTCTTAGTTAATAAAATGTTCTTTTCAATGGTGCTTTTCAAAAAAATCATTCTGAATGGCTGACCGGAAACTTGTACGGTAGCAACAATTAAAATGTTTCTCCTTTAGCGAAATTTCTTTTAAGAGCAAAATGGATTACTGTAAGTAATGATTTGTTTATTTCTTTTTCCTGTTTCATTTTTTTTGAGTCAAAAACGTTTTTTCTTTCTTCCTAAACAATAATATAATACGCTTGTTTGAACAAAATATTCTATCTTTAAACAGACAGGTTGATATTGATGAAATAATTGTACGGTTGAATCGATTAATATAATAGATTAAGATGAAAACAGAAGAAGAGTTTTTGAATAATTTATCCCCTGCATTAACAACCCTGGAGGGCTACCGGAATAAAAAAATCCGGAAATACTATTTTTTTAATCTCCTTTATATTCTGGGCCTTGTCCTTTTTTTTTCTGCGGCTACAATCACAGAAAATGAACCTGATGGGTACTACTTCTTGTTTTTAGGTTTGATTATGTTTTTAATATTCTCCTATTTCTCAAGAAAAATAAAGAAAAACTACCAAAAAAACTACAAGCAAAATATTATAAAGGTCTTTGCTGAAAAAATGTACCCCAAAGCAATCTATCGTCCTACTAAGTTTATCCTTGCCTATACACTCAAGAGAAGTAAACTATTCAATTCCGATAAATTCCGGGGAGAAGATTATTTCCATGGAAAAACTGACGAAGGCCTCCTCTTTCAGTTTTCGGAAATTTTTGTAAATATAGATTCAAAACGGGAAGAAAATCATGTTTTTTTTCAAATAAAATGTCCGGGTTATAATTTTTCTGAAATTATTATGAGACCCAAAGCTCCAATTTTTTCCCTGGCTTCTTTAAAGGATTCACTTTTCAACAAGAATAATAAAACAGTATCAAAACAATTTATTCCGTCTGATTTTGAAGCTTCTTACAATTTCACCTCCGATGCCCCTGCAATAAGTGAATGTATTTTCGGAGAAGAGTTTTTTAAGCTTGTTCATAGCCTCAACATACAAAACAAGACAGAATTGAGTTTAAGCTTTGTGAAGGATAATATGTATATCTCAGTACCTTTCGAAAAAGATTTTCTTGATACAGCTATAAATGAATCTGTACTTCAAAACTCCTTTGCCAAAGATTTCTACCACGCATTGACTTCGGCTTTCACTGTAACAGAAAAAATGTCAGAGTATATTGTAAATCTAAAAGCGGAACTCGAAAAGATACCCGAAGAAATTCCGGATAAAAGTCCGGAAAATGAACCCTATGACCATCTTCTGGAAAATTGATAAAACGACAGCAAGCAGCGAAAATATAAAATATTCACCACAGACCGTTCTTTAAACTATTCTATCTTAATTGAGTACAGAAGAATATAAATGTATTGTAATTAAAAATATAGCCATTTAGTCTTAACTCATCTCCCGCGCCTCTGAAATGAGTAATTTGTCATGCAATTCAGAATACTGATACTCATAGGCCGTCTTTGCCTTTTTTGCATTGGTCATTGAGTTGTAGACTTTAGCTTGTTTTTTGGTACCTAAGATAGCAGCAATTCCTTCAATGCGCCTGTTCTTGGTCCGTTTAACAAATTTGTTTCCGAATTTCAGATAGTATCCCATCGTGTGTTTTATGATTTATTTGACAGTTAAAATTTCGGGGGAAATACCACAAACAAAAAATTGACTGATGACAACTAGTGTCAAAAAATCAGAGAATGTTTAAATATAAAACAATAAAAATTCTTTTGTGTTTAAATTTTTCTCTTATTTATTTATTTTTTTTTTCGGTACACAGATAACTATGAATTATTGCTTAAAACGAAGAAAGTCTCTTCTTTTTACCTGGTTTTGAATTAAATCAAATAAATCATCTGCTGTTATTTCCCGTCAAATACTACTCCTCATTTTCAAAACGGAAGGGGTTCCTGATAGACATATAAAAATGTATCCTTATTTTAAGTAGAGAGAGAGATGATATATTGATAGCCTAAGCATCAAGTATACCTATTCTGATGACGGAGGGAATTTCAGGCTCTCGCCCTTTGAATAACTATCGCATGCATCAACTAAAAGTGTAAAGTACAGCCTGTTTCCGAATCCCACAAATAATACATGTATCTGCAGGAAGCTATTTACCTCAGGCCCTGACCGATAAGTATTCATCGTTACTGAAGGTGATAAAACAATAAATCTCACGAAACTCAATAAGTGGTATCTGTTGGCAAATCCTTCAGGTACTGCATATGTTTTTCTTCTATTACTCTAAAACTGTATTTCAGTATCCGGCAGAGATTTTCTTAGACGCTCAATTTCTTCAATTAAAAGTGTATTATTTCTAAGATCTATTTTAATTAAATTATTTAAGGCCATCAGTACCTCAGGAATTTCATTGAGCTTGTTTTTTCTGATATTCAGCCACCTGAGGTTATTCAAAGAGCTCATTGGCAATGCCGATAAACTGTTTGAATATAAATTTAATGTTTTCAAACTCTTCAACTGTCCAATTGATGATGGAATACTAATTAGTTGATTATTACTCAGATATAATGCCTGAAGTTTTTTAAGCTGACCGATATTTTCCGGCAATTCAATCAGGCGGTTATTTATTAGAAATAATTTCTTTAGCTTTTTCAGTCCTCCGATTTCTTCCGGCAGCTGAGTCAGCATATTATTATCGAGGTTTAATTCTTCTAAATTGATCAAACTGCCAATCCCCTGTGGCAGAGAATTGAATTGGTTGTCATCCAAAAACAATTTTTTCAGGTTTTTCAGTGCTCCGATTTCATCCGGCAGCGTTTTCAGATTGTTCTTTTGCAGGTGCAATTCCTCAAGATTTTCTAATTCACCAATTTCAGGAGGCAGACTTTCCAGCATATTGTTGCTAAGGTTCAGCATCCTTAAATTTTTCAACTGACCGATTTCTGAAGGAAGGCGGGACAGCAAATTATTGCCAGCCATAAGGGTTTTTAAATTTTTCAATCCGCCTATCGTTTTCGGCAACCGGTGGATTTTATTTTTAAAAACATCTAATTCTTCAAGATTTTTCAATTGCCCGGTTTCTGAAGGAAGAAAAGATAAATTATTATTGGAAACCCTTAATGTTCTTAAACTTCTGAGCCTGCCGGTTTCTTTTGGTAGTTCAGTTAAATGATTATTGTATAATAGAAGATATTCCAGATGAATTAACTCGCCGATTTCAGGAGGAAGTTCCCTAAGACGATTGTCAGACAAGGTGAACTCTTTTAAAGTTTTCAACTGAGAAATGTCTTTGTTTAATTCCGATAATCTTCGGTAAGGAATTCTAAATGATGTGATTTCTCCTTCCTGAATTGTGAAATTATTAAGCAAAAACAATGCAGCCAACTGTTCCTGAACATTCCCTTTCAACTCAAATAAGCTTAGCAAAAAACCATAATTTCCTTCTACAAAAGAACGCATATCTGTAATCAGACTGTTCCCAATCTCAAAAGCAAGAATTATATTTGTCAGGTCGCCGGAAACAAGCAATTGTTTGATCTTCTTCAAATTTTCTATTTCCATAATCGGATATTTAAAAGTTCATAATGCATCACATAAATCCTGACTCTACCATCAGATACACAGAGGCCACTGTGCCCGCAATTGTAGCCACCACCCACATAACTTTATGCATACCGGGCGCCCTTCTCCACATCTCCTTAGCACCTCCCGGATGATTATTCAAATCTTCCTTGCTGAAAGTCCCTCCCGGAAAAATGATCATAGCACCACCTAAAAGTATCAGGGCAGGACCCATTAGCAATATTTCAGGGACGGAGTCCCAGCCCGATGCTATAAAGAAAAATATAAGGGATACAATTACTCCTATGACAAAAATGATAATTCCTATAAATTTTCCGGCTTTCATAAGTGTGGTTTTTATATTAAACCATTTTCTTCATTATTTTTCATTTTACGGACCTTCTCTATATTCATTTTGGCCAACACTGAAACCAGGAGTGCTATTGCAAACATTCCTGAGAAGAAATACAGTGTCCCGGAATAATTCCCTGTTGCTTCCCTCACCCTTGAAACTATCTGAGGGCCCGCCAGTCCTGCTGCTGCCCAGGCGGTCAGTGTATATCCATGTACTGCCCCCAATTCCTTCACTCCGAACATATCGCCCAGATAGGCCGGCACGGTTGCAAAGCCGCCTCCATAACAGAGTAGAATTATAAATACCAGAACCGGAAAAAGAACAGAACTTGTAGTTTGTGCCAAGAGCATAAAGACAATTATCTGTATAATAAAAAACAGCGAATAGGTAAAAGGACGGCCAATAATATCAGAAAAAGAGGCCCAGCCAATCCTTCCTACGCCATTGAACAAACCCATCAGCCCCACCATAGATGCGGCCTCAAAGGCGGTCATCCCCGCCACTTCCTGCGCCATCGGTGAAGCCACGGATATCAGGGCTATTCCACAACTGACATTGATGAACAACATCATCCACATATAATAAAAACGCAGGGTAAAAAGCGCTTCTTTTGCGGTGAGTTGCGCGAGATCCTCTACCTTCTTTACCGCAAACAGGGCCTTCTTTTTCTTTTCTGCAGGTGTATCAGGCAGCCATCCTTCCTGTGGTGCTTCCAGATAACTTGCAGAACCAAACATAATGATAAAGTAGAGTGCGCCAAGCATATAAAAGGTGCCCGGCAGTCCTGTATTTTCAAAAAGATATGCCATCAGCGGTCCGAATATCAGGGAGGCAAAGCCAAAACCCATAATCGCCATGCCGGTAGCCATGCCCCGGCGATGAGGAAACCATTTGACCAGCGTAGAAACCGGTGTGATATAGCCGACTCCAAGACCTATGCCACCCAAAGCACCATAAAAGAATATGAAGAGTGGCAAGGAAGCCATCTGAATAGCCAATCCGCTTCCGCAAATACCAATACCATAACATAAAGCAGCAAATCGCCCCGACCATTTCGGGCCCTTGCTTTCCACCAGAAAACCCAGAAAAGCTGCAGAAAGACCCAGAAAAAGAATGGCAACACTGAAGGCAGTGGTCACATCACTCTTTGACCAGCCCAGCAGTTCGTTGATAGGATTTGTCATCACACTGTAGGCATATACCGAACCTATTGAGATATGTATGCCTACTGCCGAGGCGGCTATCAGCCATCTGTTCTTTTGCATGATCCTGAGGTTTTATTTTTACAATCAGTTCAATATAACAAAGTGGTACTTAAAAT
>CAJQOX010000151.1 GCA_905480075.1 uncultured Aureispira sp. | reverse complement strand
ATTTGCAAACTTTTTGGAACTTATTTTAAATCTTTTTTTATTTATCTTCTTCATTTCAAAATTATATCAATTATCAAAATAAGTATTCTTGAAATTATCTTTTGGAAGGTTTTGCAATTAGCAAATATTATCACAAAAAAGGAAAGACCAACCGAAGAGAAAAATTTGGAGAAGAAATAAAAAGTAATTATTAAAAATCACATATCGGAAGGTTTAGCCTCCGTATTCTTAAAAACAATAGCATCGGGAAATGCATCAACCAAATGATTGAGTAAAGTTACTGCTTCAAGTTTAGTATAGAAAGCCCCGGCATAGATTCGATAATAAGGAGCTTGATAAAACCAATCGACTTTTGAAGTTAAGTTCTTAGTTCTTTTTTTGACCTCAATAATTTTTTTCGTTGCCAGGTATTTATCTCTGCTCAGCAGAAGTTGAACAGACCACACTTTGAGTTTTCGGTCTTTTTGAAAATTCAGGGCTTTACGATGATCGAGTAATTGTCTGACAGAATACTCTTCCGTTACATGGAGTATACCATCTTGCTGAGCCATCAAGAAGAAAGAGGAAAAGAAAAAGAGACAAAAAGCGAGGTAAAATTTATTAGAACAATACATAATTAAGAGAAATCTATTTAATAATCTGAACACCTGAAGAAGAAGCAAGAACACTGGCACCTGCATTTATGAGTTCAAGGGCATAATCTTTTTTATGAATACCACCAGAAGCCACAATAGGGATATCGGCAGCATTTTCTTTTAAAAATGCAACCATTTCAACGGAAACCCCATCTGAATTGAATCCGGTGGAATTTTTGACAGAGTCGACCTTTAAGTTCACACAAATCTGGCAAAGCCTTTTAATCTCTTCAGAAATAAGCAGGCCGGTTTCCAGGATAATTCCGGCTTTTTTATTTTTGAGATGCGCAGCCGTAGAGACACTATCAATTTCATTCTGCACATACGCCCAATCCCCATTTTTAACAGCAGCAATATTGACTACCATTTCAATCTGATCGACTCCATCATTTACCGCCCTTTTAACTTCTTCCACTTTTGCCGGAATAACATTATATCCCATTGGGAATCCAACAACAGTAGACACCTTAACAGAATGCTGAAGGAGGAAAGAAGCAGCGTTTTTAACAAAATACGGAGGAACGCAAACGGATTTGAAATTATTTTCGATTGCTTCTTCGCACAAAGACTTTATTTCTGACAAATTAGCATCCGGTTTTAGCAGGGTATGTTCTATGTAATTATTAAGTGTGAGAATTTGTTCTAAGTTCATAGAAAAGAGGTGATTCGTTAAAGGCAAAGATTTTAGTTTACAAAAGTAGTGATAATAAAACTGTTAAGAAAGGCAGTAACAAGTAATTTACATTAAAGGTAAAAAAAAGGGATCATTTTGAATAAAACATAAAAAAAAAGTAAAAAAAGGAAAGAGAATTAATCTTTGACATTCATTAAATATTTTAATTTAAAGAATATTTCCGTATTATCCATTACACCAGAAAAAGATTCAGCCCCCGGGCCAAAGGCAAATACGGGCACCATTGTAGCGGTATGATAATCCGTTGTAAATTTACATTCCACTTCCCCTTCTTTCAGATTCCCATCGTTAATACTATAGCCCCCTGTTTCATGGTCAGCAGTAACAACAACCAGGGTATTCCCATCCTTTACAGCAAAATCCAAGGCCTTGGAAACAGCATCATCAAAATCGAGCATTTCTTCAATCACATAGTCAGAATCATTTTCATGTCCTCCCCAATCGATCTGAGCTCCTTCTATCATCAGGAAAAAATTTGATTTTTTACGATAGAGAATATCAATAGCTTTTTGTGAAGCCAGGGGTAAGAAGTCTCCCCTTTCATCCAAGCCAGGCGGCAACATAGGAGCGATGAGACAAATCATTCTTTCGGGCAGGTATTCCCCCGTTTTATGAATATCATCAGTTACAAAATATCCTTTTTCTCTTGCCTCATCAATCAAATCCCTTCCATCTGGACCATCCTTGAAATAGTTCCAACCACCCCCCATCAGGACTTCAATATCCTTAGTCATAAACTCAGCGGCCAATTTTCTGTTAACCCGACTTCTTCCGGGTTGGTGACCATAAAAACTAGCAGGAGTAGCATGGGTAACCGTAGCAGTAGTAACTACCCCGGTACGCCAATTATTATCCTCGGCGAGTTCCATGATCGTTTTAAGTTTCTTTTGATGAACATCCATAGAGATGGCCCCATTATAAGTTTTATGTCCTGTAGCCATAGCGGTAGCACTTGCTGCACTATCCGTAATCAACTTTGTTGAAAAGGTCTTAACAAGGCCTATGTGTCTGAACTTTTCAATGGTTAAGGGCGATTTTTTTACAATGGCTGCAGCGGTTATATGAGAAAGCCCCATACCGTCGCCTATCAAAAAAATAACATTTTGAGGTTTGGATTTAGAAACAAAAGTCTGCTTTTCGCCCTGAGCGGTTTCAGCGTATACTTTTTCAATAGTTTCAGAATTATTAACATCAGGACCTGAAGTACAGGCAGAGAAGATTGATAAACAGAAAAGAGAAAGAGGAAATTTTATCACAGGAAATTATTTAACAAGAGATCGATCAGTTTTTTTAATAAAAAAAATAAAAATAACTGATACTTCATAACTTCCTAAAGGTACAAAACAAAAAAATCAAATAACAAAAAAAGGCTACTGATTTATTAACTGGTTTTGATATTGATTGAATGGTAATGATCAAAAAGAAGGTTTTCAGGATTATCGTCATCCTCCATCCTTCAAACGTCCAGGTACCTCATTAAACTTTCATAGCGATCATTAAGGGAATCTATAAATTCAGACTCATAATAAGAAGATTTGACATTATAGTTAAACCGTTCCAGGGTAGCCACAATATGTTTTAAATCTTCTTTATTAAGTTTCAGGGTTAAGTCCATCATGCCCTGTCCATAGGGAGAAGAGATAAAACTACTGAGAATAGTAGCATTTTCCATTTCAATAATCCGGGCAATTTCAGACAAGGAGTAATCTCTTGGGGCCATTTCGAGCACCAAAACACCACCTGGCTGAGCAATAGAGCCCGTATCGGCTAATTTTTTAATAAGATCCTCCATTGTGATCAGGCCCATATATTCCCCCTCGTTATTCACCACGGGGATAATCGTGAGATTAAAGTTGACGACCAACTTCATGATATCATATAAATGTTGCTGAGCCGGGACGAATTTTTGCATCAGGACAGGCTTGCAATCACCGATAGTAGATTCAGCTTCAACGAAATTCAGTACTTCGTCTTCTGACAAAATGCCCAACAATCTCCCGTCCTCAATTACGGGGAGGTGTCTGACATGAAAATCATTCATCCAAAGCAAAGCCTTTACCCCTGTATCTGACAATTTCAGCGGAGGAACCGAGTAAGATATTAAAGATGATGCATACATAAGCGTAAACTTTAATTGTTTGTTAGAAACATAAAA
>CAJQOX010000150.1 GCA_905480075.1 uncultured Aureispira sp. | reverse complement strand
CCATAAGCCTGAACTCTTTTGCTTTTGCAACAAGCGGTTTGTACTGAACTTTGATTTCAGACAAACCCTCCATTTCTTTGATGCTATTGTCAACATATCTGTCAATTAATATGTTGTTCTGATCTAAGGATTCGTCCAGTATATAAGAGGCATTTACAGCTGCATCCGACAAAGGCTGTCTGCAGGCATGAAAGCATAGTGACAAGATGACACTGAATATAAAAAAGGGAATACGGGACATATTATTTGTTTGGGAATTAATTATTGAGTGATAAATTTCACTTTACCACTTCATAATGAAATTCATAGAAAAGGTTTCAGTTTAACCAAACAAAATATACATAGAAAAATCAGAACAAATTAATTATTCTGAATCATTTAATTGCGAGCAGGGGGTATAAGCCCTGACAGGAGAAGTAAGGAAAATCAAAAATAAATAAAACACTTATTAAGAAAAACTAATAAGGTCAATACCAAACCGCCACGTCATCAATAGATTTTTTCTCAAGAGCCGGCACTTCGGCATCTTCAGCAGGATAACCTACCGGAATGAGAAGTACTGCCCTTTCGTTTACGGGCCGGTTAAGAATTTTCTCAAGAAAATTCATAGGGCTTGGCGTGTGTGTAAGCGAACAAAGGCCTGCCTGATGAATAGCGGCGATAAGAAATCCTGCGGCGAGGCCTACCGATTCATTGACATAGTAATTTTTCTTTTTACCTTCCGGAGTAAGTTCGTAGGCTTTTTTGAAAACAGCAATAAGATGTGGTGCCTCCTCTAAAAAAGGTTTATTGGCATCAGTACCAAAAACCTTGAGGTCTTCGAGCCATTCATCAGACATTCTGCCGTTATAATTTTGAGTTTCCTCCTTTTCAGCAGCTTCTCTGATTTTTTGTTTCATTTCGGGCGAAGAAATCACGGCAAAGGTCCAGGGTTGTTTGTTGGCACCCGAGGGTGCTGTAGATGCTGTTTTGATGATCGTTTCAATAACTGATTTGGACACCTTGCGTTTTGAGAAATGTCTGACAGTTCTTCTGGTTTTCATCAGGTCGTAAAAACTATCAGCATTTTTGTTCAGTTCCTCATTGGAAAGAACAGGTCGGGAATGGGGGATAAAGTCAGCTTTTAACATAAATAGTCAGGTTTTAAGGGGATGCCAAACAATAACTTAAATAAGATAAAAAGTTAAATGAAAATTTGCATAACACAAGGGGGTGCAAAATAATATATTTCACACAATCCAACAAATTATAAGGAGCATTATTTAAAATGCAGGGAGAGGTGGGAATAACCGAAGATGAGGGAAGCCGGTATAAGTTTTTACGTTAAAAACTTATAAATGTTTAGAAAACAGTTGCATTTATACAAACTTCATCATTTTCAATTAAAAAATCATTCAGTCTGACATTTGTTACAGCGTTAATGAGTGACTCATTATAATCAACAGCCACCTTGATATAATTCTCTGTAAATCCGAACATTTTATTGTTGATCTTTTTTCCTTCAACCAATACTTTATGTTTTGAATTGAGATGCTGAGCATAAAAAGAACGTCTTTTCTTATCTGAAAGAATTCTTAGCATTTCATTTCTTTGCCTTCTGATATTTACAGGAACGACATCTGTCATTTCTGCTGCCGGCGTATTGGCTCTTTCAGAGTAGGTAAATACATGCAGGTAAGAGATATCCAATTCCTGAATGAAGCGGTAGGTTTCTTTGAAGTCTTCATCCGTTTCACCCGGAAAGCCTACGATAACATCCACACCTATACAACAATGCGGGATATGTTTTCGGATCGCCTCTACTTTCTGAGTGTATAATTCTCTTTTATACCGTCGGCGCATGATCGCCAATTGTTTATTATTTCCTGATTGCAGCGGGATATGAAAATGCGGAACGAAACGATCGGAGTTGGCAACGAACTCAATAATTTCTTCCGTAAGAAGATTGGGTTCTATAGATGATATCCTGAATCGTTCAATACCTTCTACCTTATCGAGTTCCTTTATAAGGTCAATGAAGAGGGCTTCTTTTTTAGGCCGGGCACCTTCAATGACTTCAGTACCATTACCAAAGTCACCGATATTGACACCTGTCAGCACAATTTCCTTTACGCCCATAGCCGCGATTTCCTCCGCATTTTTCACTATACTATCTACGGTGTTTGACCTTGATGCACCACGTGCCTGCGGGATGGTACAGAAACTACAATTATAGTTGCAGCCGTCCTGTACCTTGAGGAAGGAACGGGTTCTGTCGCCGAAGGAAAAGGCATTGACAAATTCGTTGGCCTCTTTTACTTCTCCGGCCTTTATCATACCTTTTGACGGAGCTTTTGAGAGGTCGTCGACATAATCGAGGATTCTGAATTTCTGAGCAGCGCCGAGGACGAGGTCCACACCGGGTATTTCCGCAATCTCGTCCGGTTTGAGCTGTGCATAACATCCTATAACGACTACAAAGGCATCCGGAGCATTTCTAAGAGCTTTTCTTACCGTTTTCCTGCATTTTCTGTCGGCAAAATCCGTTACAGAGCAGGTATTAATGACATAAATATCAGCCGGGTCTTTGAAGGGGACTTCAGAATAGCCTGCCTCTTCGAACATACGGCCGATGCTCGAGGTTTCGGAGTAATTCAGTTTACAGCCGAGGGTATGAAAGGCTACAGATTTTGGTGTTGCCACTTTGAGAGTATATATGAGCAGGATCAGATTCACAAAAACCTGATAATTGGCTCTTTATCGTTAAAGAAAATAATAATTCAGACTGCAAAAGTAAGGAATTCCTGTTAAAAACCCTATTCTCTATCAGAAATAAAGAAAGAGGCATCGGGAAAACACTATAATTTATCCGCTTTGGCCATCAGATAATAATCGAGCATTACCAAAGCAGCCATAGATTCGACGATAGGCACCGCCCTCGGCACCACACAGGGATCATGTCTGCCCTTGCCTGAAACGCTGACAATGTCTCCTTTTGTATTGACCGATCGCTGATTCTTCATAATAGTAGCCACCGGCTTGAAGGCCGTTTTGAAATAAATATCCATACCATTGGATATCCCCCCCTGCACACCTCCCGAGTTGTTGGAAGTGGTTTTAACCAGGCCATCCTCAGTGACAAATTCATCGTTATGCTGAGAACCTTTGAGGGAGACCCCTTCAAATCCGGAACCATACTGAAAACCTTTGCAGGCATTAATGGAAAGCATAGCCTTACCCAACTGAGCATGCAGACGGTCAAAAACCGGTTCTCCAAGGCCTGCCGGGCAGCCTGATATCACACAATTAACGACCCCACCAATTGTATCTCCCTCTTTTTTAATAGCCTTAATGAGCGAAACCATCTCCTCGGCGACTGAGAGATCGGGGCATCTGACAGCCGTATTTTCAATAAGACTGAAATCCAGGTTCTGATAATTCTCCTCGCATTTAAGTGTACCGACCTGACTGACATAGGCAGTGATAGAAATCCCTTTCTGTTCTAAAATCTGTTGGGCGACAGCACCTGCAGCCACCCTCGCAGCGGTTTCACGGGCGGAGGAGCGGCCTCCTCCCCTGTAGTCGCGGTTTTCATATTTCTGCTGATAGGTATAGTCGGCATGTGAGGGTCTGAATTTATCTTTGATATGTTCGTAATCGCGGGGTTTCTGATTGGTATTTGCGATAAAGATGCATAAAGGAGTCCCGGTGGTTTTCCCTTCAAAGATGCCTGAAAGTATCTCAAAATCATCTGCTTCCTTACGTTGCGTAACAATAGCAGATTGTCCGGGTTTGCGTCGGTTGAGTTGTTTTTGTATGTAAAACAAATCCAGTGCTACATTTGCAGGGCAGCCGTCAATCACTACACCTATTCCCTTTCCGTGGGATTCCCCAAAGGTGGTGATTCTAAACAATTTACCAAAACTATTACCGGCCATTCGTATGATTTTATGATTAAAGGATTAAAGGATAAATAAAAAAGATTATGAATATATATTTTTATAAAAGTTCAGTGCATCAAAGATCAGATCATCATCGGCATGCACATTAATCCGAAATTTACCGATTTCCTCCAACAAGGTAAAACAAAGTTGCTGATGTTCATTCTTTTTATCCTGTTGAATGAGTGATAATATTTCAAAATCATCCAGAAGACTGAGATTAAACTCAGGATACAGATTGCTAATAAAAGCTGTTATCTCCATCAGGCTATCATAGGAAAGGCCCAGAATTTTATAACTCAGAAAAGCCTCCGTAATTATTCCGAGGGCAACCGCTTCGCCATGCAAGAGCGGATGTTCTGTATTCCAGCTCAGGCTTTCTACTGCGTGACCGATCGTATGACCGAAGTTGAGTGCTTTACGGATAGATTTTTCAAAGGGGTCTTCTTCGACGATATTTTTTTTGATAAGAACAGAACGTTCCACTACTTCAGACCAGTTAAAGTCATTAAGACGGCTATCATTTAATGATTTCCAGTACTTAGGGTCAACAATCAAAGCATGTTTAATCACTTCAGCAAATCCGCTCATCAATTCATCATCCGGCAAGGTATTAAAAAAAGCAGGATTTAAATAAACCGCCTTTGGATCATTAAATAAGCCTACCCCGTTTTTCACCAAAGAAAAATCAATACCCAGTTTACCACCTACCGAGGCATCCACCTGAGCGAGCAGCGTAGTAGGGATTTGAATAAAGTCGATACCTCTTTTATAGGTAGAGGCACAGAAACCACCCATATCCCCTATAACGCCACCTCCTAAATTCAGGAGAACAGATTTTCTGTCAGCCTTCAATCGGAACAATTCGTTCCATATAAACTGACAGGTCTGAATATTTTTATATTTTTCACCGGCTTCGATCAGAATAATATTGAAATCAATATCATGAAGAGCATCGTTTAGAACGGGCAGACAATGTTCAGCAGTATTGCTGTCCGCCAATACATAAAAAGAAGAATATTTATGCTCAGAAAGCAATTGCCTGAGCTCTGAAAAGTCATTATCCTGAAAGAGGATGGAATAATCCTGTAAATTTATCATCAGACCTCAATTAACAAGTTTTGAAAAGAGAAAGGCTGACCATCAGTGACTGAGAAACCCGATTCAACAACATCAGAAATTCTCTGTTCGAGCAGGGGTAAATGATCGTACAACTGCACATAGGAATCAGCGACAAAATACTGAGTTTGGAATTTGTCTTTAATATAAGGAGTTTCCAGGATTTTATCCAGATCGAAGGCAAAATGTTCCGGTTTATTGCTGAGGGAGAAGACAGACTCACCCGGAGAAGAGAGGATACCTGCCCCGTAGATCTTTAAATTTTCTTCTTCTTTAATAAGACCAAATTCGACGGTATACCAGTAAATCCTTGCCATGAGTTCCACAGCGGTGGGATTGTCAATGAATCTGAGTGCAATTTGACTCAGGCCATTGAGAAAGCCTGCAAAATAAGGTTCACTCAGCAGAGGCACATGACCGAAGACATCGTGAAACATATCCGGCTCTTCAATATATTTGAGTTGCGCCATACTACGCATCCATGTAGTTGCAGGAAACTTCTTTTGAGCGAGCAGTTCAAAGAATGGTTTATTATCGATAATTCCCGGTACAGGATAAACTTCCCAACCTGTTAATTTT
>CAJQOX010000149.1 GCA_905480075.1 uncultured Aureispira sp. | reverse complement strand
CTTTCCAAAAGTCTCGAAAAACCGACACTTTCCAAAAGTCCCAAAAAAGCGACACTTTCCAAAAGACCCTCAGGTTTTTTCAGAGAAAAAAATAAAATATCAATCATCCAAATTCCTGCTGCTGTTACACAGCCAAGTATTAACCACAAATAAAAATAAAATAAAAAAGATCCGTGAAAATCTGTGGCACCCGTGAAAATCTGTGGCAAAAAAAACAATATCCCCAAAAACACCACAACGTGCCACAGCCGGGGCGACATAAAACAACCCTGTCCGCATGGGCTTTGAAAATATCAAAAAAAACACAAACATATTAGGTATAACATAGTAACAATACTATATTTAAAGCCTTATCAAATTGATTACTTAAATTAAAATATATATAATGAGCGGTTCCTCTTTTAAAACATGCGATTCAGGGCATTTTTATCCCTCCTCGAACGACAGTTGCCCCTACTGTAATAAACAGAAAAATAACCCGAATAAGGATAACTCGGGGGATAAGACTGTGGTTATAGAGGATAATTCAGGAGACGATAAAACAGTGATAATCAATCCCACCATCGATATGGGTGGCGAAACTTCTATCCCCGATAATGAGAACACCGATAAAACGGTCATTTTTTCTCCCAAAAAAGGGGACAAAACCCCCAAACAATCAAATATACGGAAGTTGGTGGGTTGGATAGTCTCCTATACCCTCAACGAAAATGGGATGGATTTCAGGTTATATGAAGGGAAAAATACTGTAGGCCGCGGAATGGATTGTAATATCAGAATTACCGAGGATAAACTTTTGTCTTCGGAACATGCCACCTTTCTGTACAGAGGCGACAGCATTTATATACGCGACGAAATGGCCTCGAACCCTTCCTTTATCAATGAGGAGGAACTGATGCCCGGTGCAACTGTAAAGCTAAAAGATGGAGACATCATCATGATAGGAGAAAATCAATATCTTCTGCGAATGACCAAAATGTAGAAATATGTGGAGATTATTATGTGCACTCTTTTGTTTTGTAATGCTGCTTCCTGCCTCATTTTCTCAGAACTTAAGACTGGAAAAAGTTAATGCTGAAAATTTTCCTGAATTGCAGGTTTTTATTCACGACCGCAACCCCGAATCAACCGACAATGCAAATATTATACTTTCGGAAAATACCAGGAAGCTGAATGCTGAAGATTATAAAATCAGTTACAGTCAAAAGGATTATCAATTCAGGCAACTGACCTTTATCCTTTTCGAAAACAGCTTCTGGGAAAGCTACAATAAACAAAGAGATTATTTTAAGAAAGTGATAGACGGTGCACTGAGTTCTTTTTCGGAAGAGGATGAACTGTATTTTTCTCAGTTCGACTGGACCAATAAGGAGGGCAAAGCCGTATGGGAAGAGAATATAATAAAGGGTGATTATGAAGATATCCGAACTCATGTGGAAACTATCGGAAAACCGGATAAAAGTTCGAGGAAACATAAATTTTCCGAAATAAACACGGCACTGATAGACGCCCTTGAAATTCTGCATGCTGCAGAGGTGGACAGTATGGTCACTAAATCCATTATCATCTTTTCAGGTGAGGTATCAAATATCCACAACCCACAGTTCTCGCAGGGCGATGTGATGCTTTCTGCCAAACAAAAAAATATTCCGGTATACTCAGTGCGCTACCCGAGGATGTCGGATAAGTACACCCTCAAAAAAGTTTGCGACGAAACCCACGGAAAACATATGAGGGCAGATACCGAAAATCCGGAAGAAACTGCCGATGCCCTCTCCGACTGTATCAGCGATATATCGCTGAGGGCCTCCGGGACGCTTTTTACTTTGGAATATGAAACATCGGTCGGCCCCGGTGGCAAAGTGGTGGAATTGGTATTTGCTGACAAAAGTTCAAAGAATTCCGACAACATAGTTTTTAATACTGTTTCCTGGTTCGAGTGGCTTATCATGTCCACCGTCCGCCTTGTCAGTTTTATTGCTATCATCCTGGCCATCATTTTAATCCTTTTATTTGTTTTTCTTCGTTATAAACGAAAACGTAAAGAAGAAAGGATGGAACAGGATGAAAAGATGAATAAATTAAAAGATGAACAGGATAAAATAAAAGCCGATAACGAAAAAGCCCTGCAGGAACAAAAGGAGGGTTTTGATTCAAAACAAAGGGAACAGGAAATGCTGCACCTGAAAAATGCGGCAGATAAAGAATTGAGGATCAAAAATGAAGCCTCTCAGAAAAGATTTCTAAACAGAAGCCGCCCCTGCGCACTCATCGACAATATGGGAAACAGTATTGTCATCTCTCAAAGGGCCTTTTCTATAGGCAGAACGGAGGGAAATGATCTGATCATCAACAAAAATACAGTTTCCAAAAAACACGCTGTCATCCTCTTTGAAAAAAATGCAGAAGAATCGGAACCTCAGGTGAACGGGCTGTTTTTTCTGAAAGACCTCGGCAGTTCTAACGGTACCTTCGTCAACAGGAACAGGGTGCAGGATTTTGTGGAAATAAAAGACGGCGACAGCATTTTGGTGGGAGATGTAACTATAACTTTCAGGACCTGATAAAATATTATCTATGTTATTAAAGTATGTGTTTTCCGAACTGACAGATGTAGGGCAGGTAAGGAAGGTAAATGAAGACAATCTGGGTTCTGAAAAAACCTCTAACGGACATTTATTTGTGGTTTGTGATGGCATGGGCGGACACAACGGAGGGGCAACGGCTTCTGATATGGCGGTCCGCTGCATTATTGAACACATCAGCAATAATATTTCAGAAAACTACGAAGAACTGATCGCCGATGCTATCTCTTTTGCCAACTTTCAGATTCATGCCTCGGCAGCCACTAATCCCGAACTAAGCAGAATGGGCACCAC
>CAJQOX010000148.1 GCA_905480075.1 uncultured Aureispira sp. | reverse complement strand
AGCGCCTTGCGATATCCCTCAGGATTGGGCATACCAAAGTTGCGGTACTGACGCATTTTGATGTCTGCGCCCTTTTGCTGACCGATGAACATAACCGTTTGCTTGTCTAGTTTGCCAATTCCCCCTACAATAGCCTTATCATCGCCAAAAGAACGGTCTCCGTGCAATTCTACAAATTTTGTAGCAATTTGTTCGATGTAAAACAGTGTATAAGGTCTGTTGGGGTGTCTGGAAAGCTGAACTTTTTGCCAACCTGACAGGTTACTGTATATTTTTTTTCGGGTAGAAACAATTTTCTTTTCGAGCGCAGTAACTGCATCCTGAATAGCATCGACTTCTTCATTGGAAGAGGCCGTTTTTTTAAGCACTTCAAGTTGTTCGTATAAATCCTCAATTGGCTTTTCAAAATCCAAAAACGTCATAGTTTGAAAGTATTTTGTAAAAGGTTAAATAGTTCTTATTGGTGTAATAACTTAAATTGGAATGCAAAGTTAATATTATTTTTATAAATCCCCAAGAATTGAGGGAGCAAGAACCAATTTTCTGACTAAAGCTTCACCGCATAGCAGTACTTCAAGGCTAGCACTGTTCTTATGCTTAATACCTTTCCAGTATTTATGAGCAGATTCCTGAATTTCCCGATAGCTACGACCATCACAATGAAGCAAATCCATTTCTACCTCCAAAGGTTTTCCACTTCTTATTTCCACCTCATAAACATAGCCTTTATAGGCATTTATAAAAGAATAGGACATCATTGCTTCTTCTTCTTTTGAAAACAAAAACACACAATCGAGCCTTGAGGGAAGTTCAGGATAATGTGCTGATCTCAACGATTCAAAAATTTCTTCTTTGATGTATGTTTTATATTGGTTTTCAATATAATCATGTCTCCTGATCCGTTCACCGTATACCCCTACCGTAAGTATAGTTCCTTCTCTCAAAATTCTTTTTGATACGTGGTAATATTTCATAATTATCCTAATTTAAACATTCGGTTTTTCAGCTCAAAACATCATTTTCATAAATTAATTGAAATGCGGATCCAGAAAATTCAAGATTTACAATAAAAGGGGACCTGAAAGCATCATCATCACGTGGAATCCATTTTTTTGAATTATTGTCTATAATAATAAACAGACCCCGTTCGTCTCCTGCAGCACAAAACTGACTAAGGTTCCCGCTATATATTTGAACAGGGAATTTTTTTCTGATACTATCAAAAACGGACTCTACATTATCAACAGGCAACCCTATTTCACTTACTTCACTAACGTTCTGTGCAGAAAACAAGGTATTTGCCTGATTATTTAGATTTTTCCGGGCTATAAATTCTACAATATTTTTATCGTTATCATAGAAATAAACAGCCTCTGCATTCCAATCCACAAAGGGGACAATTTCATATCCTTTATGGTCTAAAACCGTAACTCGTTGTTTTAGCCAGGAAAGTGCCTGAACTGCCTGATTGCATGGAATATTAAAGGCAAAATGATAGTTAGTGGCATCTTCCCTGAACACAAAACTAAGCAGGGTATTTCCGGCTTGAACAGTAAAGAAATTATCTGCTTCACTAATAATTTTAAAACCTAATGTGCAGGAATAAAATTTCTTTTGTCCCTTAATATCTGAACTGTAGAAAGTAATTTCTTTAAATATCATTCTTTATTATCATTAAAATTTAAAGGACAATATATTATTACAAATATTGAATTCAATATCAATACCTAAATATTTTTTTGATTAAAGACAAATATACCATTTTGTTCCTTGCAAAAGGATAAAAAGTCATTATAGATAAGTCAGAATTTACATATTTTTCCTATATTTGCAGGTCTTAAAAAAATGCCGGAGACATTCTTACTTCAATAATTAATATAATAATTAAATAATAACATACAATGTTTGATAATTTATCTGAAAGACTGGAAGGTGCCTTTAAATCTTTAAAAGGTGATGGAAAACTGACTGAAATTAATGTTGCTTCTTCAATCAAGGAAATACGACGTGCACTCGTAGGAGCGGATGTGAACTATAAAATTGCCAAAGAATTCACTAATAACATCAAACAAAAAGCCCTGGGTTCAAAAAATGTTCTTGCATCTGTAAGACCCGGCGAGATGATGGTAAAAATTGTTCAGGATGAACTGGTTGAACTAATGGGAGGGCAATCTGCCGGAATCAACATCAAGGGGAAACCCGGTATAATCCTTATATCCGGCCTTCAGGGTTCTGGTAAAACTACTTTTACCGGTAAACTATCGAAATTCCTCAAACAAAAAAAAGGGAAGCGTGTTCTTCTTTCTGCCTGTGATGTTTACAGACCGGCTGCTATTACTCAGTTAGGAGTGCTTGGTGAACAGGCGGGAGTAGATGTATATACAGAAGAAGGCAACAAAAATCCAGTTCAAATTGCTCAGAATGCTGTTGCTCATGCTTCAAAAATGGGCTTTGATGTCGTTATTGTGGATACTGCAGGTCGTCTTGCAGTTGACGAAGAAATGATGAATGAGATTGAAGCGATCAAAAAAGGGATCAATCCGTCAGAAACACTATTTGTTGTGGACGCAATGACAGGACAAGATGCTGTGAACACGGCAAAATCCTTTAATGAACGCATTAATTTTGACGGTGTCGTCCTTACTAAAATGGATGGCGATACCCGTGGTGGTGCCGCTTTATCTATCAAATATACTGTCGGAAAACCTATAAAATTTGTCAGTGATGGCGAAAAAATGGAAGACCTCGACATCTTTCACCCCGACCGGATGGCACAACGAATTCTAGGCATGGGAGATATCGTTTCTTTGGTCGAAAAGGCACAGGAACAATTCGATGAAAAAGAGGCTAAACGGCTGGAGAAAAAAATTAAGAAAAATAAATTTGATTTTAATGATTTCATGGTTCAGATGGGCCACATCCGTAAAATGGGAAACATCAAAAATCTGATTGGAATGATTCCGGGCATGGCAAAAATGACGAAGGATATTGATATTGATGATAATGCCTTCAATAAAATCGAGGCAATTATTCAATCTATGACGCCTCAGGAACGCAAAGATCCTTCTGTTATCAATGGGTCCCGCAAAAAACGTATTGCGTTGGGTTCAGGCAACAAACTGGAAGAAATCAATCAGTTTATGCGTCAATTTGATCAGATGCGTAAGATGATGCATCAGATGAGTAAGATGCAGGGCAAAGGCGGAATGAGTATGCCTAATTTTCCTAAATAGTTCTTATTGACAATACTGATTTTAAACCCTAACACCTGTTGTAATAAATATTTTACAACAGGTGTTTTTTTTGTGTTTTTTGTACATTGAAAAAAGTTAAACCTCTAAAATACAATTTGCATGAAGATCGCTGCTTATAAATTAATCGGATACCTTATCTTCTTACCCCTTTTCAGCTGTGATCAGAATGGCGACCACAATGGTGACAAATTGCTTTACTCAGCTGCTGAAGGGAATGTCAGCGACTAAGGATGATCACTCTTTTTGTATCGATCTGATAAAAAGCAAAGGGGGAGACATCAATGAACAGAACAATTCCGGATACAGGCCACTACATAACGTTTCCTGATTCGGAATGATGAGCTGACAGGGCTTTTTCTCAGCAAAGGGGCCGCCCCTCGCATTCAAAATAATCAGGGCCACAACGGGGAGGATATGTATGAACGAGGAAGAGATGATGTTAGTTAAGCTCATGAAAGTAAATTTAATGATTAAGCACATTTAAAAAATATCAACAGGCAGTATTTGGGAGAAAAGATAATTTTTATTATTTTGTATACTCATTCAAACAATAGACAACGCACAGTATTATGAAAGCATTGGTTTGTGAAGGTGGCGGTTTCAAAACCGCTTTTACTACCGGAGTACTTGATGCCTGGCTTTGTGCCGGTTATTATCCCTTTGATATATTCCTTGGAGTGTCAGGTGGTGCGGTAGTCATGTCATCTTATGTTGCACAG
>CAJQOX010000147.1 GCA_905480075.1 uncultured Aureispira sp. | reverse complement strand
TGGTTTATATACTTTCCTTTGGTCTGACGGACAAACGACAACAACTGCTACCGGTCTTATTGCTAATAGCTATAGTGTAACAGTAAACGATGCGAATGGCTGTACAGATATAAATTCTGTAGTTGTTGCTGATGGTTGTGTTTGTCCTATGACAGCCTCTGCCTCCGCAGACAACAACGTAAGCTGTAACGGTGGTTCAGATGGACAAGCTACGGCTGTACAGACACTTGGAGATCCCTTAATTACATTTTTATGGTCTGATGGACAAACAAATGCTACTGCTGTTGGTCTTGCCGCTAATGCATATACTGTTACCGTCACTGATAATAACGGGTGTACTGCCACGGCTTCAGTAACGATAACAGAACCTTCTGTCTTGTTTTCCGCTGCCACTTCAAATCCTGAAAGTTGTGCCGGAAATGATGGGTCAGCTATTGGTACTGCTTCTGGTGGAACAGGTGTTTATTCATTTTTATGGTCCGACGGACAAACAAACTCAACAGCTACTGGCCTTACTGCAAGTTCTTATGGTCTGACAGTAACGGACGCTAATGCTTGTACTGCTTCAACTTCTGTTGCAGTTTCAGATGGTTGTGTCTGCCCGATGACGGCCTCTGCCTCGGTAGATAATAATGTCAGTTGTAATAGTGGCGCTGACGGACAGGTTACGGCAGTGCAGACTCTCGGGACACCTGCAATTACTTTCTTATGGTCCGACGGACAGACAAATGCTACAGCAGTCGGACTGATTGCAGGGATTTATACTGTCACTGTAACGGATCAGAATAGTTGTGTAGCTAATGCTATTGTCACTGTAACAGAACCCGCCGCTTTAATATCAGCTGCTACAGCTTCCGGTGAAAGTTGTTCAGGTAACGACGGAACAGCGACAGGAGTGGCTACCGGTGGCACGGGAACTTATACCTTCCTTTGGTCTGACGGTCAAACATCATCAACAGCAACTGGTCTTACGGCAAGTTCTTATGGTCTTACAGTAACCGATGCTTCTGCATGTTCAGATACTACGTCAGTAATGGTAAACTATATATGTGTTTGTTCTATGGTAGCCTCTGCTTCTGTAGACAATAATGTATCTTGTAATGGCGGCTCTGACGGGCAAATTTCAGCGGTGCAGACACTTGGTACTGCTCCAGTTTCGTACTTATGGTCTGACGGGCAAACAAATGCTACGGCAACGGGTCTTTCAGCCAATGTTTATTCAGTTACTGTAACAGATTTTAATGCTTGTACAGCAACAGCTTCTGCTACAATAACAGAACCTTCTGTTGTGGCTCCGGTAACAACATCCTCTCCTGAGTCTTGTACAGGAAACGATGGTACTGCCACTGCTGCGGCTACAGGCGGAACGGGGTCGTATACATTCTTATGGTCCGATGGACAAACCACAGTTACGGCAACGGGTCTTGTTGCTAATACTTATTCTGTCACAGTAACTGATGTAAATTCATGTTCGGCTTCGACAACTGTTACGGTTGCTAATGGCTGTGCCTGTTCAATAATAGCTTCTGCTTCGGTTGATAATAATATAAATTGTAATGGTGGTTCCGACGGTCAGGCGACAGCTACACAGATTCTGGGGGCTGCCCCGGTGTCGTTTGTTTGGTCCGACGGACAGACAAATGCTACGGCAACCGGTCTTTCAGCCAATGTTTATTCAGTTACAGTAACAGATTTTAATGCTTGTACAGCAACGGCTTCAGTAACAATTACTCAGCCGGTTTCTGTGCTAAGTGCTTTGGTTACCGGGGTGTCAAATCCTTTATGTAATAATGACAGTAATGGCTCTCTTACTGTAAGTGCTTTTGGCGGAAGTCCGGGATATTCCTTTGATATTGGTTCGGGAAATCAGACATCTGGAACTTTCGGCGGTCTTGCCGGAGGGGTATATACTGTAACAGTAACAGATGCTAATACTTGTACAATAACAGCATCGACGGGATTAACCAACCCTTCAGTTGTGTCTGTAAATGCAAATGTTGCAAGTAATGTATCTTGTAACGGAAATACTGATGGATCTGCTACTGCTACTGCCTTTGGTGGTTCCGGTGGATTTAGTTTTATCTGGAATGATGGACAGACCACGAATACCGCTACAGGCCTTTCAGCAATTTCTTATTCTGTTACAGCTACTGACGTAAACGGTTGTTTGGCAAGTGCATCGGTGACGGTTACAGAACCCTCTGCGATAACTGCCTCAGCTGCTGCCGGGACAGCAATATCTTGTGCCGGAGGAGTAGATGGTACCGCTAATGCTACAGGTGCAGGAGGTACAGGTTCTTTAACCTTTGCATGGAATAACGGACAGACAACGGCTACTGCCACTGGCCTTGCTGCAAATAGCTATACGGTAACTGTATCAGATCAAAATGCTTGTTTTGATATCGCGTCAATTACAATTTCTGATCCTTCAGGAACGGTGGCTACTGCTTCTGTTACATCAAATTATAATGGTGCTGATATTAGCTGTAATGGTTCCTCTGATGGTTCTGCCCTTGTGTCGGCCACAGGGGGAACAGGTTCTTATACCTTCCTTTGGACTCCGGGAGGTCTGACCACTGCCTCTGTGAGTGGATTGAATGCTAATGTGTATACTGTCCTGGTTACAGATGCTAACAGTTGTGTCACGCAGACTTCAGTGACACTTACCGAACCTTCTGCAGTCGTTTCTACTGCTTTTGTAAACTCTGCAGTACTTTGTGCCGGAGGAGCTGATGGTACAGCTTCGGCGGCAGGGACAGGGGGCACAGGTACTTTAACCTATGTCTGGAGTAATGGAGAGTCATCACAGAATGCTTCTGCTTTGTCTGCTCAGTCTTATACGGTTTCAGTTACTGATCAGAACGGATGTTCTGATATTTCTTCGGTAACGCTAACGGAACCTTCAGCAGTATCAGCTACTGCTGCTGATAATGGTGATGGTACCACTACGGCAACGGCAACGGGTGGTGTTGGTTCCTTTACTTTCTTGTGGGATGCAGCAGCTGGAAATCAGACGACCGCCACGGCTACAGGTCTTGTTCATAATAATACCTACACGGTAACGGTTACTGATGCAAATGGCTGTACGGCTACCGCTTCGGTAACAGTGAATATTACAGGTCTCGATAATATTCCTGATCTGTCTCGTTTTGTGGTGATGCCTAACCCGAATACCGGGGAGTTCTATATTCAGGTTAATTTCACAGAAAGTAAAAATGCTACTGTTCGTCTTAGCAATGTGTTGGGACAGATTCTCAAAGAATATCATTACTCAGAATCTGAGTTCAATGTTCCGGTAGATGTTCAGCATCAGGCATCAGGTGTGTATTTTGTTGAATTACAGACAGGTAGTAGTTCTGTTACAAGAAAGGTAATTATCGCGAAACAGTAATTTTAAAAAAATAAAAAGGGGTGCTTTATGGCACACCCTTTTTTTTATGCTATGACATAGTATTGTAAAAACGAACACTTGAGCAATTAAATGTTTCAGGTTTTTTGTTTTCTGCCAAATAATTATTTGAATTACAAAGTATTTTCCTTTCTTTTATAGTGGTATATTATGTTTTACTAAAAAATAAAGATTGCTATATGGTCAATTCTATACTTTTCAAGTTTTTTTTATTGACAATCACCTCGTTAATAATATTATTTTCTTCCCGTACATTATCCGCACAAAATAACGGTAACTTATGGAATCCTGTTTCTGAAGCTGAAATACCTGAATCCGGAAAGCGATATATTATACCTTCAGAATATCAGACACTTAAACTTGACCTGATTCAGATGAGGAAGCAGCTGTCTAAGGCTCCTGTGACAAGGACTCCTGAGGTGAAGACGAAACCAAGCTTTCTGGAAATCCCCTGGCCGGATGGTTCTTTTAAAACTTTTCGTATAATAGAATCTCCCTGTATGGAAAAAGGTCTGATGGAAAAGTTTCCGGAGATCAAAACCTATGCAGGTTCTGCTGTCGATGACCACAGTAAATATATAAAACTCGACCTTACTCCTCAGGGTTTTCATGCTATGATTCTTACTGCCGGAGAAGGAACGGTTTACATCGATCCCTATTCTTTTGGCGGGGGCGATATTGAGCATTATATCTGTTATTATAAACATCATTTCAGGCCGGCAGAAGAAAAGAAAATGGTTTGTGATGTTATAGGAACTCCTGTAAATATTGACGATTTTGACCCCGGAGTGAAATCGTCCGCTTTCTTTGGTAGTTGTGATTTGAGAACCTACCGTCTAGCTATTTCTGCTACCGGCGAGTATACTACCTTTCACGGAGGAACAGCTGCCCTCGCACAGGCCGCACAGGTAACAACAATGAATCGGGTGAGTGGACTTTATGAACGGGATATGGCGGTACATATGAATATTATTGCCAATAATAATCTGATTATTTATACCAATTCAGGAACAGACCCCTTTTCTAATGGAAATACAGGGGCTATGATTAATGAAAATCAAGCAAATACCGATGCTGTTATTGGTTCGGCCAATTATGACATCGGACATGTTTTTGGCACAAATAGCGGAGGCCTGGCCGGTTTGGGGGTTGTCTGTAGTGGAAGTAAAGCAAGAGGGGTGACGGGTAGCGGTGCGCCTATTGGTGATCCTTTCGATATTGATTATGTTGCGCATGAAATGGGACATCAGTTTGATGCCAATCATACTCAGTATAATACCTGTAACAGAAATAATGGCACTGCTATGGAACCTGGTTCTGCTTCTACTATTATGGGTTATGCAGGAATTTGTGCACCGAATGTTCAAAATAACAGTGACGCTCATTTTCATGGTGTTTCTCTTGGGGAGATCGGTGCTTTTGTGACAAGTTCAGGAGGTACCTGTGCCCAAACAACGGCCCTTTCCAACAATGCGCCCACTATATCGGGAACAAATGCTGGTGTGACCGTTCCGGGAAGTACTCCCTTTGCTCTGAATTGCATAGCCACAGACCCCGATGCTACAGATGTTTTGTCTTATTGCTGGGAGCAAATGGACAATACGGGTAATGCGACACAACCTCCTGTGGCAACCAATACGGAAGGACCTAATTTCAGGTCTAATTCTCCGGATGTTAATCCAACGCGTTATTTTCCTAATCTAACTGATCTGGCCGCCGGTGTCACTCCCACATGGGAAGTTTTGGCGAGTGTTTCACGTACAATGAATTTCAGGGTTTCAGTTCGTGATAATGCACCCGGAGCAGGGGGATGTACGGATGAGACAGATGTAACGATTAATATTGATGGGAATTCAGGACCTTTTGTAGTGACCTATCCTTCAGCTACCGGAATTACCTGGACAGGCAATACTTCTGAGACGGTAACATGGACTGTTGCAGGTACTGATGCGGCACCTGTTTCCTGTGCAAATGTAGATATCTATCTTTCTACAGATGGTGGTTTAACTTTTCCCACCCTGTTGGCTTCAAATGTATTAAATGATGGTTCGCAGCTTGTAACTGTCCCTAATACACCCACGAGTACAGCAAGAATAATGGTAGTCTGTTCAAATGGTACTTTTTTCGACATGTCCGATAATAATTTTACCATTACAGCATCTACCTTCGACTATACATTGACTGTTACACCCTCTGCCGTGGGTATCTGTTCACCTTCAAATGCAGTCTATCAGGTCGATATAGGCTCTATTGGCGGGTATGTTGACCCTGTGACTTTGTCTTTGACAGGGGTTCCTGCAGGTGGGATAGCTACTTTTAGTACGAATCCTGTTACGCCGGTTGGAACAAGTACACTTACAATATCTAATACTGCTGCGATTACTCCGGGGACTTATTCTATGACACTATCTGCCAACAGTACTTCCGGCTTAAAACAACAGTCGCTAACACTGACGGTTTCTGATCCTACAAGTGCCGTAACTCTATTGACTCCCCTTAATGGTGCTACGGCACAGCCTGTTCCTACATCATTTACATGGAATGCCGCACCTGGTGCCGGGGTTACTTATGATATTGATATTGCAACCGATGCAGCCTTTAGTTCTATAGTAGACAATGCAACGGGGCTGACGACTAATTCATTTGCTTCTTCAGCTTTGAACTCAAGTACGACTTATTATTGGCGGGTAAGAGCATCTAATGCTTGTGGTACTACTCCATTTTCATCTACTTTTTCCTTTACAACAAATAATTGTACTACCTATATGAGTACAAATATTCCGATTGTTATTTCAGCTTCTGGTACTCCCACTATTTCTTCTACTCTGAATATTCCGGTGAACGGGACAATTTCAGATATTAACGTTGTAGGGCTTACGGGAACTCATACTTGGATCAATGACCTTACTGTTACCCTGTCCAATCCCTTGGGCACAAGTAATGTATTGTGGTCCGGAATCTGTAATAATGAAGATAATTTTGATGTGAATTTTGATGACGCTGCTGCTCCGGGAGCCTTACCCTGCCCTCCGGTAGGTGCAGGAACTTATCAGCCTTCAGCCCCTTTGTCAGTATATAACGGAACGGACCCTTTCGGGAACTGGACATTGACAATTTCTGATGCTGCCGATCAGGATGGAGGTTCTTTATTAACCTGGGGACTTGAGGTGTGTTCTGCCACAGATTATACACTTACTGTAAATAATCCAAATGACACAGTCTGTGCTTCTGTCAGTGCATCTTATACTATTGATATTGGTCAGGCAGGAACTTATACTGATCCTGTAACACTTAGTGTAACGGGTTTACCATCTCCGGCTATTGCTACTTTCAGTACTAATCCTGTTACACCAACCGGCAGTTCAGTCCTAACTGTTTCAAATTTAAGCACAGTAAGTGCAGGGACTTATAATTTAACCTTGAATTCTGCAAGTACTTCAGGGCCAAAAACTGAGAATCTTGTATTAGTGGTTTTGGGTACTCCCGGCGCTGCTACCTTGCTGACACCCGCCGATGTGGCTACAGGAGTCAGTGCCTCAGTAAACTTTACCTGGTCAGCTGTCGCGGGAGCAGGTTCTTATGAAATTGATATTGCAACCGATGTGGCTTTTTCCTCTATAATTGACAATGCAAGTGGATTGGCTACAGAAAGCTATACCTCCGGTGCCTTGACAGGAGGGACGACCTATTATTGGAGAGTGAGGGCTGTAAATGCATGCGGAACAGGGGCTTATTCATCTGTTTTTTCTTTTGCAACAAGCAATTGTACTACCTTGATGAGTACGGATATTCCTGTTTCTGTTCCTGGTGTCGGTACTGGTAATTCAACCCTGACTTTCCCCAATGCCGGCGTAATATCTGATGTTAATGTGATCGATGTGTCCGGGACACACAATAGAATTCAACAGATTCAGGTAAGAGTGACTAGTCCTGCAGCTACAACAGCTATTTTGTGGGATAGGATTTGTGCCAATGAAAATGATTTTGATGTAAGTTTTGATGATGCGGCTACTCCGGGGGCTTTACCTTGTCCTCCTGTTGGTGGAGGTACTTATCAGTCTCAGGACGTATTGTCAGCTTTTAATGGCGAAGACCCTGCCGGAACGTGGACTTTAACGGTTCAGGATTTTAGTGGTAATGGTGCTTCTGCGACACTACAGTCCTGGGGGCTCGAAGTTTGTCTTGCACCTTGTGCTTTGACTGCATCAGCGAGTTCAACACCTGTAATCTGTAACGGAGAAAGTAATGGTACGGCAACTGCTACAGTTACTGCAGGGACTCCTAATTATACTTATCAATGGGATTCGAATGCAGGGGGGCAAACTACGGATATAGCTACAGGACTTGCTTTTGGCAGTTATAATGTGACAGTTTCCGATGCAGGGTCCTGCGATGTTGTATTGTTGGCTTCTGTAGGGGAACCGGCACAACTCTCGGGTTCATCAGGCAGTACCAATAATGTAAGTTGCTTTGGTGATAGTGATGGTTCAACAACAATAAGTGCTACAGGCGGAACAGGTGTTTATTCCTATGATATCGGTTCGGGTGCACAGTCTTTGGGGACTTTCAACGGTCTTACTGCTAATACTTACAATATAACGGTCACAGATGTCAACAATTGTACAGATGTGGTTCCTGTTTCAATAACACAACCTGCTGCTGCTTTGTCAGCTTCTGTCAGTGGTTCTTCTGACCCACTCTGTAATAATGGTACAGATGGCACAATAACTGTTTCTGCAAGCGGTGGCACTACAAATTATTCCTACAATATCGGTTCCGGAGGGCAGTCTACTGCTACTTTCAATGGCTTGTCGGGTATTTCATATACAATAACCGTGACCGATGCGAATAGTTGTACTGCCACCACTTCCACCACCTTAAATAATCCTGCTGCTGTAACGGCGACAGCTAACACAGGAGGCGTAATAAGCTGTGCCGGCGGTTCAGATGGTACAGCAACCGTAGTTGGTGGTGGTGGGACAGGCGCTTTAGCCTATCTTTGGAGTAATGGACAGACAAGTACCTCTGCCACCGGACTGTCTGCAACGACATATACAGTAACAGTAACAGATAATAATAATTGTCAGGCCACCGATAATGTAACTTTGACAGACCCTGCAGGGATGATTTCTTCTGCCACCGTAACTTCCGATTATAACGGTTCGGATATCAGTTGTAATGGTTCTTCTGATGGTTCTGCTATGGCAACAGTATCGGGAGGTACAGGGGCTTATACTTTCCTTTGGTCGGACGGGCAGACCGATGCTGCAGCCAACAATTTAAGTGGAATGCCTTATAGTGTCACAATAACAGACGGAAGCGGTTGTACCACTGTCTCTGCTGTTTCACTTACTGCACCGGCCTCATTAGTTGCTTCTGCCACAGATAATGGAGACGGCACGGCTACAGCACAGGGTGCAGGAGGTACAGGAAGCTATAGTTATCTGTGGGGTGCTGCGGCATTAAATCAGACAACTGCTACAGCTTCAGGTCTTGCAAGTTCCACCTATGTTGTTACCGTTACGGATGGCAACGGATGTATTGATTCAACTTCAGTAACAGTTACGATATCCGGACTGGAAGATATCCCCGGTCTTGCGCAGTTCAATGTTCTGCCCAATCCAAATACAGGAGCTTTTGTTATAAAGGTAAGTTTTGCGGATGTAAATGAAGCCAATGTCAGCATCACAAATGTGCTCGGGCAAAGATTGAAGTCGTATAATTTTTCTGAAAAAACATTTGAAATCCCTGTAGATATTCAACATCAGGCATCAGGGATTTATTTTGTCATCTTAAAATCGGATAATCAGATAGTGACAAGGAAGGTGACGATTACAAAATGATTTTAAAATTAATAAATTAATAAAAAGGATTCCTGATCACGGGAGTCCTTTTTTTTGTTTGTTAAACAGCTAAAACATCATCAAAATAATCCATAATTTCTTGCAGTAGGTTTTTGGTGGGATGACCTTTTTTATCCACAAAATCCAAAGTCAGAACAGCATGCCCCTTTCCCGGCAGGGTATGCAACTTAATCCGTTCTTTGCCATTATGGTTAAAGGTTTTGTCCAGTAATTCAAATTTTTGGAAGGTACAAAGCTTGTCTTTTTCAAACCTGCCACAGTGCATCGGGCCAATTTTGTCAAGCTTTGCTTTAATTTTTTCTGTATCCTCTTCAGAAAAATGCAGTGCATCCTGTTTTAAAACCGGAAGAGACGGTTGACTTGCGTAGGCAGCCAAAACAGCATCGTCTGCCATCAGCGAAATGGCAAAATTGC
>CAJQOX010000146.1 GCA_905480075.1 uncultured Aureispira sp. | reverse complement strand
TGGCGGAGATAATTTCAGGGGCTTTGTACATCCCGTTCATCAACAAACGGTTATTTCAGATTATGGATTGAAACAATTGTCGGGCGACCGAACTATAGCAAATACGAACAGCTCCTTTTTACACCTGCCACATGCCGGTATTACGACCGGTTTTTCAGGGAATATAGCCTTTCACCCACAGCTTTATAACACCCTCTACAGTACAGATTTTTACGATCTCTGGAAAACGGAGAACATGGGGCTTTCCTGGGAAATGGTCTATTCCTTTGGTATTGGTCTGATGACCTCTCTTGAAATTTCGCCCGTGGATCCCGACATTATGTTTCTCAATTATCACCCTTCAGGCGTCAATGATGACCGCAAAATTATGCGTTCCAACGACGGAGGATATTCATGGGCCGATGTCAGCCCCGATACCTCCCTTGTTGCTAACGACCGCTGGGTGACCTGGGATATTGCCCTTTCGGCTACAGACAGCAACAGACTTTGGGCCGCAAGGATTTCCAAATATGAAGGCGCGCCGGTTTTAGATGGCAATCAGGTCTTCGAATCGACCGACGGCGGACAAAGCTGGCAAAACATCACTACTTCGGATCTCGATGGAGTTTATATCACGAATATCGAACACCAAAAAGGCAGCAACGGCGGCTTGTATATCGGTACCCGCAATGCAGTCTATTACAGGAACAACAGTATGCCGGCCTGGCAATTATTCAATGCCGGGCTGCCTCTGCGTACACACTCTGTTAATTTAGTACCTTACTATAAAAAGGGCAAATTACGCAACGGGACGAACCGCTCGGTCTACGAATGCGATTTCTACGAAAATACGCCTCCGGTCGCACAGATCAGTGTAGACCGTACCCTGGCAAACTGCCCGCTCGACTCCTTTTATTTTGCCTCCCTATCTGCAGCAAGAATGAATGCCACCTATTCCTGGCAATTTCAGAACGGTAATCCGAGCTCTTCTTCCGACGAGAATCCAGCCGTGGTCTTCAGCAATCCCGGGACCTATTCGGTAACACTTACTGTTACAGATTCTCTGGGCACGGACACCAAAGTCCTGACAGACTTCATTACGGTTTCCAACGACTGTTCTATGGATACTATTGCGGGATACAGCCTGCAACTAAGCGGCATCAACGATCATGTAAAAACAGGAAATTTACAATACAGTGGCAATCAACTGACGATTTCTGCCTGGATAAAGCCTGATATTATTCAGCCACAATATACAGGCATCGTAACGCATGCCGACGACAGCAAACCTGCCGGACTGATGCTCAACAGTAATAACGAACTGATGTTTCAGTGGTTGGGAGCACAATGGTCCTGGCAAAGCGGGCTTTTTGTGCCGGTCGATACCTGGTCGCATGTGGCAGTAGTCATCTCTCCGGGTGGCGCCACGGTCTACCTCAACGGCATTTCATCGGTTTACCCCAACAATCTGCTTAGCCTCAGCTGGACAGACGGTATTGTCATCGGACGTTATGCCAACTGGATAAGCCGCAATTTTACAGGACATATCGACGAGGTCTGTATATGGGACAAGTCGCTGACACAGGATGAGATACGGGCAACAATGCATCTGACAAAATACGAGACAGCAGAGCCTGACCTGATACATTATTATCAGTTCAATGCCCTCACCCCTTTGGTGCAGGACCGTAAATCTACCCTGCACGGCGAATTCCTGGGCGGGGCAAGCCGTACATTGTCAACTGCTTCAGTCGGGGGCGGCAGCAGTCAGAAGGCAGACATCAGCAATCCCGGTACCTACCACTTTCCTCATGCCTTTGCCCAAATGAATTTCGATACATCAGGATCTCTGCCCGACGGAGAAATTGTAGTCAGCCGCCTCAATGTACCACCTATGCATATAGCCGGCAATTATCTGGCAACAGATGGCTATTGGATAGTCAATAATTATGGACCCAATCAAAATTTTACAGCCTTGGATAGTCTTATTTTCAGGTCTCGAGTAGCATTGGGCTTACAGGCAGAATCCTTCCAATTGTATCAACGTTTTGAAAGGGAAGAAGGAAACACATGGTCCGGGACAATTGACAGCTGTGATTTTGTCGACAATGATCTGCTGATATTTTCTGACTCCCTGAATTGTACCTCTTTCGGTCAGTTTATGGTTTCCTCCGATTCCGCCTCAATAATAGTCACTGATGACCATTTTTCTGTGAATATTTTGCCAAAAGATATAGTGGTTTATCCCAATCCACTCATCAATTCACATCAGATAACCGTAGAGGCACAGGTTGCGGCGTCCTACACCCTTTTCCTCTACAATATAAATGGTCAGCTGATACTACAGGAATCATTTACAGGAAAGAAAGTAATTATACAAGTTCCTGAAACGGTCAAAGGAACCTGCATCTATTCTCTGCGTTCTGAACGTCATATCTATAATGGCCTACTGCAGTCTTTTCCATAAAATACAAAGGCGCTTCTGCATACAGAAGCGCCTTTGAATTTGTATATGAATTATTATTAACGGTCTTTCATCAGTACCACATCCAATACAATATCCACATTATTATCGATAGCCAAAGCACCTGAGTCGAGCACCTGACCATA
>CAJQOX010000145.1 GCA_905480075.1 uncultured Aureispira sp. | reverse complement strand
CATCCTTCAGGCAGAAAGCTAATCTTGAATTTTAATTCTCATCCTTTAATAATTTAATCAAATCATCTGCTTGTGGAAGGACTTTTTTGTAGGCTTCGGGTATTTCTTCAATTGTTTTGAAGGTAGCTACACCCATCGGTTTATCGAGTCCCCTAAGTGCATATTCTACGACTATATTATTTTTTTTCTTTACAAAGAATCATTCCAATCGAAGGGTTTTCGTGTTCTAGTCTAAGCTTATCATCCAATACATTGAGATAGAAATTCAGCTGACCGGCATATTGTGGTTTAAATTCACCACGTTTTAATTCAATAGCTACCAAGGCCTCCAGAATTCTGTTATAAAACAGCAGATCGACAAAAAATTCTTTATCCTCTACTTCCAGTCTGTATTGGTTTCCGATAAAAGAAAATCCCCTCCCTAAATTGAGGATGAATTTTGTAATGTTTTGTACGATACTATTCTCAATCAGGCGCTCATTATCTGATTCATTCAAAGAAATAAAATCCAGTAGATATTCATCTCTGAATTGTTTTAGGGCTAATTCATGTTTGTTCAAGGTATTTTAAAAATTGTTAGGTAATATACCTTGCTGATGGAAAAGCTGATTTTTGCAAAAATCTTTGCGTCAGCGATGTGCAGTAGTGTGGCATTTTTGCCACAGCCCGAAGGGCCGAGCGAACAGCGAGCTGCGAAACGTAGCGCCCGGACGCCCTTATTTTAATTATGAATTATGAGGTATGAATTATGAGGTGTGAGGTATGAATTATGAGGTATGAGGTATGAGGTAATGAAGACTGATTTATGCTTTGTGAAATTGTCAGCACCGGGATTTATGGGATTAAGGGATTTATATGATTTTATTCCTGTAATCCCTTATACACCCCAACAAAAAAAATCAGGTAAATCCTATAATCGTGAAAATCGTGGTTCAGACAACATAATAGTAGTAAGTCATAAGTCATAAGTAGTAAGTACAAACTTTGCTTTGCAAAAATTGTCAGAACCACGATTCATGGGATTAAGGGGATTTACATGATTTCATTCCTTCAGCATGGACGCAATATTTTGCGTCCCTGCTGAAGGATGGATAATCCTACCTCCCACCAAACAAAAATTCAATGTAAATCATGAAAACAGTCCAAACCATGATTCAGACAGAAAAAGTATTTACGTGATTTTACTCCAAAAATTCCCAAAGAAGTTATTGGTTTTATTTGGTTTTTTTTTTTAACAATTTTTGATACCTTTGTTTTAAACCCATTTTAATTAAGACAACTGGTAATATTTACAAAAAACATGAAAGGATTCTTCAAAAAAAGTCAGATAATAACAAATCTTTAAACAGCGACACTGTACAGAAGAAAAGTATTCAGGAGAATAATTTTGAAGACAACAGTCCTGAAGCAATTCAGAAGCGTCAGTTTCAATCATCTGTTGATAATAGCGATGAAGTGAAACAGCTGATGACTTTTGATTCTGCAGCTCAAAAAAATGAAACTGCTCAGCTTCAGAATGATGGTAACCTAAGCCAAAGAAAGGTGAATAAAAATTCTTCTGATGTTTTTCAGTTGGCTAAAGCAGCCAAGGCTAAAGCAGCAAATAACAAGAAAGTCAATAGTCATAAAAATGATTTAAAAGGTAAAAATAGTGAAACTCTTGTGCCCCTCGGAAGAGGACAGAGAAAAAAAACTCCATCTCAAAAAGTTCAAGAAAGTTATGGTGGTGATGCATCGGAAATGTATAAAGATTCGAAAGAAGACGAGAAAAAAAGAGAACCTTGTGATGAATCAAGCCTTCTTGTAAAAAGTTTAGGTAAGAGGCCAGATATAAATAAGGATGATCCAGAAAACGAATATAGTTATGAAGCACACCATATTGTACCGATAGCAGTAAAAAATAATTTAAAAAAATCAAAGTTCGAAAATCCCGCAATGTGGGATACCAATGTAAGTAAAGATTGGAATGGAATATGGCAGCCTCAACCAGTTAAAGACAATACAGAAAAAAAGGCAATAGGTATACCATGGCACAGAAAAGGTCAAGGGCATAATAAATATAATGCGCATTGCCATAATGCAATTTCGCAATACGCTGGAAACACAAAATTAGAAGATGATGAATTTAAGACTATTGCTGATCATTTCAGATCATTATGTGAATCCGGTTCTGGTTATTTAGATGGTATTTCTGCTACTGAGTTTAGTATTCCTCCTGTACCTATGGATGGTGAAGACTAAGAATTACCTTCTTAAACCTGACAAGACTATATTTTAAAAACATACTATACAGAATGATTTACTGTATAGAATTCATGTGCTTTAAAAAGTGCTTATCTTTTTTTATCTTATCTTTAATTAATCAAACCCAAGAAAATTTATAAATAAACTGTTACTAAAGATTTTGATAAAAAATGAAAATATCCGTTCTGAGTACTTTGTTGTTTTTGTTCTCCTTTAATATTTCATCAGGTCAAAATCCTTGTAAGATTAAAACAACGGAAGAAATAAGCTGGAGTGCCGATGTTGATACAGCTGGAAATGTTAGCAACAGAGGTGTTAAAACTACCTTCTCTCTTGATGTGATTGAAAGAGTTCCTCTTCTGACAGAAAAAGCCTTTAAAAAGAAAATTATTGAAGATAGCAGAAGAGTAAAGCATCGCCGGGTTCTTTGGGATACTAAAGGAGATTGGCTTACTATAGAAAAAATATTGGGAGACAGTTTTAAATTG
>CAJQOX010000144.1 GCA_905480075.1 uncultured Aureispira sp. | reverse complement strand
TTTTCCATTATTTATTAATAAATTAAGAATATTAAATTACAAAATTGCTATGGACAAAATATCTAAACTCAGGGAATTAAGTGATTTGTACAAAAAAAATGCAATAACAAAAGAAGAATTTGAGGAATTAAAAAAAGAAATCATCGGAGATGCTTCACAAATAAAAAATAGCGACATACAAAAAGAAGCAGAAAATTTGAAGAAAGCAGAAAAGGTAATTATTAAGAAAAACCCTCCAAATAAAAAGGATATTGAAAATTCATCTGATAAAAATATTCTTAATTTTCCTTTAGTTTTAGCAGGTATTTTATTTATTGTAATCTTTTTTATTCCACTTGAGGAATTCAGTAATATATTGGATATTACTCCAATTAATACTGAAACACCTGCGGACAATCAGCAAAGTATAGTTCCTGATAAAATCGAAGAGGATAAATCAGAATCAACTTACAATTATCAAAACTCAAATAAAAGCAAAGAAGAAAAGAAACCTTCAAATTTTTGTGATCTTTCGACGGCAGATGCTACCGCTTTTTTAAGTTCAAATTATTTTTATTTAGGCAACAATCGTTCTTCTTCAGTAAGCTTCAGCATTAATTACGGTTCTTCCAATTCAGGCAAAATTCATATAAGCGGTGGTTTTGGATCAAGTCAAAGACTTATGGGGACTTTTAGTGTATCAAATAATTCAGTTTCTATAAATAACCTGTCAGCTGTAGCCGGCAATTTCGATGCATCTAATAATTCAGGGACAAACGGAAGGGTAAGCATTAATTGTGATGGAAATCTTTCAGGGGCACTTTACGACAGGAACGGTAACAGCAGCAATCTATCAATAATAAAAAAATAATTGAAGGCAGTTACTTTTCAGATCAGGAGGAAGAGTGGAAGGCTTTCTGTATCAATTTTAAAATCTTGTATCCCATTGCTTTAATAGCTGTATAATTCAAGCCACCCACAGCCAAACAAAAAAAAGACTCAAAAGCGAAAAATGCCGTTGAGTCTTCTTTAGTAGCGAGAGGGGGACTCGAACCCCCGACCTCAGCATTATGAGTGCTGCGCTCTAACCAGCTGAGCTACCTCGCCTCCTTATTTTTAATGCGATGCAAATATACAATGATTTATTTTTAAACCAAAAATTAGCGCAAAAAATTCCTGAAAGATAAAATGATTATCAAAAAGGTTTAGAAAGCAGGACAGCCCTGTTGTCTTGATTTTTCTACATCATGAATATAGATAATAGAAAATTCTATCGCCCCCTGACCATTTGAAACAGCGGTAAGAGAGGACAGGTTAATATCATAACTCACTCCGAAATTAAAAGATTGCCAATCAATTCCTACTATCAACATTAGTGCATCGGCATCAATTTCTGCTATTAATTTATTAGCAAGTCGGGTCCATACAGAGAATTTAAGTGCAAAGTCATCGTATTTTGCTCCCTGATATTTGACACCAAGGCCCATATTCAACTCCATAGAAGGTCCCTGAAACATTCCTACAAAACCAGGAAGTAAACTAACTGCAGAACCACGGCCTCCAACAAGTATTTCACCACCTGCATGTGCAGTTACTCTCATATATAGACGTTCTACATCAGCACCTGCACCTGTTCTGCTGAATAGTGAAATTTCAGGACGATTGAGGTGGTAAAGCCCCAAACCGGCATAAACAGATTTTCTTCTGCCCATTACACCATACCACAACAGACCTGCACCCAAATCAGGATAAAGCTTTGTCATACGCATAGACCCCGGATCTTCACCACTGAAAGAATTTTGATTATAATAATTACCCTGAGTAACATATTGTGTACTATAAGTCAACTCCAACCACTTAACTGATCTTTGACCAACCCCTAATTGCGCACCGGCAACAAGGTAAGAAGTAACCGCAGGACGATAAGTCCGACCACCTCCTGAAAGTTTTTTCATATAACTTACTCCCAAACTAATATCTGTAACATTATAGCTGCCCTGTCCTGAAACATCCGTCATAGCTGAGAAGCTTACACCAATGTAATCTGCTTTAAAGACCTGCATTTTCAAATCAGCATTCAATCCGACAGTAGTATAAGGTTGATTCATTACGGATCCCCATTGTGATCTGAAATTTGCCCCTACCCTCCAGGTGCCTTCAAATACTCCTGTCATAGCAGGATTCAGACGAAGGGGAGAATTATAATATTGGGTAAATCTTGGGTCCTGTGCCTGCAATTCCTGAGTAGGCAAAAAGGAAAGCCCGTTAAATATGATAGATATAAGAGTAAGTCTAAAAAATAATTTCATAATCAAATGATTAAAAATATACCAAATAAATAGGTTTTATAAGAGTGAAGACCCTTTCAGGTTTTCATAAAAAATACACAAATTAATTAAGCAGGTCTGATTTTCCAGCCCTAAGTTCTGAAAAATAATTCAAATCAACAAAAGATTTAACTCTCTGATGTACTAATAACGAAAAAAACATGGTAAATCTTACAACTCAGAGTTAATAATTTCAAAAAAAATAAGCTAAGCAATAATTTGTAAGTCATAAGTAAAAATATAATGAAAAAAAAGACCCACCATTTCTACTTATGACTTTTGCTGTAACTTTCTTACCTCAACAAAATCACATCTCCCCGTATCACCGTTTTTTCATCATCCTTAAACAATATTTCAGCATACCATAAATAAGAACCTGAGGAGGAAGGTTTACCCTTAAAGTTACCATTCCAACCCAGAACTTCATTATTAGCTTCAATGCCACTTGCTTCAAATACCAACTCGCCCCAGCGGTCATAGACCCTGAAAAGAGTCACCTCTTTGATTTTCTCGCCTCCCTGTATAAAGAAGTTG
>CAJQOX010000143.1 GCA_905480075.1 uncultured Aureispira sp. | reverse complement strand
ATGGATGGCTTCGGTGCAGGGGATTCTGACCCACAATGGGATTATGAGATAACCGATAATACTTTTAGTCATACCTCAGGGACTAATACAGAACTTTCCGGTACTGATTGCCCCAATACCCGTACTTTGAATGATCAGTTTTATTCTGTTGCATACGATTGTGCCCTTCCCACATCCTATACATTCGTATGGTCAGGAAAAGAGGATGATCCTATAGGTTCAGATGCCAATACCGGAAACAGAACGGTTAATTTTACTTCAGCATCAATAAACCCCAATCAGACTACATTCACCAATGCGATTGCCCAACAAACAGCAACAGCTAGCGGTGACCGATGCGGAGGAGGAGGTACTGTAACGTGGAGAATTCAACTTCAATACCGTGTTTTGGGAACTGATCTTTGTCACGATGAATGTACAGACCCTTATGTATTACCTGTGGCTGCCGAATTCGAATGTCAAAGCAATCAAACGGTAACTCCTATGAGTATGCATATATTTGCAAGAGAACCCGCTGATGCTACAGAACCGGGCCACAGTTCAGATGCATTAATAACTTCTGCTTCAGAGTGTGGATCTTCTATTATTCAGGGTGCAAGCCCTGAAGATGTTTGGCTCAGAACAACTATTCCGGATTCTACAGGCGGCGTTATCATTCAGTTTGAAAACCATGGCGAGTGTACTGGATTTGCATGTTTTACCAATGTTTCTTATGCCTGGTATACCAGTTCAAATGGTCTTTGTTCCGGTTTGGAATACCGTGGATGTGATGCCGTAAGTTGCTTTTTTGGTTGTGGAAATGGTGAAATTAAGGTCGATGGCCGTGCAGGGGAAGATGTATGGGTACGTATATGGGAAGAAGATGATCAGGGTTTTCATATAGAGATCAATCAGATTAAACCTTCTGCTCCTGCCGATAAATGCTATACGGCTATGCCACTAACCAATCATGGCTGTAACTATCAGGCTACTTCTCCCTCTTTAGGTGCCTATGCAGAACCGGATGTTCCTACATGGACAGATGCAGCCCACCCAGATTTAAACCCCAATACCTGCGGATCCTGTATCTGTCAGGACGGAGATAATAATGCCGCTACCAATACCATATGGTCCTCCAATGAAAATCTGGTATGGTATACCTTTACTCAGACCTCAACCGGCCCATTTGATATTACCGTACAGAATATGTCTTGTGTAGGTGGAGCAAATACTGCTCAGTTGGGTGTCTTTACGAATTCAGGAACTCCCGTAAGTCCTAGCTGTGATCTTTCTACTGAAACCGGAATGGGCTGTTCGGTAGGAGTGGGGACTGTTTCACTTAATTTGGGTACGCTTCCTGCAGGGGAATACATCCTGGTGGTAGACGGCAATGCCGGAGCAGAATGTGAATGGACTTTTCAGTCAAATACACTTTTAGCATTAATACTTTATAATTTCTCAGCTGAATACAACGAAATGGATGATGCGGTGAATATTGAGCTCGAACTGATGTCCGATCAGGACAGAGAAGGAATTTTCGTTCAGCGTTCTATAAACGGAATAGATTTTATGGACATAGATTTCATTCCTTCCAATTATAATGCCGCTGAAGGTTCTAAATTGCACAATCATTCCTATTCTGATAATTCCTATCCTTTAGTAGAGGTGGTTTATTACAGATTGCGAGAAATTGCCTATGATGGAACCGTCGAATATTCAAACATGCGTGCAGTTAATTTGCCACATGAAAATGTAAAGGCTTCTGTATTACAGGACGTACATCCTAATCCTGCGGAAGACCTGATCAATATTCCTTTCTATATCAACTCTGAAGACGCTATAATTTCGGCAGATATTTATGATATGCAGGGTCGTTTGCTTATGAATATTGCTAAAGATCAATCTTATTCCAATGGCAAACAACGTTTTGAATTAAATGTGGCGCATCTTCCAAGAGGCGTTTACATGTTGCGATTTACTGCCAATGAAGCAGTTTCTATTCGTAAATTTGTGCTCAGATAGTACCTGTAGTAGTTAAATTTAAAAAAGGCAGTCTTTTCAGACTGCCTTTTTTTTTCATCTAAAATTTTTTAAGTTTTATCCTTTCAGGAATATCTTTATTTCAGTATCGGATTCTGAGTAGATAGACTGAAGTTCAATTTGCACTTTTTCAGCTTCCTTTGATTGGTCAAGTGCCATGAGCGCTGTATATTTTCCTTTAAGGGACTTTGCTCTTTTAGGCATGCGGAGTAAGGCTATGTCAAATTGTTTTTTTGCTTCATCATATCGGCCATTCTCCAATAACCACTCACCATATTGCTCGAAGGAAGGTTTTGTGATCCTTGGTGGACCTGTAGGGAAATTAGTATTTTCTTCCAGTTGGACAGCCTTCTTCATTTTTGTTTCGAATAATGTCTGATCACCTTTCAAGCTTGCTTTCAAGCCTTCCATCTGACAAAGGAGCACCTGAGCAATTTTTATGGAATTTTCATTTGGTGCATATCTGCTGTTTCCGGCGGCACACATAGCGATACCGGAATCTTTTATTTGCAGGGAATCCATATATATTTTAGGGGAAAGCCAGTCAATTTCATTTTGTATCGTTTGTATATTTTCATTCTCAAAAGCAAGTTGAACTCTTAAAAAGCTGCGGACAGATTTTGCAATTATACCTATGTCATCGACTTTGATATTTAAGTCAAGCGTAGTTAGTTCGTTCACTTTGCCGCTTTCTGCTAATTGTCTGCTCTGCATACCCAATAAGTATCCTCTTGCGCCCTTTGTCGGATCTTTTGGAACTAAAGTCAGCATATCGTTCAGTACCTTTTCTGCCCTTGCGTATTTTCCTTGTTGTAAAAGTCCATAATGCATCCATGCCAGGGAATGATATCCTCTTGCCCCTTCAGTCAATTCCTGTTCTGTCATTCTTTTAACACTTGCATCGTAAGATTCCTGATTGGAGTTGACCACACTATTCCATTCTCCGAGCGCCAAAAAGATATGTGAAGGCATATGCAAGGCATGTGCTGCATGGGAAGCTACCTTAGCATACTGATTGGCAGCATCAAGGGCATCCTTTGCAGAGGTTGGGCCATCGAGGGCATGAATCTTATAGTGCAAGGCGCCCGGATGAGAAGGATTTACTTTGATAATACTATCCGCAATGTTAGCGGCTAAGCGCAGGTCCTCACTGCCATCGCCATATTCTTCAGTCGCCCATATCAGGGACAAGGCATAGAAAGAGGCAATTTCCTGATGTCCCGGGTATTGCTTGTGCAGAGTGGCTAAGTGCTCTTTGATCTGCTTATTTCTATCTTCAAAATCACCCCCCCCATACATGATCTCTACTATTTCCCACATACCTTTTTTCAGGGGATCATTGATAGTAGCCAAACGATCTTCTTTTGTGTTTCCTAAGCGGGATACTATTGTTTTTCCTTTATCTGTATTTTGCAATTTCCACAAAGCCTTGTAATGACACATAGCTTCCCCCCAATGTGTCAGTACTTCTGTGCTATCCAAAGCAGTCGCTTCCTCAAAGGCCGTTAATGCATCATCATATTCAAAATTGTGTAAAAGTAGTAAGCCTTCATCAAATTTTTCCTGAGTAGTGGCACTAAGGGTGAAACTGTGTTCCAGATTACCCAGAACTACATCTGAAGATTCTGTGGAGTCTTTTGCTTGCTGTTTTGAAGTGCAACTCATAATGGTCAGGACTATTATAAGTGACAGATAGTTTATTGTTTTCATATAAAGTGTTTATTTCTTAAGGTGGACTTTCAGGGTCAATAAAATTACTTACGTTAAGCCTATTAGCTCATTAACGGGGATGATAGCTACGAACAGCATGTTGCATTATTGTGCTTTTATCCAAGCTCATTTTTTTCGTCTTTTTTTGGAGGTATAAATCCATTTGATCATTATAGTGTTTGCTTTCCGGACGATTCGATGCACCATAGCAATTAATGGATTCTATATTATCAATACCTTCTTTACTGTAGCGTGCAAAAAGGATGTAAGATTCTCCGACATTACTTTGCAAGTACTTCTTTTTATAGGGAACGGTATACATAGTAGCCACTGCTTCAGGCACACCTCCTATAGGCATTATTTTGTCACCACGAACATGTTTTTGCAATGCGCCGAGTTCTATTTCAAGACTTCCGAAGTATTTTAGTAGATGTTTTCGGGCAAATTTTATAGATTCTGCATACCAGGCCTCGGGCAGGTCACCATTGATATCCGGAATCCCTTTTTCACCCATCTTTTTCAGGATATACTGTATGGCTAAGGAAAAAATAGCTGCTTGTTTGTTATCGGCCGTGGTTTGTCCATTCCATTTTTTAGTCACATTTATGATATCCCTAAGTTCCGGATACTTTTCTACTGAAAGATTGCGAAGCAAGTCCAGATTTTGTATCGTACGGTTGTATAAAGGGAAACTTAGTTTACGATCGTATTTAATTTCTTTAATAGCATCATAGGATATTTTTTGATCTGCATATTTTGCAAAAAGTTCTTGCAAACGAATATTCCGGGCTGTTTTGCCACGTTGATAAGCAGGCAGATAATTTTCCGGAGAGGGTTGGCATTCAGGTGCCGTTGTATAAAAGCCTGCTCCATTGCTATGATGAAGATAACCACAGCTGGGGTTCTCAATTTGTAGTAGTTTTTCTACAGGTAAAAAGCTTGGTTTCCACAAAGTAGCTGAAGTATCTCCTGGTAATACCTTCCAATGATTATAATTGGGATCCCGAACCGGAAACAAACCATTATCTAAATATAAAATATTCCCTTCTTTGTCGGCATAGGTTGTAGTCAGACTAGGTTGTTGTTGCAGGGATAGAGCAGCTTTAAACTCAGTAAGATTAGTGGCTTTATTCATATGATACCATTGTTCCGCTGCTCCCAAGACCATATTGGCTGGAAAACGCAAGGCATAAAAACCAGTTTTGTTTTTGATTACAATACCATGTTTACTTTCGTAGAATTTTTTGCGAAAGCCCAATTTAAGAAAACCAAATTTGACCTTGGTTTTAAAAACACGTTCTTTGAGTGACAACCATTGGCCATCAAATTTATATTTCAGTTTTTCTTTGGGGTGCATCCTGAGGGCATAAACATCACAAAAGTCATTATAATTGATACAATGAGTCCAGCCAAGGTGTTCATTCGTTCCCACAAAAGGAGTCAAGCCACCTGCAAAGGTAGCCCCCAAAAAATTCCAGCCTTCTTCGGTATGTATATGTACCTCGTACCAGGAGGTGAAACTTCGCAGGGGCTGATGTGAGTTTGAAATGAGATAAGTCTTGCCATCTGTTGTTTTTTCAGGAGCAAAAGCAAAGCCATTAGATCCACCAGGCAAGTCATTTTGTATCGATTCCATACTATTCTGAAATAGTCGTGCGATGTCAAATTGTATATTAGAGATCAATGCCGTGGCAAGTACATATCCTTTGGCAATATCTTTTTCTGTAGCAGGAAATAAATGTGGATGAGCAACTTCTTCAGGATGCAATTCGGCAAAACGATTCAGTGAACTCACGTAGGCGCTAAGCATTTTTTTTAGTTTTGGAGAAAAGATGCTATCGTATTGCTCATTGACAATTTTTTCGGCATTAACCATAAAGGAAACGGCATCCAATAAGGCTCCGTCTTTACCTTTTACAGATCCCAATAGCCCGCGGGCAATCAAGAGTGGCTCCTGAATTTGTTCAAAATCATCTTCAGCATGTGCCCATGCCAAACCATAGGCTGCCTCCTCATCAGTTTGTGTAAAAATATGTGGTACGCCCCATTGATCTCGTACTATGGTTATGTTACTTGTGTCAATCTGTGCTTGAATGTTAAAATAAAAGCTGCATATTACCAGTGTAATTATATATTTCATATTAAGGTACTTTGTAGATATTTTTCAATAAAATTAGCTAATTGACAAATTATGAAGGCGCTAAACATGCCACGACATATTTCAAGTAGTTATCGGTTGTTTTGTTTTAACTTTATTATCCCGCCAATATATCTATATTTTTTTGATTCTATGAATAGATTTATTAATTTTTGATTTTGATAACTAGCAAGTAACTTAGTTTATGATAATTCGACTTTTAGTTACCCTATTTTTCTTTTTTGAATTTCAATTCCGAAATTTTTTATCAGCTTATCCTCTTTGTTAGATATTACTTAGCAGCGAACAAACTGGAATATAAAAACGTTTGATTTAAGTTTCAGTCTTACATCTGTTTAGCCGAAAATTGAAGGATGATTTATTAATTGTTTTGATATTTTTAATTAATATTTAATTGTTGATGAAGTTCTTTGAAAATGTGTTTATTTTCGATTTGACTGAAAGGAATTTTTAAAAATTGAAATATTATCCATCCTCAAATTTATGAACAAGAACTTCTATCATAAAATTTAAAAATGAATACCTCATAACTTAACAAAGTCTTTATTTAATTTTTTAATTATATTTGATTAATTGTTGTTTTAAAATCTTACCCATTTTAATATCCGTTTTTAAAAATATGAAAATCAGTCTCCGTTTTCCTTCTTTAGATTCAATCAGACATTGGCGCAATATCCAAAAAAGCACACCATTTTCTTACCTGGAATTGGAGGCCACTCAAAATATACCCTTTCCCAAAGGTTATAACCACGATATCAATAGTTGTTTGCTGGGAGAAGGTACAGCGGTATATGAAAAAGCTGTGAAAGCCATAGAAGATTGGAAAATGTTCCACAAAGATTGGCTCTTTATCTATCCTCAACAATTGCCTTTAAAGAAGGGTGAGGTGGTGGTGATACTTGCAAAGGCCTTGGGCTTTTGGGTATGGAATTGTTGCTGCATTGTCTACACAATAAAGGAAGAAAATCGCTTTGGCTTTGCTTATGGAACCCTCAAAAATCATGTGGAGACGGGAGAGGAATTGTTTTTTGTGGAAATGAATGAAAAGAAAGAAGTCTGGTACCATCTTAGGGCCTTCAGTCGTCCTACCCATCTGTGGACACGCCCCTTAAAGCCTTTGCTCAGATTTTTTCAGCGAAAATTTATTAGAAAGTCCTTCATTTCTATGCAAGAAGCTGTGAAGTAATGGATTAGGGGTATAAAATAAACGTTCTTTAGATGAAAAAAAAAATCCTGAATAAATGCCTGATACTATGAATTTTGTGAGTATAAAATATGGCTATAAAAATGTAAAATATACAATGCGAAATTTACCTTAATTCAAAAATTAAGCTTGATATATCCATGTTTTTTTATTTTAATAACAAATAATAGTTGATTATTTTAATTTTTAACTTTT
>CAJQOX010000142.1 GCA_905480075.1 uncultured Aureispira sp. | reverse complement strand
TGATATACAGCAGGCCGTTGAATGTATGGCAGGATTTCAAATAGATGAGAATGTAGTAATGCTTCCGTATGACATACCAATTAACAATGGCTTTGTAACAGAAGGGCTATGGCTTTTCCACATTGATTTGGGCTTCGAAACCAATTTTTCCGGTTATGTAGGTGCAGGCCTTTATCTTGGACTCTACGTACAAACCGGTTTGGATGCTTCTTCTGTTCAATATCCAAATCTTGTGGATTCACTTAACCCGATTATTGGGCCTCACCTGGGCTTTCATGCCTCCACGGCTGTTGACAGGGATACAGGAAATATTATCGACCATGTCTGGGGACATCGACAGTATTTAGTGCCGGTAGATTGCTATACTAAAGTGTGGATTTACCGTACTATCGTGGATGATATGTTCGAAATTTTTGACCCGTCCGACCACCTGCCGGTCAACGGGCGCTTTGAATATCCTGATGTGGATACACCCATCGTCTCCTCTGAAGAAATTTGTGGAAACAGCCCTTTTCAACTTTCTGTAACAGGACATCCCACGCAATCTTATCAGTGGTACCTCAACGGAAATCCAATCAACGGGGCTACCTCGGCCGCCTTCATTAATCCGGCACCCGCAATAAGCGATACAGGTTTGTATTCCTGTATCATCACCACTGAATTTATCGTCGACGATACCTCCGCACTCGCTCACCCGAATTGGCCCGATACCGCCACCCAGAATTTTATTTTCGATATCGCAAACGTCACCTACAACCCCATCATCATGAATCCTCTGATCTCTCAACAGGGTGATACGCTTTTTTCTAATGTTCCTGCAAATAATCAATGGTACGATGCCGCAGGTCCTATTCCGGGCGCTACAGATTCCTTTTATGTAATGCCGCAAGCAGGGGCTTATTATGTGCTCATCAATCAGGGCAGCTGTACCTCCAATAGTTCTAATGTGGTTAATTTTGTAGGGGTTAATCTTATTGACAATCAAGCTATATTGACAATCTATCCCAACCCAGCCAAAGATTATTTAATGATAAATGCTGCCGTCTATACTCATTACTCCATAGAAATCACAGATGCTACAGGTCGGGTTTTATTGCACAAATCCTGTAGTAACAACCTTTCAGAAGTTAAATTGAACGATTTCTCCGCCGGTATTTATAGTCTGAAGGTTAAAACGGATAAGGGGGGTTTTGTGGAACTTTTTAAAGTGAAATAATTATATTTTTTCTTCTTATTCGATTCTTTTGCTTCTACTAAAATTGAACATTCTGTAACTTTCAAAGACCATCTTTTTTCGTTAATCAATACATCATCCAATTTTTAAATCTATAGTACTGATTTTTACCATGGTATTTTTTCTATCTTGTAACGTTTGATAATAAAACAACAAAAGAAAATTTTATTTTGAAAGTGTGTTTCAATAATAATTTTAACCCAATTTATACTTTATAAGAAAGTAACTTTTCCAATGCCAAATAAAAAGAAAAATCCTTCGCCCAAAAAACCTGAACTTCACCCCCGGAATAAACACAGGGGCCGATATGACTTGAAATTACTTCAACAAGGCAACCCCGAACTCTCTCAATATATTATTATCAACAAATACGGTGATCAAAGTATCAACTTTTTTAATGCAGAAGCTGTCAGAGAACTAAATAAAGCGTTACTTCTTCACTATTACGACCTGAGTTTCTGGGAAATTCCGGAAGGCTACCTTTGTCCCCCAATTCCCGGCAGGGCAGATTATATTCATCATATCGCAGATTTGCTCAGCAAAAGCAATTCCGGAAAAATACCCGAAGGGGCGAAAATTAAATGTCTTGATATAGGAACAGGGGCAAATTGTGTTTATCCGATTATAGGCAACGGCGAATACGGATGGAACTTCATTGGTTCTGATATTGACCCGCTTGCTTTAAAATCGGCTAATAAAATAATAGAATCCAATCAATCTCTGACAGGGAAGATATTCTGTCGGCTACAAAATGACCCGGGGCAATACTTCAGTGGTATTATAGAAAAGGACGAATTGTTCGATATCTCTATCTGTAACCCGCCTTTCCATAAATCAGAAGCGGATATGAAAGCAGGGACACTAAGGAAACTCAGCAACTTGAAAAAGAAAAAAATAACGAAGGTCAACCTGAATTTTGGAGGAAAAAGTGGCGAATTGTGGACGGAAGGTGGAGAGAAGCAATTTGTAGTCAATATGATAAATCAAAGTGCTGATTATGCGAAATCCTGCTGTTGGTTTTCTACACTCCTGTCCAAAGAATCAAATCTCAGAATTGTTGACCAAACATTAAAAAATGTAAAGATTCAGGCATCTGAAACAATCCCCGTAGGCCAGGGAAATAAGAAAAGCAGAATTGTAGCCTGGACATTTTTGAACAGAAAGGAAAGAAATAACTGGGCTGAAAACAGGTGGAACAAGGAGGCTTAATGACCAAAATTCTGAACCCATTGGTATTTATATTTTGGATTGTCAAACCGGTAACAAGCTACATACAACCATCTTCTGTCAATTATATTATATCGGTGGCCCCTCGAACTGATACCGTCGTCCAGTAAAAGTCCGATGACATGTTCTCTTGGACTGCCACTTCCTCCACTCCCATTTTCATTCCCTGTAATATATTCCGGACATTCTTGGGTGATCCTGTCCCAGGGATTACTTTTGTCGGAGCCTTCATGGGCAAAATAACCTCTTTTTTTGCAATCCAAACCATGTTTTTTTGCTGCTTCGTAAATACACTTGTCAGGTGTCAGGATATTTAGAGAAGGCATTTTTCGGAGCTCTTTTATCAGTTCAATACCGGCATTATAAGTGTCATTATTTAATCCTGAATAAGATTTGCTTTCTTTTGCCAGATATGTAGCGATGATTTTTGCATAAACATCAGGGTATTTACGAACAAAATTGATCTCCTGAACCATTTTTTTTTCTTCTGATGTCATATAATCTATTTCTGCAGCAGTATTCAGCAATTTGAAATCCACGGATGAAGAGTCTATGATTTCATTATAAAAAAATTCCTTTTTATCTCTTTCACAAGACATTCCCCAATGAAATGCCATGCCGTTTTCTTTGTTTTTGTTATAATAAAGTCCAAAATATTTATACCGCTTGTCATTAATATTTGTATACATATCACAAAGATATTCAAGGGGGCTTTGCGCTTTGCTGCCCGAGTATTTTCCCGAACTTCCACCACATAATTCATTATTCCCCTTATAATCAGGATTCAAATCATTCTCATCAATCACTGCCCTGCACATTTCCATGAGATCTTTATCCCAGATTGCTGCGGCGACAGGCTTTGCAGACATTAAAATCCGGATATATTTGGCTTGGTATTTCTGAATTCCCAACTTGTGTTTATCCAGAAAATCTTTTGGATCGGTCCTCGAATGATTTATCAGTTTGAAAATATCTGAAGACAAAGTACTGCTTTGTGCAAAGCTTATATTGTAGGACATAAAAAACATAAAAATAATCCTTTTCATACTAAAAGTTTATTTTTAACTTATCATGAAATCATATTCAATGTTAAAAATCCAATGTTTTTAACATTATATATATATTTGTATTTCCGAAAATTGAATTAGTTATCATTTTTGATAAACAAAGATTATTCCCCGAATTACTTAAAGTGGTAAATGGACAAATTAAACTATAAATATCTCTTAATCCTGCTCGTATTTGTTTGTGTAAACTTATTTCAACATAAGGACCACATCAGCAAGGATATACAGGGGATTCATGTCTGGAGGCAAACTCAGACTATGTGGAATGTCCGGAATTTTGCTAGACATGACGCTAATATTCTCAACCCAAGATTGAATGCCTTTAACGGGGAAGTTGATAATTTAAAAAGAGATGAATTTCCGCTGATGCAATGGTCTATTGCAATGGTACAGAAGGTTCTCGGTGAAAGAATAGAAATTGTAAGGATCATTATTTTTCTGTTGGGGGTCTTGTCAATGTTTGGAATGTTTCTGCTTTTTCAGCTTTTGTTCAAAAATTGGCTGACTTCCTTTATAGGGGCTTTCCTCTTTCAGTATTCCCCCATATTTTTCTACTATACGATCAACCCCCTCCCCGATAATTTAGCGCTTTGCGGCGGAATCTGGTACATCTATTTTATAAAAAAATATTTCGATACCTTAAAAAATAAAGATTTAATTCTTGCAGGCTTTAGTCTACTCATTGCTACGCTGGCAAAATTGCCCTTCCTCATGTTCTCAATATTGAGTATCGTCTACTTTTTCGGACAGATATTCAAAGAAAGAAAACCCACAATTACGCATTTTAAATTTGCAGGAATTCAATTGTTGATGGTCTCTCCCGCCCTACTGTGGTATGCATGGGTCATGCCCGGTTGGACAAACAACCCGATCCTTTACGGAATTCTCGCAGGGGACTTTTCAATGGATAAATTTTGGGAAATACTGGGGTATTACGCCTCTGTGACCTTTCCGACGGAGCTTTTATCAATGCCTGTATGGATGCTCATTCTTATGGGTATATTTAATCTGTTATTGAATAAATACAGCCTCAAATGGCTTTGGAGTCTCATAATTATTACTTTTATCTACTTAATAATGCAGGCTAATGCTATAGGGACAGTGCATGATTATTATATGTTCCCCTTTCTGCCCTGGCTTTTTGTCTTGGTTACTGCAGGGGTCGAAAGCTTCAACAGCTTGTCAAAATATATGAAATATCCCTTGTTTGCTATCTGTATTTGGAGTGCATGCTTTACATTTGAAGATACTTATTCAAGGTATAGCCTTGACCGGTCGATTCTCAACAGGGATTTTTATGTCTATTCCGAAGAATTAAAAACGGCGGCACCCCGCGATGCACGATGTATTATTATGAATGATAAATCTAAATATATTTATTCTTACAGCATTGATAAAATGGGCTACATATTCAGAGATGACCATTTACCAATCAAGTGGGTGGATGGTATGGTCAGACATGCTAAAGTGAGATACATGTATTCTGATTCTGAAAAAATGAACAACAATCCCGAATTAAAAAAATATATTGACCATGTTATTATGACCAAGGGAAGTATTACGGTATTTAAATTAAAGGTCCCCGATTAATTTTAGACAGGGTTTCTTTGCTTTAAATCCTTTTTATTATCCTTAAAGGATATGCGGTAAATTACCGCTTAGTAACTTTATATTTTTTTTTGTAAAAAACGGTGTAATGTTATCAGGATTTGTGATGAAGGGATGTTTTATTCATTGATTATTAATTATTTATGGATTGTATGATGAATATTTATGATGAAATTGGGCAAGCTGAAAAAAGGATAAGACCTAATATCCTGAAAACACCTCTTATGGAATCCCGGGAGCTGGGAAAACTCATTGATGGTAAGGTCTATCTCAAACTTGAAAGCGAACAATATACAGGGTCTTTCAAAGCAAGAGGAAGCCTGAACAAACTGATGTCCCTCTCTAAGGATGAATTGAAAAGAGGGACCGTAACGGCCTCTACAGGCAATCATGCCCTGGGCTTCGCAAGGGCGCTCGAAATTCTTAAGGCAAAAGGAACAATTTACCTTCCGGAAAATGCCTCAGAAGCAAAAACAAAGGCGCTGCGTAACTATAAAGTGGAATTGAAGAAACATGGTACGGATAGTCTCACTACCGAGTTATTTGCCAAACAAAAAGCAAAGGAAGATCAAAAGACATGGATTTCACCCTATAATGACCCGCAGATCATTGCAGGACAGGGAACAATAGGCATTGAACTGAAGGAACAACTCCCCGAATTCGATTATGCCCTCATTACTATAGGTGGAGGAGGACTGATTTCAGGTGTCGGTAGCTACCTCAAAGAAGAAATGCCGGAGGTAAAAATAATTGGCTGCCAACCTCAAAATTCTCCGGAAATGGCTTTGAGTGTCAAGGCAAATAGGGTGGTTTCTCTGCCTGAATACATTGAAACTCTTTCAGATGGTTCCGCCGGAGGTATAGAAGAGAATGCTATTACCTTTCCGATTTGTCAGAAAATTGTGCACGATTACATCTTAACGACTGAAAAGGAAATAGCAGCAGCACTGAAATTTGTTGCCCACACCCACCGTAAGATTATTGAGGGCGCCGCAGGAGTGGCGGTGGCAAGTCTGATGAAATCTGTGGAAAAATTCAGGGGTAGTACAGTGGTTATTATTATCTGTGGCGGAAATATAGATGTTAATAAATTCAAGGAAATTATATAATAAAAAGATTAATATGTCATTAGTTATTCATCTTGCAGAGATAAAAAAAAGAGTAAAAAATATTGATGTAACTACTGCAATGGAAGAAGGGTTTATCCAATATTCCAATGGTAATACAGTGGTGCCTCCGGTAGGGGAACTCATTTTTGATAAGCCCCCGGGTGATGTGCATATTAAATATGGTTATATCAAAAAGGATGATTATTATGTAATCAAGATTGCTTCAGGCTTTTATGAAAATCCTAGCCTCGGAATTGCCTCCTGTCAGGGCCTGATGTTATTGTTTAATCAGAAAACCGGCGAATTGGTCTCTGTATTGCTCGATGAAGGATACCTCACCGATATCAGAACGGCAGCTGCAGGGGCACTTGTCGCCAAATATTTTGCTCCTCAGGAAATAAAGTCTGTTGGAATCATCGGTACCGGTATGCAGGCAAGATTACAACTCTTACATTTACAAAAGAACAATCCTTGCAAAACAGTGTGGCTTTGGGGGAGAAACCGCGAAAATGCAGAGAAGTTCAAGGCGGAACTAAATAAAGATTTTAATATTAATATTGCTTCCACAGCAGGAGAAGTGGCCCGGAATGCCAATTTAATTGTTACCACTACACCTTCTGATAAACCCTTACTCAATAAAGAGGATATTCTGCCAGGTACATTGATAACTGCAATGGGTTCCGATACTCCGGTGAAACAGGAACTCAATGGGGAAATCCTGCAGATGGCTGATATCGTCATCTCTGACAGTATTCCGCAAAGCAAAAGCAGAGGGGAAGTGTTCAGGGCGGTCAAATCAGGTCATCTCAAACCCGAAAAGGTGGTGGAACTGGGCAACGCTATACAAAATGCTGACCTGCAGCGCAAAAATAACAGTCAGATTATTGTGGCTGACCTCACAGGTGTGGCTGTCCAGGATATTATGATCGCTTCAGCAGTTTTTCTCAATAGCTAAATCTAAATTTTTTATGTTGAATTATCTTAGTAATAAAGGAGGTAGTGACCCGGTTGGTTTTGAAAAGGCAATTCTCGATGGCTTTGCCTCGGACGGGGGGCTCTATGTTCCCGAAAAGTTGCCGGAAATATCATTGGAACAGCTGGAAAGCTGGAAAAACCTGACGTATAAAGACTTGGCTTTTGAAATCCTGTCCTTGTTTATTGATCGTTCTGTTATCTCCGCTGTCGAACTCAGGTCTATACTAAACAAGGCTTATTCCACTTTCGAGAAAGAGGAAGTTATTGCTATGCACCCCCTTCAATCAGCAGAAAATACCTGGGTGATGGAGTTGTATTACGGGCCTACTATTTCTTTCAAGGATATAGGACTCGCCTTCCTGGTGAATCTCTTTGATTTTTTTCTCCAAAGAAGAAAAGAACATCTCTCGGTCATTGTTGCTACTACCGGCGATACAGGACCTGCTACTGCTTCTTATATCGCCGGAAAATCTACGCTCGATGCTTGGGTCCTCTATCCTAAAGGGCTGATCACAGATGAACAGGAACGCCAAATGACTACTTTGCCGCACCCTAATGTGCATGCCGTAGGAGTTTTTGATTGCCCTGAAGGAGGAGATGACCTCGATTATGTGATTGCTAAACTATATGCCAATAAACCCTTTAAGGATAAAGTGAAACTCTCCAGCGTAAACTCCATCAACTGGGGAAGGGTAATGATGCAGACGGTGCATTATTTTTATGGCTATTTTCAGGTGGTTGATTCTGTAGGAGAAGAGATAAATATGGCGGTCCCTTCAGGTGGTTTTGGCAATCTTTGTGCCGGTGGTTTGGCACGTAAAATGGGCCTTCCTGTCAAAAATTATATTGTCGGAAATAATCAAAATGCCTGCCTGCACAGAATATTCAGTCAGGGCCTTTTTTCTAAGGAACTTATTCATGAAACGCTTTCTTCTGCTATTGATATTCTTACTCCTTTCAATTTCTGGCGATTCCTGTACTTCTGTGTCGATGGCAACGCCAAAAAAATAAAAGCATGGAATGATGAATTCGATGCTACAGGAAAAGTGGAGTTTGATAAGCAAACCTTTGAAGCATACTCGAAAGGTTTTCTTTCTATGACGGTTACGGATGAGGAGACACTCTATAAAATCAAAGAGATCTACGATAAAGAAAACTACCTTGCTGACCCTCACGGCGCGGTGGCATTGGTCGCCGCTGAAAAACTGAGACAGAAAGCCGGTAACCTTAAAACTGTCTGTATGGAAACCGCACATCCCTCAAAATTCCCAAATACCATCAAAAAAGCGCTCTGTCTAAATAAATTGCCTGAGGCAGCAATGCATCAATCTATTGAATCTGCCAAAACTCTCTGTCAGAGAGGCTACACCTGCCATCATACTCATCTCGAAGAGGCTTTGTTGGATGCAATGAATAAAAACTGGGATTTAACCAAAGTTTTAAAAAACTGATATGGCTCAATTTACTATTTTGTCCGACAAAGAAATAGAACAGATATTTTCGGGGTATCAGATTCATAATATTCATTCCTCTAAAGTGCTAAGCGGAGGTTCGGAAAATACAAATTTTTTAATTGTTGCTGATTCCGGAAAATATGTGCTGACTGTCTGTGAACAAAAATCAGCTCAAAGAACCAGAGAACTTGTTCATTTGCTGGAACATCTTGACAAAAATGACTTTCAGACTTCTAAAATCGTCAGGAATATTGAAGGAAATGCTGTCGGTTCATGGAAAGGCAAGCCTGTCATGATTAAACATTTTATTGAAGGCAAAATCATGGATGATTTTTCTCTGTACCTTGTTGAACTCACAGGAAGGGAATTGGGCAAACTACATAAAATTGCTGCACCGGAGTACCTGCCACAGAAATTGGGATATGGTATGGAAAACTTTTCTCTGCTTGAAGAATATGCCTCAGGGTCAGATTTCCACAGGTGGCTTTTGAGGATTCATGACTACATTTTACCCTTTATTTCTTCGAAATTGACTATTTCACTCATTCATTCAGACCTGTTCTGTGATAACATTATTGTCAGTAATGATGAAAAGTCATTGAAAATTATGGATTTTGAGGAAGCGGCAGCTTATTATCGCGTTTTCGATATCGGAATGACAATAATTGGGGTCTGCAGCCAAGAAAAAACCATAAACCTTAATAAAGTCAATAGTTTGTTAAAAGGATATCTGAATGAGAATAACCTCAATGAAACTGAACTGAATTCTTTGCATGCTTTTACTGTTTATGCAGGGGCAGCTATGACCTTCTGGAGACACAAAAATTATAATTATATCAACCCCGACCCTTCGAAAACGGACCACTACCTCGGATTAAAAGTATTGGTCGATCATTTGATGTCAATTCCTGCGGAACGGTTCATTGGTATTTGTACTGATATTTAATGCCTCCCCTTTATACTGTTATTAAAGTAACGCAGGAATGAAAGTCGGCTGATTCACAGTCTAATGCCAGGTAGTAGGAATAAGATAACGCAAGGTCAAAGCACCCCGGGCAAGAGAAAATCTAGGGTATCCAAAGATAGGTTTCCAGTCGATTGTTACACTGAGTGGTACATGTGTAAAAGTATATTCTACTCCGACTGCCACAGTGCCTCCTCCTCCAAAAAAAGGAGCATCCAAACCGGTTTGTACGTAGAGTCCAAGATAAAGGCCTGCACCTACATAACCGGAAAAATTTGTTTCGAAGCCCAAATCAATGTGGAAAAGCCATAGCCCTTCTGTTACAAAGCCATTGTTAATTGGTATGTCATACGGAAGCATTACTACATTCTCATCTATTTGAAATCCTGCCATACATTCAACGGCCTGCTGTATATCA
>CAJQOX010000141.1 GCA_905480075.1 uncultured Aureispira sp. | reverse complement strand
GTCAGGGATATGTAAAAATAAGTTTGAAAAAGTTTTTGAAAGAAGGTTTCGCTGAACCTCTACAGTTTTTCTACGATGCAGAATTTGACTATGGCGAAACTGATCCTAAAACAGGTAAGCCACTTTTAGAACCTATCATGTACATAGGTGAAGTTACCGGAGTCTGGAAGAAATGGATCAAGGGGATAAAAGGAAAAACTTCTAAAACTTTTGCAGCAGGCCGCTGTGTCTTTGACCCGATCAGCACATCTTTAAAACTGGAGGTTAGAATGGGCAAAGGTGGAAAGAATCCTATTTTAAAGCAAATAGCGAAATCTTTACTGAAACCATTTGCCAAACCTGTTTTTGTAGACTCTTTGGAGGGCGGACAAGAGGTTGCAGCTGAAGGCGATTCAAAAGAAGAGACTGCAGAGGATACTGAAGCGACAACAGGTACTGAATTCAATATAAACCTTGATGATTACATTAAAGACATTTCTGAAATCGTAGACAAGGGAACCTCTATGATACCTGTTCTTAATGGTATTGTAAAAGACGTTTACAACAAACACATCAAGGGTCAGAATTTAAAATCTGTCAGTGAATCGTTGATTGACCTTTTTAAATCGACTATGGAGAAAATCAGCAATAACGATCATGATCAACTACTCACAGAATCCAAGACCCTCGTAAATGAACTTTCCGGTGACAATGAACTAAAAGAGTTGATTTCATCAGGAGAAGACCTTGATGGTAAAGTCAAACTTTATGAGGATGCAAAGGCAAAACTTACAAAGCTGGTAACAGACCTTGAGGCGATGTCTACTCCTTTAAAAGAAGTAGTAAACACCGGAACGAAGGTAAAAAAAGTGGAAGATCCCGCAGAGAGTGATTTCCCCCCTGTATCTGTCAATCCTTTTGAGCATTTAATTACTCAATTTAATTTGCAGTCAAAAAGTCAGGGAGATATAAAAGCAGCTGCTGAGATGATGAAAAACATTTAATCAGGTTTCTGACTTTCAGTTTAAGTAAAACGGTATTAAAAGCTGTGAATATTTTTGTTTATACAAAAAGAGTTCACAGCTTTTTTCATTTTTATACAAATTACTTATTAAATAATTATGGGTTTGCTATCAATAAAGGATCAATTGATAAATCATTTTTTATCGTTCAGAAACGAAGAAACAGCCGAACAAATGAGCAAATACATGCGCAATAAGTTTGATTTTATTGGATTGAAAAAACCACAGCGTCAGTCTTGTTGCAGGGAATTCTGGTCAGACCGGGAAGTTCCTCAAGGCGAAGACCTTATTGAACTTGTCTCTGAATTGTGGAAAAGTCCTTTCCGGGAGGTGCATTATCATGCCCTGGATTTGATGTACAGTCAGATAAAGCAGGCAGACATAAATTGGATAAATTTATGGGAAGGGATGATTCTGACAAACAGCTGGTGGGATTCAGTGGATTATCTGGCACCGAGATTAATAGGTAATGTATTTTTAAGAGAACCTGAACAGGCAGTTATATATTCAAAAAAGTGGATAGAATCCGATAATTTCTGGCTTCAGCGGACTGCCATTATTTTTCAGTTGCATTATAAAGAAAAGACGGATGAGGATATTTTATTTAATTCTGTATTGATGCGAGCCGACTCGAAAGAATTTTTTGTACAGAAAGGCAGTGGATGGGCCCTGCGTCAGTACTCTAAGACTGCAGGGGAAGTGGTGAAGTGCTTTATTGGGGAAAATGAAAATAAATTATCAAAATTAACTTGCAGAGAGGGATTAAAATGGTTGAAATCTAAAGGAAAATTATAAATTAAGCATCCTCTTTATCCTCCGGGTCTTGTTTACTGTCTTCCACTTTTTTATCAATAATAGACTTAATAAAATCAGCTTTTTCCGGGCTAAGGGCTTCCAATAAAATGATAGTTCGTGGATTGGGATAGTTCTTTATTTCAGTTTTCACCTCCAGAAAATATTTTCCTGTTGGAACACGGCTGTTGGTATAAGACATTATTTTCTCAATACTTATCACCTCTTCAATTTTGAATTTTTTAGTTAATCCAAATTTCCCTGTACCTTCAAAGCGGACAACTTCATTCTCAAAAAATGAAATTGTGTCTGTTGAATTGGCTACTAATACTGAATACAGGAAAACACAAGTAAGAAAAAGGACAAGACCAATAGCAGCAGCCAAACCTATTTCACTGTTTGTTACAGTATTATAGATTAAAAGCAAGGAAAATATTGCGGGAATAAAACAACCTTTTTTTTCAGGCCTTAAACCTATGATGAGCGGATCAGAGGCATTTTCTATCCAATAGCCTTGAGGCAATTCAGATAAATCCAAATCATTTTTATCCTTCATAAATTATTGGAATTTAGATTTAAGATAATTATAAATTTAATAAAAATATAGAATGTCAATTCTGAGGAGCTAACAATTCATTTTCACGAATCATTCAAAATCCCGTTTAAGCAGAATGTTGACCCAATTATCGGAGAGGAAGAAAATAAAAAAGTCGCCTGAAGTATTTCAGGCGACTTTTCTGTACTTTTTATATTGTCTTATTTCAAACCTATAATACTATTTATTAATAATCGTATCAGAAATAGGACAAGAAATTAGATTTTTTGGAGAATATACTTTGATTATTAAATAAGGGGGTATTTGGTAAATAAACCATCAAAAGATTAAAAAAGTTCCTTAAATTAAATAAAAAATAAAAAAACTACACACATTAGACCACAAAATACTGACTAACAATAATTTAACTTTAATAACTTTTTCAACAAATTTACTATTGGATTAAAAAACACAAGTATTAAAAAAACGTTTCAGATAAAACAATATAAAAGACTTCAAATAAAAACCCGGATTAAGACCTATAACACCAACAATGTTAATCTTCGTATCTTCAAAACAGATAAAAATTAAAAAACCGCTTCCCCCCGGAAGCGGCCCACTTTTCAAAACAATAATTACAAAACCTCAATTTTCAATTTAGTATCTTCAATTTCTTTTTTAGGAACGTTTAATTTCAAGACCCCCGCCTCATATTCTGCCGATACTGCTTCAGCATCCACCTTATTTTCGGGCAACCTGAAAGATCTTTTGAATTCTGCAGCAGAAAACTGTCTGAAGGAATAACTATCATCAGAGGCATCATTTTCATTTACTTTTTTTGCAGAAATAGTGAGTAGGCCTTTGTCTAATACTACGGAGAAATCAGATTTATCATAACCCGGCACTGCCAACTCGACAATATATTTATCCTCCTCATTCTTAATATTAGCAGCAGGCACCTTATTGAAAGAGGTATCAGCGTTGCAAGCAGATCTTTTTACCTGTTTAAATAAATCATCTTTGAAGAATGAATCAAATAATGAAGGCATGTAGTAGTTGTTTGGCACAAAATTTCTTGTTATCAGTTTCATGTTAATGTTGTTTAGTATTTAAAAATAAATTTAAAATTGATTGACAACATCAGATAGTCAAATGCAGTACCAAGAGGAAAAATGAGACAAAAGAGGTAAAAAGAAACCTTTTAGCATGACATATTGGCACTTTATTTCTGGTACGTAGTGT
>CAJQOX010000140.1 GCA_905480075.1 uncultured Aureispira sp. | reverse complement strand
TTTTGACAGAATTATAGTTGTTTTATCTGCCTCAGGAATGTGTTTTGATTTTCTGAATTAATATATAATACCTATTAATCTTTCTTTCAGAGTTTTTTGCCACTAACACTTATGAATCATATGGATAATAAGAAACTCATTATTTTTACTGCTCCTTCAGGGGCCGGAAAAACTACAATAGTTCGACACTTGCTTAAAGTTCGGAATGACATCTCCTTTTCTATCTCAGCATGTACAAGAACACCTCGTTACGGGGAGGTGAATGGTATGGATTATTATTTTATGAATGTGGAAGAATTCAATAAAAAAATAAAAGAAAACCAGTTTGTAGAGTATGAAGAAGTCTATGAAAATCAATACTATGGAACCTTGAAAAGCGAAATAAGCAGGCTTTGGTCTCTCGGTAAAAGTGTCCTTTTTGATGTGGATGTCAAAGGTGCCCTTGCTGTAAAACAGAAATATGGTGATAAAGCCTTGTCGATCTTTGTGAAACCTCCTTCTTTTGATATCCTTAAACACAGATTGACCAGCAGAAAAACGGAAGACGATGAAAGTCTGAAAAAACGTATCTGCCGAGTGAAGGAGGAAATGACTTATGAACGATATTTTGATGTTACACTGATTAATGATGATTTAAATTCTGCTTTAAAAGATGCAGAGTCTCTTGTTGAAAATTTTCTTTCTCTTCAATCAGATCCTGCATAGTGATCTGCAAAAGCTTTTATCTTGGTAACCGCTATAACATTTGATATCAGGGTCAGCGTGGAATCTTTTTATTACGCTGCTCAGTCTGATCCGAAATCGGGGGAATTTGTTCATATTTATAATGTTTTAATCGAAAATCTTGGACTGCATACTGTACAACTTATCGACAGGCATTGGTTTATTTGGGATTCCTGCAACTTACTCCGGGAGGTGCAGGGGCCGGGCGTAATCGGTCAACAACCTATTCTTAAATCAAGTGATATCCACCAATACCAATCCGGTTCTCAACTTACAACTGATATGGGAAAAATGTATGGCACTTATTCTATGTTGCGCCTTTCTGATAATCAGAAATTTGTAATTGATATCCCCCCTTTTGATCTTGTTTATCCTGCAAAATTGAATTAGTTACAAAAAACACTACCTGAACCTCTGTTTCCTGTTTTCAGCAATTATTATTATGACTCATATTTTTATTCCCTGCTTTATCGATCAGCTTTTTCCGCAGACTGCTGTTAATATGGTCACCGTCCTCAAAAATTTGGATTGCGATGTTCAATATAATCCGAATCAGACTTGCTGCGGACAGCCTGCATTGAATGCCGGTTACTGGGATGAAGCCCTTGAGGTCGCTCAAAAATTTGTCGATGATTTCTGTAATAAAAAAAGAATAGTCTGCCCCTCCGCTTCCTGTGTGGGCTTTGTCAAAAATCAATTCCCCCAATTTTTTGAAGGGCAAATGGATAAGATGATGCTTGATAACTTTACTGCTTCGATTTTTGAGTTTTCCGAATTCCTAATAAATCATTGCAATTACCGTAACCTCCGACCCAAATTATCAGGAAAGGCTATGTACCACGATTCTTGTGCAGCACTCAGAGAATGTAATATCAGGGAAGAACCAAGGAAATTATTGCAACTTGTGGAAGGTCTCGAACTCCTTGATAATCCTAAGTCGGATGTCTGTTGTGGCTTCGGAGGTACCTTTGCTACTAAATTTGAACCGATTTCTGTGGCAATGGCCGAACAAAAAGTTCAACAGGCATTAGATTTGGAGGTGAATTATATAATTTCCACCGATTTGTCTTGCTTAATGCATCTTAATGGTTATATTCAGAAAAATAATATCAATATCGAAACGATGCACCTGGCCGATGTATTGGTCTGTTGATTCTAACGATTGCATTTTCAGATTATTATGAACAAGAAAAAAGTAAAGAAAAGCAGAGAGGAAATTCTCAGTGAGTATAAAAAGCTGAAAAAGCAAAAAAACTCCTGGTGGAATGTTCTTGCCAATGAAAATAATTCAATTAAAACGATTGTCGGAGGCTTTATTCTATATATCGGGTATATTATCATTTCAGGCCTCAATGTCCCTGTATTTATTCTGATTTATTCTATGATTGTTGTAGGGGTAATCTGGTACTGGGTCGATATGCTGCGCACTCAATACGAAAAGCATAACAGGGAATACCAAAAGAAAATGCTTATTCTTAATAATGAAATCCGCCGCTGGTCAAAAAAAAAGTCCTGAAGGCTTTTCCTCTCCTGCAAGCTGAAGAGAAACGGCAGTTTTTTAATGCCCAATCGCTGATTCCTTACATCATGGGCTACCCCTCCGATTCAATCGTTCAGACTGATTTGTATTCTTTTAAGGGGATTAATATTTCCACCCTTAAAATAAAGCTCGAAAGAGGGCACCTTGAATATTGGTTCTTGGCGGCAGGACGGTCTCAGAAATTTGAAGAGGAGACAACAATGATATTGCCAAACCCTTTTGAACATGATAAATATCAAAGGATTGAATTTAACAAGATGATTACTTCCTCTGATTTTCTGAAAAATTTTAATATCTTTTCTTCTGAATTCATGCATGCGTATTATCTGATTTCAGGAGACTTAATTCAATCTTTTAATAGTTTGCCGGGCAATGAAAAATGGCTGTCCCTAAGAAAAAACAAGGGGTATTTATGCCTCCCGAAAAAGAGCATTGATTATAGTGTTAACCATCTTGATTTGCTTCAAAAAGAGGTCTTGAAAGAAGCTGAGACCGCAATGAAGATTTCCGAATTATTTGAGAATATGTTATCTGACAATAATCCTGAGAAAATTAATCCTCAAAATTAATGGCCAATTTTTATTCAGGATCGCTAAGGGGCATTAACCAAAAACTGTAACTGTATTTCCCTTCATTCAGCCGGTACTTTTTATGAGGTTTGGTCCACCAGGAATCATCACCTCCCAATCCCTGTTGCAATAAATCGATGTTCAATGCTACCAGGTTTCTTTCTTTGAGATCGTAATAATGTTGATTTTTAGCATTTGCCCATCCCAAAGCACGAACATCTGCCTGAAAATCTTTATCCAGATAATGTAAGGCTGAAAAGGAAAGCAAATTATGATGTCCCTTTATTAGCAACCCTGTTCCTTCTTTGTCGGTCAGTTGTAACCACCGGACCTCGGTTTTGTAAGCGTTTTCCTGCGGGCGGATATAGGGCACATATTGTTCGGCAACAGTGGAGGAATATTGACTTACGTGGGCGGCATAATTTCTGTCCGAATAATTTTCGAAAGGGCCTCTGCCATACCATCTCAATTGATCGAAGGCTTTGGGAAGTTGCATTTTCATGCCCATTCGTGGTAATTCTGATAATTTTAAAGCCCCTCTTTTCAATGTTGAAGTAAGTAAAACGGCCCCGTTTTTATGTAGGAGATACTCTACCTCAAAACTGCCATTACAACCCAAATGATGCCTGACTTTAATTTTTATTTTTCCTTCTTGTTCCTGTTCAACTTTTACAGAGTTTGCTTTTTTTCTGTTGCTCGCCCTTTTCCAGTTGCCCCCTCTCAACAAAAGAAAATTGCCGTAGTCATTATCGGTCATGCCCCTCCAGAAATTGGGCATCAGCCCCTCTTTGACGAGTTCTTTTTTATGGTAGGTCCAGGAGGAGATATTCCCTTTTTTCAGATCAAAGACTATTTTAAAATCCTTACCTGTTATTAACAAGGAATCTTTATTCTCTTTAAGGCGTATCGGTGATTGATCAGTAGTATCGGCAATATAGATAGCAGGGCTTTGCTCATTCAGCTTGAATTGTTCTTTTGCCATTATATGACCGTTACGTGCCATTGCGGAGTTCTTTTTACCTGTCAGTTGCAGGTCTAAATATATTTCCTGTCCGGGTCTTTGAGGTGGCCATCTGAAATTTAGTTTTATGCTTTCCCGCTTGCCGGCCTTTATTTTTAATTCCGGGACAACTCCTGAAGCGTAAATTTCTCCGTTTATCCTGATTTGCCAGTTCAACTTAAAATCTGACAGATCTACAAAGGAGAATTTGTTTTTGACTTGTATATATCCGTTTTTTATACCGATAGTATCAAAGGCTGCGTATTGGTAAACCTTTTTCACTTCAAAAAGCCCCGGGTGCGGACTTCGGTCGGGAAATACAAGGCCATTGAGGCAGAAATTTCCGGCAGAAGGTACATTTTGTGGACCAAAATCACCTCCGTAAACCCAGGACTCCCTGCCACTGCTGTCTTTTTTAATCAGTCCCTGATCAACCCAATCCCAAATAAACCCACCCTGCAGGACATCGTAATGTTCAATAAGCTGCCACCAGTCTTTGAAGGCCCCGGTGCTGTTGCCCATAGCATGCGCATATTCACACATGATCAAGGGCTTTTCAGGCTTGCTTTTTGCATAGTCTTCCACCTTTTTTATATTGGGATACATCGGTGCAAAGATATCGGAATTGCGCCACTTAAGATGTGCCTGTTCGTATTGTACGGGCCGGGTACTATCTCGTTTTTTAAGCCAGTCATAGCAATGAAGGAAGTTGACACCATTGCCTGCCTCGTTACCCAGCGACCAAATAATAACAGAAGGATGATTTTTATCGCGTTCCACCATGCGCCAAATCCTTTCAAAATGCGCTTTTTCCCATTTTGGGTTTTTGGCAGGAGAAGCCGGACCATAGCCCATGCCATGAGACTCAATATTCGCTTCGTCCACTACATAGAAGCCCATTTCGTCACAAAGTTCATAAAAGCGTTTTTGCTGAGGATAGTGGCAGGTACGGATGGCATTGACATTAGACCTTTTCATCAATTCCAGGTCTTTTATCAACAGGTCTTCATCCACCACATGTCCTTTACGGTCATCGTGTTCATGAAGATTGACGCCTTTCAGGTATACTGCTTTGCCGTTGATCAACAGCTGTCCGTTTTTAATTTCGGAACTGCGAAAACCAAGCCTGCAACTACTTGCCTGCATCAAGACATTGTCTTCATTTACCAGTTTAATCAGTAAATCATATAATTCAGGCTCCTCGGCAGACCATTTTTTTACATTTTCAATAACTGACTGAAAAGAAAGCAGGCTGTCCTGAGAAAGGTTGATA
>CAJQOX010000139.1 GCA_905480075.1 uncultured Aureispira sp. | reverse complement strand
TTTAACCATTCCGAACAAAGTAGTTAAGTCCTTCAGCGCCGATGGTACTGCCGATAGGTGGGAGAGTAGGTCACTGCCTTCTTTTTTTTTCTTTAAAGAGCGATATTGTCCCCAGGGATAGTGTCGCTCTTTTTTTTTGTTACTCTAAATTATTCACTTCGTCTGAATTCTTAACTGAAGTCAATTTCCTGATAAACTATTTTTGTTCTCTGATAAGATTCAGTAAAATAACTTATCAGTAATTTATTTAATACAAAAAGACTTGTATTATTGGGTAGACATGAATTGATAATACAGCGAAATGATTTAGAATCAGGCATTTATTTTTTTAAATTATGGGCAGATGAGAAAGCTATAGGCTCAGGAAAATTTGTTGTCCAGAAAGGATAATTATCGTATACCTATTTTTTAATCTATTCATTTTAGAACTCAATAATATGTAACTGTCCTTAGGTGGGTGAATAGTTCACTGCCTTCTCTTTTTTGTTTTATAAAAACATGATTCTATTATTGCTTGTATTGAATATAAACGCGGATTATACTGTGTTTTGTATTGTACTCCCAGGAAGGAGTCGGATCATTTTATGAATATGCTTATTAGTAGTGCAGAGACTATACTTATGTCGGTCAGGAAGGTTTTATCCTTTAATTTTATCATCTTTTAATCTTTTGAATATATTAATGTTTTCGTTTTTTATATTAATAAAAATATACATTTATTAAGATGTATTTTATTAGTAAGTGAGTTAACCAATGATAGATTTTTTTAGAAAAATTAGTTGTCCTGAGGTCTGGATTTTTTTCAAAGTAGGACAAGATTTATGAAATAATGCCTGTAAAGAATCAGTTTTGTTTACATGTATGCTGAATCAGTCTAAGTGATTGACCGGAAATATAGTACAGGATAATTTTTACTTTTTTACAAGGTCAGCCATTTTCATTGATAATTTCTTTACTCCTTTCTCATTTAAATGATCAGCATCATAAAAATCTTCTGAGCTGTACTCTTCACTTTTCAAAAAGTTGACATATTGACAATTATCAGAGGTTTTTGCAATTTTTTTCAGGTAATCTGTCGTTGTTTTTAATTGTTCAGGATGTATCAATTGATAATAATCCTTTGTAGCAGGAGCTGTATAAAGAATTATTTTTATTTTCCTTTTTTTACACCAATCAATTATTGATTCCAGGTATTTTTTGTTCTTGTCAAAGTGGTCATAATTTGTGACATTATGTTTTTTAGCTGCCTTCAAAGCACTTTCAGCAAGGTCTTTTGATTTCTCTGATGTATAATCATTCCCCCAGCCATTTTCTGAACAGGTCAGTGAGTGTCTATCATTTACATAATTGGATATTCTTCTTAAATTGACACTGAATCGCATGCTAAAAACTTCTGAATTATCTTTATAGCTGTTCTGATGTTTCATTCCATAATAGAGTACATAGTTTTTATTTCTCCAGGGTTCATCAGATGTTTCGAAATCATAAAATAAGCTGAAAGCAGAAATGTTTAAGATTACAGTATTAAGGGAACTAAGATCATTTTCAAAATATCTTAATATTCCTTCATCATATTCCAGAGGTTGTGAAACCTGACTGGCATTAAAACAATTTTCTTCAAAGTAATCAGGATCAATTCCGTAATAAGAATGTGAATTCCCAAGAATCAGTGTTTGAATCTTATCTCCATTTTCTTTCAGATAAGTATTTTTGTATTTGAATTCATTGGGGATAGAACGCAGGGTAAACTCCATGATTGACATCAGGATCAATAATGGAACTAAATACAAAGACATTTTTATTGCAAATTTACGCATATCTAAAATTGAAAATATATAAATTCCTGTTCCTTACCTGAAAACCACATAATCATAAGGGTCATTCCATAATACATAGGAAATCTGATATAATACGGTCTGTCTTTGCCTATCCACTCAAAAGCAAATTCTCCTTCTCTTCCTATCCATTCCATTATGATGAAAATAAACATCAAAACCATTGTTGTTCTTCCCATACTTACTATTCCTTCATCTGGATAATGAAATATAGATATCGAAAACATCTCACTAAGGTAGCTAATAGCATGTGTAAGGTTTTCGGCCCGGAAAAATACCCAGGATATTGTTATTAAGCTGAATGTTACAAGCACTTTTATTATATCTCCTAGTGCTGGTAAATACTTCCCTTTGGCAATAATTTCGATATACTTTCTATTTTTATTCAATAACAATAAAGGAATAAAATATATTGCATTAAGCAAGCCCCATACAATGAATGTCCAGTTAGCACCATGCCAGAATCCACAAACTATGAATATTATAAAAGTGTTGCGTAACTTGAGGGATATTCCTCCTTTAGAACCTCCTAAAGGTATGTAGAGATAATCCCTGAACCAGGTAGAAAGCGATATGTGCCACCTCCTCCAGAATTCCCCTACATCTCTGGAGAAATAGGGAAAGGAAAAGTTTTTCATCAGTTTGATACCAAATAATTTTGAGGTACCGATTGCCATATCAGAATATCCTGAAAAATCTCCATATATCTGAAAACTATAGAATATTGCCCCTATAAGCAAGGTGCTGCCCGAATAATCAGAAGAATTGTTAAAAACCTGATTCGCCACCTCGGCACAATTGTCGGCAATTACCACTTTTTTGAATAAGCCCCAAAGTACCTGCCGCATGCCGTTAATTGCTTCGTCATAGTCGAAATTCCGCTTTTTATTGAACTGAGGTAATAAATTACTTGCCCTTTCAATAGGTCCGGCCACCAATTGCGGAAAATAACAGACAAAGGCGGCAAAGGCTACAAAATCATCGCTTGCTTTTATTTTTCTCAGATAATTGTCTATTGTATAACTCATAGTCTGAAAAGTGTAGAAACTTATCCCTACGGGTAATACTATATCTAAAGAAGTTAATTCGAGATTTGTACCCCAAAAAGAAAATACCATACTTATATTATCCAAAAAGAAATTAAAGTATTTGAAAAAAGCCAGTATTCCAAGATTTACTGTAATGCTGATTCCAAGGAATAACTTTCGTAATCCGCTATGTTCATATTTGCTCAAACTTAAGCCTACAAAAAAATCGACCACTGTACTCAAAAATATCAGTCCCAGGAAACGCCAATCCCAACAGCCGTAGAAAAAATAACTGATAAGGACTAAATATACATTCTGAAAAGGATGGTTATACCGGTCAATAAGCCAGTATAGTATAAACGCTACAGGAAGAAATATTGCAAAGTCTATAGAGTTAAACAGCATTTGAGGGTAGTTTGTGTTTGCTGAATCTGGGGGACTGTTTATTAAGGTATTTAATTTTTTTCAGAATTTATAAAATGAGGGGCACTGATTATTGAACTTTTGAAGTATTCTGATAAGTTTTTGCTTATGACTTAAAGGAATTTCTGAAAAAATATCAGTGTATGACCTCACTGAATATTATGCTATGTTTTGTACCCGAGGAATCAGAAGTCTTTTTCAGACTCCCGGATATCTGTTTTGTAAGTTTGCTTACCAGTTTTAATCCAATTGAATTTTTTCTTATTTTTTTGTCATCATAACCAATCCCGTTGTCTTCCAGGGTATAAGAAAAATTACCCTTTGCTGACCTTACAATTTTTATCCTGATCGTTTTATTATTGGTATCAGGAAAGGCATATTTTATAGAGTTTGTCAACAATTCCGTAGTTATCAGACCCAATGGAATCAGCGTTTCTATGTTAAGTGAAATATCTTCTATATTAATTTGGATGTTTATTCCGCTGCTCAGATTATCAAATGAAATCATTATATTATGGCAGACAGCATCTATGTATTTTTTTAAATCTATTGAATTCATGTTCTCGGTCTGATAAAGTAATTCATGAACCTTTGCCATGGAATTTATTCTCATCTGACTTTGACGGAAAATATTCTTAGTTTTTTCATCATCTATTGAAAGTGATTGTAGACTAAGTAAAGAGGTAATGACCTGTAAGTTATTCTTTACACGATGATGTACTTCCCGCAACAGAATTTGTTTTTCGATCAGTGATTCTTCTGCCTTGTTCTTTTCTTCTAAATATCGATTGTTTAAAAGTTGATTTTTTGTTAATAAATAGCCAATAATTATTGATACTATCGTCGGCAGGAAATGGGATCGTTTGTCATAACCCGATAGCCCTTCTTCCAGAAAAATAAATACATTAATAAACAACAAACAATTAAATATTATAAGAATAATTAATATGTTTCTGGCTAGTATAAGTTTTTCCTTTTTTGTATATTCCATTTATTAGTCAGGAAACTTCATTATTTATCATCAATCCTATATTCAGTTCTTTTAATTGTTCATCATCTATTTGAGAAGGTGCATCAATCATTATATCCCGACCCTGATTGTTTTTGGGGAAAGCAATGAAATCCCGAATAGAGGAGGCCCCTTTCATTATAGAACATAAGCGGTCAAAACCAAAAGCGATACCACCATGTGGAGGAGCACCATATTCAAAAGCATTCATCAAAAACCCAAACTGTGCCTCTGCTTCCTCATCTGTAAAACCAAGTAATTTAAAGTTTCTGGCCTGCAATTCTCTGTCAAAAATTCGGATAGAACCTCCACCGATTTCCCAGCCATTGATTACCAGGTCATAGGCGTCTGCCCGTAAGGCTTTCATCGTTGCATGGTCTCCGGTCAACATACGCTCTTTGTCTTCTTCTTTTGGAGAAGTGAAAGGGTGGTGCATGGCATGAAAACGTTCGCTGTCTTCATCCCATTCCAATAAAGGAAAGTCTACAACCCACAGAGGATTGAATCCCTCAGAACGCAATCCCATTCTATCTCCCATTTCCAAACGAAGATCATTTAATTGACTGCGAACCTTATCTGTTTCACCACAAAGGAGCAATAACATATCGCCTTTTTTAGCTCCGGCAGCTTCCATCCAGGTCATCAATTGTTCATCGCTATAAAATTTTCCGACAGAGGACTTTAAAGTACCATCTGCGTTGTATTTAACATAGACCAATCCTTTGGCACCGATCTGAGGACGTTGCAGCCAGGAAGTAAGTTTTTTGATATCTTTGTTGGAGTATTTGTCGGCCTGTCCCTCTGCACAAATTCCAATAACCATTTCCGCACCGTCAAAGACCGGGAAGCCATGTCCTTGAGAAAGTTGTGTAAAATCCACGAATTCCATCCCGAACCGGGTGTCGGGTTTGTCGGAACCATAGCGTTGCATTGCTTCATCATAGGTCATTCTTGGGAAATCAGGTAAATCTACTCCCAGGCAGGCGTTAAAAACATGCTTTGTAAGCCCCTCAAAGGTATTTAATATTTCTTCCTGAGTGACAAAACACATCTCACAATCTATTTGTGTAAACTCCGGCTGACGGTCTGCCCGTAAATCTTCATCTCTGAAACATTTTACGAGCTGAAAATATTTGTCAAAGCCACTGACCATCAATAATTGTTTGAAAGTCTGTGGTGACTGAGGCAGGGCATAAAACTGTCCGGCATTCATGCGGCTGGGAACTACAAAATCACGGGCTCCTTCAGGGGTGCTTTTAATTAAAACAGGGGTCTCTACTTCGATGAAATCCTGATCCGCAAGATATTTACGGGTTTCGATAGCAAGTTTTGATCTGAAAAACAGGTTTTCCTGTACAGGCTTTCTTCTTAAGTCAAGATATCGGTACTTCATCCTTATTTCATCACCACCATCCGTTTCATCTTCTATGGTAAAAGGAGGAGTTTTAGAACCATTCAAAACTTCCAGTTTATTTACAATTATTTCAATATCTCCGGTCGGAATATTAGGATTTTTATTTGAACGTTCGGATACCGTACCTTCTACTTTTAGTACATACTCACGACCCAATCGTTTTGCCTCTGCATATAGATTCTCATCTACTTCAGTATTAAAAACCAATTGAGTAATGCCATAGCGGTCCCTCAAATCTATGAAAGTCATCGCACCGTAATCTCTGTTTTTATTCAACCATCCCGATAATATAACTGCCTGTCCTTTATGTTCTAAACGGAGTTCTCCGCAATTGTGCGTTCTGTACATTTTTGTTCTTTGTTTTTACTTTTTATAATATTTAGGCGAAATTAAGGTTTTGATAGGAGCTAACCAAAATAATAATGTTGTAATTAATGTCTTTAAGGCAAGAAAAAATAATTCCAATAATGATTAAAGGGAAAATGGCACTAAAAGGATACTTCATGTCAGTCAGTGGATAATTACTGGTTTTTAAATTCTTTTATAGCATTCAAAAATGCTGATCCGTACTTCTTTGCCTTGTGTTTTCCCACTCCGTTTACGTCCAGAAATTGTTCAATTGTTTCAGGGGCTTTTGAACTCATATCCATAAGGCTAGCATTACCGAAGACTACAAAGGCAGGCTTTCCGATTTTGTCGGCTATCTCTTTTCTCAGCAATCGCAGGTGTTCATATAATGACGGATTATTCTCTTGAGGTTCCTGAACAATTTTCTTCGCTGCTTTCTTTTGTTCTTCCTGACGTTCTTTGATGATGTCATAGGGGACTAGTTTTACATTGGCAGTCCCGGAGAGTATTTTTCTGCTGAAGTCATTTAATTTTAGATTATATGAATCTTTATAGTCCAGTTCCATTGCACCAAGTTGCAGGAGTTGCTGAAGATATAACTGCCAGGCTAAGGTAGTAGTCCCTTTTCCGGCCCCGAAAGTTTTTATCTGTTGATATCCTTTTTCTCTGACTCCTGATGTATTAAAACCCTTCAGAATATCTACCAGAATACTCATGCCTACCTGTTCATTGGTCCGGGCAATTGCCGAAAGTGCCATCTGAGCATGTATTGTGCCATCTGTAAATTTTGGTGGGTTCCGGCAAACATCACAATTTCCGCAATCTTCTTCCAGTGTCTCACTGAAATAACTCAGCAATATTTTACGCCGGCATATCTGTGCTTCTGCAAAATCACGCATACGCATCAGTTTGGCAATTTTTATTTTCCTGTACTCTTTGTTTTTAATTTCAGATGCAAATCCAAGATGAGTCTGCACATCCCGGTAACTATAAAAAAGGATGGTTTCAGAAGCCAAACCATCACGTCCGGCACGTCCGATTTCCTGATAGTAACTTTCCAGGTTGCCTGGCATATTGTGGTGTATTACATAACGGATATCCGGCTTGTCTATACCCATTCCAAATGCTACCGTTGCACAGATTACGTCAATTTCACCCTGAATAAAAGCATCCTGTGCCTTATCTTTCAATTTAGTCATCATTCCGGCATGATAGCAGGCAGCCTTGACGCCTTTGGCTTTCAATTTTGCTGATAAGGTCTCGGTTGCTTTACGGCTGCTGCAATAGATTATACCACTTTTTTTATCATACTTATGGACAATTCTTATAATTTGTTCCCATTTTTTTTGTCCCGGCAATACTGCTAGGGACAAATTAGGACGGTCAAAAGAGGATAAAAATGTTTTTGGTGCCTTCATGCCAAGCAATTCACCGATGTCCGAACGTACTGCTTTGTCTGCTGTAGCGGTAAGTGCTACCATTGTGGTGGCAGGAAAATGCTTTTTGAGTATATTCAATCTCTGATACTCAGGTCGGAAATGATGTCCCCAGCTGCTTACACAATGTGCTTCATCTATAGCTATAAGTTTGATCTTAAGCAGGGCTAAATAGGATAAAAAGTTCTGCGAAAATATCTTCTCGGGGGATACATATAATAATTTTATTTCCCCCCGTTCAAGCTGCCCTTTGATTTGGTGTACAGATTCTGCGGTCTGACTAGAATTCAGAAAAGCGGCAGGAATTCCATTTCCATTAAGACTCTGTACCTGATCCTTCATTAGCGCAATCAATGGAGAGATAACCAATGTCAAACCGTCAAGCATTAAAGAGGGGAGTTGAAAACAGATTGACTTGCCTCCACCGGTAGGCATCAAAACAACGGTGTCCTTACCTTTAAGGATATGTTCAATGATCTCTTCTTGTTGAGCACGGAAGCTGTTGTACCCGAAGTTTGTTTTTAATTTTTGGTAGAGTAGGTTTTCTTTGTTAATTTCCATATATACATTTGTAGAATTTACGCTTTTTTATGGTTCAAAAATAGCGTAATTTAATTGTACTTTCTTTTTTTTTTGCAAATATTTGTCGAATTGGATTAACGGTAGTCTGCTTTTGATGTTTCATTAATTTAAATTTTTTCTTTTTTTTAATCTTTATTTTTTGAATACTGATTTAGTATTAATTTTGATGCTTTCTTTCATCATTCAATTTTCAAGCATATACGATCACTCTAATGATTTTCTTTATTGAATGATTTTATGTAAAAAGTAGAAGAATTAGAAATATTCGGCAGTTTTTGTATTTTTGTATTGCTTTTGTATCAGGTAGAATTTTATTATTATAATTAATAAAGAATAAATAACAATGAATTTAGAAAAACTTGTTGCTGTTTCCGGACGTCCCGGAATTTTTAAAATGGCTGCCAATCGTCAGAATGGTTTGATTATAGAGGATTTAGATAATGGGAAAAAGTTCTTTGCTCCAAGTAGAAAACATCAGTTTACACCCCTTGAGTCAATTTCTATCTATACCAATAATGAAGAGTCTACTGCAGAACTTAAGATGGTTTTTAGTAACATGCTATCTCAGTTTGATGACAACCCACCTGTAAGTGTGAAGTCCAACTCTTCTGATATCAAAAGTTATTTCTCAAAAATATTACCCGACTTTGACCAGGATAAAGTGCTCGTCAGTGATATCAAAAAATTGATAAAATGGTTTAATTTTCTCAATGAAAGGTCTCTGTTGGAATTGTCAGCAGTCGAAGAAGTGCTTGATGAAGAAGAAGAAGAGTAATTTCTTTTTCTCTGTAAATTGTCTTTTAAAAAAAGGGCTGACCTGTATTCAGGTCAACCCTTTTTTCGTTTATATTTATATGAACTTCTTAATTTTCAAGAATATCCATAATTGCATCCAACTTGGGAGATAGAATAATATCTGTTCTACGATTTTTAGCTTTTCCTGAGTCTGTACTGTTAGATGCTACAGGTACATGTTCTCCCCGTCCGGCAGCAGTTATTCTTTTAGCTGAAACCTTGTTCTTTATCATTTTGTCAACTATCGACAGGGATCGTTCCGTACTCAGTTTCCAGTTTGTTTTGTCATCACCGTCACTGTCTGTATGCCCTTCCACTAACACATCAATTTCAGTGTTTTTATTTAGAACATCTGAAAGTTTTGCAATTGCTTCTGCACCTTTGCTGTCAAGTTTTGAACTTCCTTTTGCAAAAAGCAGGTTCTGACTTAATGAGACATAAACCTTTCCGTTTCGCATTTCCACACTTAAATCAGAAGATTTAAACCCTAACAAAGCTTCATTCAACTTGTCTTTTAATGCCTGTGCTTTTTTGTCCCTTGCAGCAATGGCAGATTCCAGTTCTTTTACCCTCGCCTCGCGGGATGCAAGGTCTGCCTCCAGTTTTTTTAATCTCTCCTGACGCTCCCTTAAATCTTTTTCCAATTCCGATTTGTCGCCTTCAAGATTGCTGATATTAGAGTTTTTATCTTCAAGGTCCTTGCGCAAACGGTCAATCTCATCTCTTTCACGGTCCATCTTACGCTTCAAATCATCCATCTCCCTTTCTCTGCTACGGATTTCATCTTCTTTACGACGCAATTCCGTTTCTTTTCGTACAACTTCTTCAGATAGTTCCCTTCTTCTTCCTGCAGCTTCCTGAGTAAGTTTTTCATTTACCTCAAGTAATTTGTCATACAAAACCTGTAGATCTTTATTTAACTTTTGCTGTTGTTCGTACCTTGTTTTTACCAAGGTGTAATCTTTGTCAAGTTCCATCAACTCTTTTTCTATTTTTTTTATTTCTTCCTCGGCAAGTAGTCTTTGTTCTTCGGATTCCTTCGCCAATGCCTTTGATTCTCTTGCCTGACTTTCTGCCGCTGACCTTGCAGCTACTTCTGCATCAAATTTACGGGTGGGTACACAGGAAAGCAAGGTGCCGAAAACAGTAAGAATAAGCGCGTAATTTAAATATTTAATCATTTGGTTCTATTTGTTATTAAATTAATTATTCTGATTTTGTTTCATACATTTATAATGCCAAACAATATGCAAATATTTTTTCTTTATGCATACAACTTTAGCTTTTTTTATCTTAAAGGGATTAATTTTAACAACTTGCTGTTCGGGTAACCCAAAACAATTTCTGTGTATTTGCTTTTACTGCTACTGATATTGATTATAGTTTTCAGCCTGCTTGCTGAAATTTCTTTATCTCTGAATCTGTTGAATACCGATAAGGACCTCATACTTATAAATTTCCATTCTTCATTCTCATTTTTAGGAGTAAATAGCGAAATCATAACATTAACTGAAGTCTTTTTTTTCAACACTTCTCCAATCAGAAATAATACCCACCTCCCGTTTTCAGTAAGGTTTTCTCTTTTGGGTTCAAATAAAAATGAATTGTCAAAAGTTATTCTAATATCATTCTTATTTACTTTTAATTTGTATTTGATACCCGGCGAATTTTCCAGCAAAGTCTTTAAGTCTGCATGTATCTCGTTTAGTGTTCTGTGCTGTTGATTCAGTTTTTTTTGTACATCGAGGAAGGGGGCAATCCGTTTTTTATAGTAGGATTTTGAATCAGATATTTTGTTTTCTAATTCAGCAGCAGATTGCTTGATGTTTTTTGTTTCTTCCTGCAGGAGTGAAAGGTTGTTCTGACTGTCTTTATAATCCTTTGTTAAGGATTCAATCGTCTTGTTTTGTGCTTCAGTAATTAAACTGACGGAGTCTTTTAGTTTGTTCAGGTTCCGTTTACTCACCGAAAGCTGTTCTTTTGTCTTAAGCAGACTTTGTTCCGTCTTCATTTTCTCTTCCTCGAGTAATTTCATCTTTTTTGTCGTTCCACAACCCGAAATAAGTACTACTGACATCACCGTCACCAAGAAGTTATATTTTTGTAACATGATTTTTCCTGTTTGTTTTGAATCTCACTACTGAACGGAAAGTTCCTGATTTTGTAGTATCTGTCATCGCTAAGCTAATAGTTTTTAATTAATATCGTTGCAATTAATAAAAAATTAATGCCATTTAGAAATATTTTTACTTTCAAATCCTTATGATATAGTTTCTTTGTATTATTGACAGAATAATGAATTTTATTACTTTTGAATAATATTTTTATTTAATGTTACGTATTTATCATATAATAGTTTTATTAATCATTTAATTTATGAATTCAGTCACCGATCAGTTGAACAGGAAGTTATTGGTGCCTGTTCACGCTGAACGCATTGTTTCTTTAGTGCCATCTCTCACCGAATTGTTGTTTTATCTTGGGCTTGGAGACAGGGTAATTGGAATTACGAAGTTCTGTATTCACCCTCAGGAATGGTTCCGGTCTAAAACCAGAATAGGGGGGACTAAAAAGGTTGATTTTGATAAAATTAATGCCCTGAAGCCTGATCTGATTATAGGAAATAAAGAAGAAAATTCCAGATCGGACATTGAAAAACTCTCTCTTGATTATCCGGTATGGATGAGTGATATGGAAAACCTGAAAGAGGTATGGTCTATGATAGACTTGTTGGGAAATCTTCTGGGGCTAAAACAAAAAAGTACGGAACTTGTCAATTTGCTTAAAGCTGACTTCCTGAGTTTGTCTGAATTTACACACAATAAACCAAGTCCTGAAGTAGCTTATTTTATCTGGAAAAATCCCCTGATGGTAGCTGCAGGAAATACTTTTATCAATACTATGTTACAAAAATCAGGGTTTGTCAATGTTTTCGGACATTTAAAAAGGTATCCTGTCATCAGCCACGATATGATTATCGAAGCCAATCCTGATATTGTTTTGCTATCTTCTGAACCCTTTCCTTTTAATGAATCTCATGTTCAGGATTTTAAAAAAATATTACCGGATGCTAAATATGAAATTATAGATGGTGAACTTTTTTCATGGTATGGTTCCCGATTACTTTTCTCTGTAGACTATATCAAAAAATTAAGACAAAAATTATTAGCTTAATACTTAATTCCGTACTTTCATATCCTTCGCTTTCTTTTGTGCATGCCGTTCTTTTTGATAGCGGAGTTTGCCCTTATTAGTGTTTTGACCCTTTCTAAAGAACTTTATTTTGACTCCACACGAAGTACTGAAAAAATATTGGGGTTTCGATGATTTCAGGCCCATGCAGGAGGATATTATTCAATCTGTACTCGATGGGAATGATGTTCTTGCCCTCCTGCCTACAGGAGGGGGGAAATCTGTCTGTTTTCAGGTTCCCGCTCTTTGTCTTCCGGGTATATGTATTGTTGTTTCTCCGCTTATTGCCCTTATGAAAGATCAGGTGCATAATTTAACTAAAATCGGAGTGAATGCCGCTGCTGTCTACTCAGGTCTAAACCATAGAGATATCGATAGAATATTTGATAATTGTGTCTATGGAAAGATAGATTTTTTATACCTCTCTCCTGAACGTCTTTCATCAAAATTGGCAATAGAACGGCTTAAAAGAATGAATGTCTCTCTCATAGCGGTCGATGAAGCACATTGTATCTCACAATGGGGATATGATTTCAGGCCTTCTTATCTCAATATTGCAGAAATAAAGGAGTTCCTTCCTGATGTTCCGCTTATTGCCCTCACTGCTACCGCTACGGCGCCGGTGGTTAAGGACATTCAGCAAAAATTGTGCTTCAGGAAAAAATCAAAGGTCTTCCGGAAAAGCTTTGAGAGGAACAACCTTTCCTATGTGGTTTTGTACGATGAAGGCAAACATGATAAAATGCTGGATATTCTTCGTAAAGTAGCCGGTGCTGGAATTGTCTATGTTCAAAACAGAAGGGAAACCAGAGAAGTTGCCTGGTTCCTTCACAATAATGGCATCTCTGCAGATTATTATCATGCAGGCCGAAGTGGCGATATCAGAGAAAAAGTTCAGCTCAACTGGATACAGAATAAAGTCAGAATAATTGTGGCGACGAATGCCTTCGGGATGGGTATCGATAAACCGGATGTCCGTGTTGTCGTTCACCTTACTTTGCCCGATTGTCTTGAAGCTTATTTTCAGGAAGCAGGAAGGGGCGGCAGGGATGGCCTGAAGGCGTATGCGGTTCTCCTCTTTAATGAGTCGGACAGAATTCGTCAGGAAAAACATTTCAATCAGGCTTATCCGTCAATTAAAGATATTCGGAGAGTCTATCAGGCATTAGGGTCTTATTACCAATTGGCTGTAGGAGCAGGTTTCGGGCAAACTTTCGATATAGATGTTATAGATTTTGCCAAAAGGTATAACTTCAACAGCCTCGAAACATTTAATGCCCTCAAAATACTGATGAAAGAGGAATATATCCTGCTTTCTGAAAATATTTTCCTTCCTTCAACTCTGCAAATTATTGCCCGAAAAGAGGAACTCTACGATTACCTGCTCAAAAATAATAAAATGGAGAAATTGCTTAAAGTGATTCTCCGTTCCTTTCAGGGGGCCTTTAATCAATCTGTAAATATCAAAGAAGGACAATTGGCTTCCTTTCTTAAAATTCCGCATAAAAAATTAGTGGAACTGCTCGATAAACTACATAAGGATGCTATCATCAGATATACTCCCCAAAAAGATTCACCACAACTTACTTTTCTTACTGAACGCCTTCCGAAAGACCTGATGAAAATGGATCAGAAAAGATATCATTTCCTCAAAGACCGGCAAAAAGATCGCATGGAAAAGTCCCTCAGCTATGCTGAAACCCTGATGTGCCGCTCACAGATGCTGTTGAATTATTTTGACGAAAAAGGAGCTGCAGCCTGTGGGAAATGTGATGTATGCCTCGGTAGACATAATAACTATGTAAAAGAGGAAGATTATTCAGACATAAAAAATAAAATTAAAGAAAATCTCCGATTAAACCCCCTGCCACTCAATGTCCTCGTCGATGGCTTTTCTCCAAATTATAAAGAAATTGTCCTCAAAACTATTCAACATCTCATCGATAATAATATGATGTCAAAAGGGGAGGATGACCTGCTCCGATGGATTGATATTTAATTTCCTTCTTGTGTTTAAGTGGGAGCATCTTCAGCACTTTCCGGGTTTTCCTTTGCTTCAATTCCCTTAAGGAATCGATTCAGATGGAAATGTTTTTCAAGTGATGAAACTTCTTTACCCAATCTTTTGGCATGTTTCAGAATTATCTCTTTTTCGGCTTCTGAAAACCTTGTGTCATAAGGAAATAATATCTCGTCTTCCATGTTTCTCGGGTCGATTTCAAGTATCTCTTTCCTGAATATTGCTGCTATTGCTTTTTCAAATGCCTCGGTATTCCGTCCGTCACGATATCGTATCAAAAACTCTATGGCGCAGTTGACAGCTTCTTCCTCTGAGGGTAAAGTCTCCCTGAAAGTGTCTTCTGTCAATAGTTTTAAACAGTTATTTGAAACACTCTTTGCTTCTTTCTTCCGCAAGGATCTATGCTCTTCTGAATCATCTTTTATGTAGTGAAATAACTCCACCGTATAGGGATACAAAGGGTATTCAGGCAATACCTGCCGTTCTATAGCGCGGCTATCCATATAATCGTTCAAGCCGTTCAGGAATATATTAATTGCCCCGCTTGCCCGTTGCAATTTGTCAGCAGATACAGGTTGTCTCGCATTCCTCGCTTCACTGATGTACCTGTATACTTTTTTGGTCGCACGGGTACGCCACTCTGTATCTCGGGATGTACATAGTTTTTTGACTCTCGATGACTCAAAATATCCATCAACCAATGGCAGGCCTAAAAGCTCTAGGAATTTTTTGTCAAAATAGGAGGGACTCGCCTGGGCCTGAAGTGTTTTTAGTATATATTTGTTATTGTAGGAATCTTTCATGTCTTTTACTGTTGCCACATAGGCATACATAATTTCCTCCGGACTCTTAAGACTGTTCTGATTGAATTGCTTTGCCAGTACTTTCACTCCTGACGGGATGATGGTGGTAGTGAAAGGCATTCCGGAATCAAGAAGATGATAGACACCGACAGTCTCATTTTTATATTTTATGAGCATATGCAATTCGTCAGGACTTAGCTTTATACTGATGTCTTTCCGGTGTTGATTCATGCTGTCTGTGGCGGTTGCATCATGTTCATATATCTCCTTGCGGTAAGGTCGGTCATTAAATTGAAGATTATACCTTATCATATGCTTAGAGCTCCCACCGTGTTTTTTGTATTTAAAAGTAAAGCCCATTGCAACTTTCTCAAGGTGTTCTATTTTAATGCGGGCAGTATTGTTGCTATCCAACCGGACCTCCTCAACTATGCTTTCCAGTATATTTATGTGGGGTGGATTGCAGCTGCACCCACGACAACCTGCAATAAGAAGACATAGTATTGAATATAAATACAGGGACCTTAGTTTTTTACTCATTTTTCTTTTTTTATTTTCTGTATTAATCTATGTTAAAGATAAATAAATCTGTTGCCAATCAGAAATACTTTAATCCTTATTCACTCCTGTTTGCTCAATTTTAAAAATTATTGTAAATTGTAAGATGGAATCAATTGATGGATGTCTGGAACATATTATTTACAGAAATGATGACAATGGTTATACTGTTGCTAAATTGTTGCTTAGCGGAGAATCCCGCATTGTTACTGTTGTCGGTTCAATGATGGGGGTTCAGATAGGGGAGACCCTTACCTGTAATGGCAAATGGCATAAGGATAAAAAGTTTGGAAGACAGTTCGTTGTAAAAAGTTTTGATGTCAGTATTCCATCTACAACAAGGGGGATAGAAAAATACCTGGCATCCGGTTCCGTATCGGGTATCGGGGATGTCTTTGCCAAACGTATCGTTGATCACTTCGGTGAAAAAACCCTCGAAATTTTCGATGTCGCTCCGCATCGCTTACTTGAAGTGGAAGGTATTGGTAAGAAAAAACTGGAACGTATCCAAAATTCCTGGTCTAAACAGAAGGATATCAGAAAGGTGATGATCTTTTTGCAAAACTTTGGTGTATCCCCGGCCTTTGCTCAACGTATTTTCAAAGTCTATGGTCATAATACGATCGCTAAAGTTAAGGAAAATCCTTATCGATTGTCTACCGAAATTGATGGTATAGGTTTCAAAAAAGCCGATGCGATCGCTCAGCAAATGGGCTTCAGTAATGACGACCACAGAAGGATTGAATCAGGAATCGAATATACGCTGACACAAATGTCCCGTAACGGTCATACTTGCTACCCTTTTCAAAACCTGCTGAATGAAGCGGCTTTCCTCTTGTCAGTCTCTGCCGATGCTGTCGAAATGGCTTTAAATAATCTCGCTGCCAAGGGTCGTGTTATTCTAAAAATAATTACTGATTCTGATTCCTCTACCACTTTTGTCTGGTCAAAACTGAATTTTCAATACGAAAAAGATATTGCCGAAGAAGTGCAGCGCCTTCTGCTTTTTGATGATACTATTTCTGCCGCAAACTGGGAATCTGAAGTTGAAAAATCAAGCAGAAAATTGGGTATTACACTCGCCGAACAACAGGAAAAGGCGGTAGCAAAATCTGTACAGGAAAAAATCCATATTATCACCGGAGGCCCGGGAACAGGAAAAAGTACTATAACCAAAGTAGTGCTTGATATCTGCCTGCAGTATACCTCAAATATCCTCTTGGCAGCACCCACAGGAAGGGCGGCTAAAAGATTGACTGAAATTACTAAAAAAGAGGCCTCCACGATCCATTCTTTATTAACTTTTGATTTTTTTACCGGATACTTTCGCAAAAATAAAAAAGACCCCCTCGATTGTGATGTGATTATCATCGATGAGGCTTCTATGATAGATTCTTTCCTTATGTCGGCTTTTTTGAAGGCTGTTCCGGACCATGCTAAAATCGTTTTGGTCGGGGATGTCGACCAACTGCCCTCCGTCGGTGCAGGAAACGTGCTTAATGATTTTATCAAAAGTGATGAGCTCCCTGTTACAATTCTTACTGAAATTTTCAGACAGGCCGTCAATTCGCAAATCGTTATTAATGCACACAAAATCAATCAGGGGATTTTCCCTGACCTCCGGACTGAAAAGGGGGCGGACTTTTTCTTTATTACTGAACGCAATCCTCAAAGAATCATTCAGCATGTTATGGGCCTCATTGATAAACGTTTACCCAAAGCATACAAATTTCATAAGTTTAAAGATATTCAATTGCTTTGCCCTATGAATAAAGGACAGATAGGTAGCGTGGAATTCAACAGGGTTATTCAATTAAAACTGAACCCCAATAAAATTAATGAGGAAACCGGGGTTGGTCATCGCAAATTTGTTGAAGGGGATAAGGTCATTCAAACCAGGAATAATTATGATAAAGGGGTCTTTAACGGTGATATCGGCTATATTAAAAAAATACTTCCCGTTGATAAAGTGCTCTATGTCGATTATGAAGGCAAAGAGGTGGAATATGAATTCAATGAATTGATCGACCTCGAACTCGCATATGCTGTTTCGGTACATAAATATCAGGGCTCTGAATCACCTTGTATTATTATGCCTGTACACGAATTCTACAACCTTCTTTTGTTCAAAAACCTTTTGTATACCGGCATAACAAGGGGCAAAGAACTCGTGATATTAGTGGGGACAAGGGAAGCAGTAAATATTGCTATCAAAAATAATAAAGCACATAAACGATTCACCGGATTGGTCTCTATGTTACAACAACAAGACAGGGGCTTACCACCTGTTCTGATTGTGCCTATGCTCCATGATGAAGGGTATAGTGATTGGGTAAATGAACATTTTAATTAATTAAATTTTCTATGAAGGACATTCTTGATTTAGATGATGATAATCAATTCTCTGATTATATTTTTGTCTACGAACATCAGATTGATGGCGTAATTGATTTGCTGAAGGAGAACAATATCCCCTTTAAAGTAAAAGTGCCGGCTTACACTCAGGATACACTGATTGTACCGAATTCTACCGTAAAGGAGCTGCAAAGAAAAGATTTTGCCATTCAGGTGCCGCTTAATAACCAACCGAAGGTTGATTATCTGATGGCAGAAAACGAAGGCCTGCTACAGGATTCCAGACAAATCAGAAAACTTTTCCTCATTAATTCACTCGATAATGATGGCCTGATCAATATTTTGCTGTTTCCTGAAGAATGGTTGAATATGGACAGGGAAATTGCCCTTGAAATTCTCTCGGTAAAAGGGATCAATATTCCCGAATCTGAATACCTGCAAAGAAGATCTGAACAGGAAGATATCAGGAAAGAAAATAACAAAAAAACAAAAACAAAGAAGATCATCCTCTTTGTCTTTGTTTTTATTATGATTCTTCTGGTACTGCTAAATTTTGAATTATAATTCTTGAAAAAACGAATGACAGTATTTTCAATCCCTGAAACTTTTTTATATTATTCAGGCATTACTTTTCTCTGAAGAATATTTTGCATATTCCTCGGAAATATATTCCTTGATTCTGTCAATATCTTCAAATTTGTCAAATAAAGCCTTCAGTTGATTGTGCTTGTTCATTGTTGGCATCACATAGGATTCAACATCTGAAATGGTAATCGTCTGTTCACTCAGAATGATTAAACGCTCTATTACGTTGCGCAATTCACGGATATTTCCCGTCCAGTCTACTTCCTTCAACAGTTGCATCGCTGCATCATCAATTTCTTTTTTCTGACGGCCATATTCCGCACAAACCGATTCAATGAAATGATCAACCAATAAAGGGATGTCATTTTTGCGTTCATTCAACGAAGGTACCTGTATGATGATTACAGCAAGACGATGATATAGATCTTCACGGAATCGCTTGGCGTCAACTTCCATGCGAAGGTCTTTGTTTGTTGCAGCAATCACCCTGACATCAACTTTTATCTCTTTTTCGCCTCCTACTCTTGTAATTTTACCCTCCTGCAAGGCCCTTAATACTTTTGCCTGTGCAGAAAGACTCAT
>CAJQOX010000138.1 GCA_905480075.1 uncultured Aureispira sp. | reverse complement strand
GTTTTTGGCTTAGCACCTAATTTACCAACAGAGAATCTGATCATAAAATAAGAGGGAAGTATCACATAAATGATCCAGCTCAAGACACCAATTATTTCATGCCCGGCAGTTCCCGGCATTGCGCGCATGAATACAATTGTCAGGATTCTCATCAGGTTGGCGAATAATATCAGGAGGGTTCCAATACACATTATCAGAATTATTACGATCCTTCCAATTTCTTTTTTTGATAATTTTTCAAAATAACTGATCAGCACAAGAATAATAAGGTAACTGTATCCGACCATAGAAAGCCCCATACAGGCTTCGTCAACTGAAAAATCACTGCCGTTTATCAGTATCATATTCCCCTGACAAAAAGCATCATCTGACAGGAAACTCAATAAGTATGCTGCAGTTTCAGATAATTTTAATCGAATAGGAAAACTGAATACACTGAACATAAATATGGTAAGGGGAGAAAGTAAAAATATCCAGTATACAGACAAATTATTTAATTTACCCACTTTCCATTCTATCAGAAAAAGAAGGAAAAACAGATATCCGGCAAGAAACAATATGTTCATGCCCAATATCAAATATCCGGACAAACATATTGCTGATGCTACTGAGAACCTTATAGAGGCATGTCCGTGTTGTCTTACATATAAAATTAAAGGCCCCAGAATTATTGTAAAGTAAAACAAAAGACTCCCGTGCAGATATTCCATCCACACGGGAAGACCAAGCAAACCTGCCGCAAGGGCTGTAATTATTGAATTACTGAGAACATTAGTTATCTTATTTATCAGTGACATCTTTTTAATCTTAATTGTAATACAAGCAATCCCAACACTGAAAGAATAATAAACAGCCATTCATGTGGTTCCGGAACGGCACCTGAATCGTTGACAAAGGCTTTGTTCAAACCATTATCAGAACTGTTGCCCAGACCTTCGTTCTCTTCTATATCAAAGCGGTCGTAATCTTTCTTTGTCTCCAGAACGATCAAACTTGATATTGGACTGACAATATGCGATTCTTTGGCTATAGCTACAAGATCATCGTTTTCATATCCACTTTCGAAATAGCCTCTGCCTATTTTTTTAAGTATTTGGTTGTATGAATACATGCGCATCAACAAGTCAGGTGCCTGAGAATTTGTATTTTCAATATTTTCATGACAGTGTATCACAGTTTCTGACTCTTTAAACACTATAGAGTTGATACTTTTAAGAGGGGAGGGGTACTTCATTTTTTTTGCCATTCTGCTTAATTTATCCGTATCGCCCTTTATACTGTAAAAAACATTGAACTCTTCAAGAGTCTCGAGGTAGCCTGAAAGATTTTCAGATAAATTGTATAGTCTGACGGGTGCTTGACTTTCTTTGTTTCGCTTTGTAAGATTCTCCATCATCTTTATGCCAAATTTACTTTCCTCCAAATCACTTAGATCAGGAGAGTTGTACCCGGCTTTACTTATCAATAAGGAGTTTTCTGGACTTCCTATTAAATTTACAGGGAACAAACTGAAGTTCTTACGGCTTGCTTTATAGAATTTCTCTGTACTTGTTTTATCAACAGATATTAGTTGTTGATCGTCATAGAGGTATATATTTCTCCCTGAATAAATAGAACAGATCTCATCAAATTCTGCCTCAGACCAACTCCTGTTAATATCCAGATAAATGTTTTGAGGGTTAAAATAACTTTCTTCGGTTATGTATTCTTCCATACTGAAGGTATTGCCACCGTAACTAAAATAGCGGTCACTCACTGGAATTGCTGTGCATGTCAGGTTACCATAATAATCAATAGCATAATCCATATCGGGTCTTGTCGGAAATTCAACATGATTGATTCTTTCAGCATTGCTGTAATCAGGACCCTGAAATTCGATTTCCGGCAAATGTAACTGACTATTCTTTAAAGCCATAGGACTACTGATGCCTATCCTGAAGATACGTTCTTCTTCATCAGTACATGGAAAAACAGTAACAGTAACAGAGTTCCCTTCGCGCCAGTGTAATAATGCAGGGTCCCTTATTTCTACGCCGACAATCGAAACATACGCTGAATCTGCCTTGCCTCTTGTTGTCAGCCTTGATTGTTCTTCCACTCCGTTTACCCACAGGGATAAAGAGGTAGCAACAGACCCTTCAGGCAATTCAAAGGTATACAAGGCTTCTTCCTCTCTCCATTTGTGGCTGTTTTTAATACAGAAAAGATGTTCGGTATATGCCATTCTGTATTCAGGGTATACTTTTATTTTAGTATTGATTTTACTTGTGGATAAATCTTTACCTGTCCATAATTTCCTGAAAGTATCATGGCGGTTTTTACCATAGAATGTTAATATATCTATTCTTTCTGTCTGTGTAAGATTCAGGTCTCCCAGAAAATAACTTGCTATTGCTATCAAAGGGTCGTGTTCTTTCTTTTCATTCATGGTCATACCCGGAAAACCCCAATTCCACATATTCCCGAAGGAGGAGTAGACCAGATTGCCTTTCAATATTCTCTGTGTAAAAAATCCATCTGTCAGGTATTTACAAACCTCCACAGGTTTTGAAAGACTGAATTCCTTATAACTTTTGTATTCGGCAAATGTTTTATCGATAAGATCTGAGGTGCTTTTCCATTGAATCATGAATATAAATACTAAAATAATGGGTGATGTCAAACCTACCCACCAGACCATTCTCTCATTATTTGTCTTTTCAGCCTTTCTGAATATCCTGACAAAGCTGATCAGAACCAAAAGGGGAACTATTAAATGCAAGGGCAATCCAAGTGCAAAAAATCCGGCTAAGCCAAAAGGCATCAGGGGTAAAAGGTAAAGTGTAAAATAGAGGGACATAGCTGTTCCGGCCCCGGTAACAAAGAATACAGGAATTCTGACCATTTTTGGTAGTTTATCCAAAAAACAAGTGGAGATTAAACCTGCATACATTGTAATTATATAAATATCAACCCAGCTGCTGAAATTGTCAAAGAGGTTAATTACTTCGTTCAAACCAAAACAACTGATCGTTGCCAAAGTAAGAAAACATATATATTGATATGAATTTCTTCTGAATTTGAAAGCACTCAGAAGCTTCGTGTTTGCCAACAGCATTAATAAGAGATAAAACATCGTTATTCCGTAATTAATGAATACAAGCGGTACTGTAATATCCTCTTCTCTGTGGTTGATGCAGATGAAATAGTACAAAATCAGACTTATCAGGATAAATACAATTCCTGTTTTAAATAAAGCCTCTCTTTCTCCTTCATTCCCGGGGGATTTTTGCATAATTATTTATTTTTTGGTTATTATTAATTCTATTAATTCTATATCGTAACAGGAATTGCCAACTGCTTAGTCCACCTCCAGGCCAGTAACAAGGGTATCAGCTTGATACATTGAAAACTACTGTTCAGTAATATCACACTGTTGTTGCCTGCATCCATCATCATAAAACTGTTCATGAAAATTAACGTAGCAGTGCTCATGATTGTGAATTCAAGCACCCAGATATTTCTGTAAGGTGCCTTCAAAACTCCGTACAACTGTATCGTTAACAGCAAATAGAAGCCAACAAGAGGATAGGCAAAACTATCCATAAATCCACCACCCGTAATTTTCCAGGTCAGCCAGGTACTCATATTACTTGATAAATTCAAAGTGTCGGATAATTCTATATTAAAAATTGTGGAATTATCCATCAATATCAATACTATAAATACCAAAACCGAGGTTCTGATCTTAACCGATAATTGTTCGTGCCATTTGATATAATTCATCATCTTAAGGTTTAAAAGTTATAACTTAGAAAGTACTTTGAAATTCAAAGTAAAAGTATAAAAAAATTTATTTTCGATTCCTAATTAATTCTTCAAGTGCTTCGAGGTGTTTCATAAACAATTCTTTACCCTGTTTAGTTGCCATATAGGTTGTTCTTGGTTTCTTTCCTACAAATTCTTTGTTAACTTCTATCAACAGTTTTTTTTCAAGAGCAGCAAGATGACTCGCAAGGTTGCCATCCGTTACCTTTAATTGTTCTTTCAAAGATTTGAATTCCACCCACTCATTAACCATCAGCAAAGACATAATGCCCAGACGAACCCTAGATTCAAAGACTTTATTTAGGTTTTCTATCATTTAGCTATTACTAAACTTTGTTATATTTAAAATGCATAAAAATTCCATAAACAATATGCATAAGACCAAAACCAATTGCCCAGAAAACAATTCCATTTCCGGCATCCATCCATATACCATTCATTAACCCAAGTATTATTTCACAGTAACCAAGATATTTTATGTCATCAAGGGTAAATTTACTGGCATTGACAAGTGCCAGGCCATAAAAAATTAAAGTACAAGGTGCTACCATCCATAATAACCCCTGATAGATAAGAACCAGACAAAATGCTCCTCCTGTAGCAAGGGGAATCATTAGATTTATTAACAAGAGTCGGCTGCTTGTATCCCAGATACTGACATTCTGTTTCTTTGCTTCCCTTATTGTAAAAAATGCACCTAAAAACAAGGCTAATAATAAAACCCCTGCAGCAATGAAGATTAATTCCCACATCAGTCTTTCAACAGAATTAATCATTATGCCTCCTCTTCCTACTGAAGTATACATTCCAATACGCCAATAAGCAAGAAAAGCACCAATAAGAGCAGAGATACCTGCCCCCACTCCCGATAATCCACTCAGAGATAAAAATTTACCGGATCTTTCCATTAACATACGAATTTCCTGCAAATGTTCCAATTGTTCTTCTTTACTAAGTTTATCCATGAGGTATTATTTTAAAAGTACTTTGAAATACAAAGTAAGTTTAATTTGTTTAAACATGCAAGTTTTTAACAGTTTTTTAGCTTTTTTTCTTAATATTGTTCGTTGAATTCACAAACATAAAAAATAAGGATTCATTTAGATGTGATTATATGTTTTTCTTTATGATAAATGTTAACATATTTTTTAATTTATATTTTGGCATTGCATTTGACTATTGTTCCTTACATAAAGTTATTCTATATTTAAAAGTGATTTTTTAACTATTTTAAAAGGAATTATTACATGTTCCATACTACTTCTTACAAACAGGTTCCCCTTTTTATCAGTAAATTTAAATTTGCCTTACTATTTCTTTCATTTACTTTTTTCATAGCTGAAGCATCAGGCCAATCAAACTCCTTCAAGGAGAAATCAGACCCTGAAGCAACAAAAATTCTAAAAAAGCTCAAGGAAGTTTACAGTAAATTCGACGCGCTGCAAATAGATTATTCTCTTGAAATTGAAAACGGGGAAGATAAGGAAGTGCAACAGGGGAGTATACTACAGAAAGGAGATAAATACAGAATTAATAATAATGGCAACATCATTATTAACAATACAAAAACGGTGTGGATGTACATCAAAAAACAGAATGAAGTTCAGGTCAACGATTATGATTCTGATGATGATCCCGGTTTTACTCCTGCCAAAATATTTAATATAGATGAATCTGACAAAGAATTCTTTTATGCCATTACTAACTCTGACAGCAAAGGCTACAAAATTGAGTTCAAACCACTTGATCCGGACTCTGACATTATGAAAATACGTATTCAGGTAGATAAAGGGCAAACTAAAATTACCTCTATCAAACTATTTCAGGAAGATGGTAGCAGAATGACATTTTTGCTTAAAAATATAAATAACGCCAAAGCTGACAGTAACAGTTTCAGGTTTAACAAAGAAAAATACCCTGGTGTGAAAGAGGTTGATTTAAGAGATTAATACTTCTTTTCCTGTTTTAGATGATAAAAAACAGATAGTCGCATTAGATTTACCCGGGATTGCATATATACAAGCAGGCTATTAATTTAGTTTGCTTTTTTTTATGTTTTAAAACATTTTAATGACTAATTGATTTTTTGAATAAACTAAATAGTTAAACAAATTATGATTTAGTACGTAAGTTATTAGTAATATTTAATTAACAAACAAAGAATTTATTTAGCTTTGCAACCGTAAAACAATTACTAATTATTTTAATGTAAGATACTGTTGCTTTCAGAAAATGTTATTTCTGATATCTTTTATCTTTAATATATTTTTTATCATTTTTTTTGCATTATGCAGGACAAGGATACTAAACCTGAAATATACCGCGATGAACAAGTACGCGAAGCAATTCGTGAGTTGTTCAGTTATCAGGATTTTCTTGCAGGAATGAAAGCTTTCGTGCCTTTTCAATTGAACAAATTGATTCTCGAGGAAGTCGACCTTGTAGAAACCGCACATGATTTCCAGAAAAATGTAATTCGCCCCTTTCTTAAGGCTGTTAAAAAAAGTACGATTAGCCATCTTTCCTATACTGGTCTTGAGAATTTAAAGCCTGATGAAAGTTACCTGTTTATTTCCAACCACCGGGATATTGTGCTTGATTCTGCCTTTCTCAACATGGTATTACTTGAGAATGATATGCAAACTTCACAGGTTGCGATAGGGGACAACCTAGTAGTCAATCGTTTGACTGAATTAATATTTCGTATTAATAAAAGTTTTGTAGTCAAACGTACGGGTAACCCCAGAGAAATTTATCGTCATGCATTATTGCTTTCTGATTACATCTATAAGACAATAGATCAAAAAAAGGATTCTATATGGATAGCCCAGCGAGAGGGTAGGGCAAAGGATGGAAACGACCGTACACAGGTAGCACTTTTAAAGATGCTTAGTCTGAATAACAAGAGTAAAGACCTTAGAAGTTATTTCAGAAATCTTAAAATTGTTCCGGTTTCAATTTCTTACGAATTCGACCCCTGTGCTTACCTTAAGACGAAAGAATTTCTTGAAAAACAATCAAATCCTGAGTATAAAAAATCCTTTCATCAGGATGCTGAGCACTTATTATTAGGAATTAAAGGACATAAAGGTAATGTACATTTTCATTTTGAAAAACCGCTCGATAAAAGGCTGTCAATACTTGATGAGGTAGATACAGTCAAGGGGAAATTGAAATTACTTGCTTCTGTTATTGACAAAAGTATTCACCAGAATTATAAATTATTTCCGGTAAATTATTATGCACATGATGCTTTGAATGATACAGATAAGCATCAAAATCATTATACAGGACAGGCAAAAGAATCCCTGAATCAGTTTTTCAACATACTAATTGAAATGTTACCTGAGGAATGGCAGGAGGAAGGACGGCAGTTTATGCTGAAGATTTATGCTTATCCTCTTAAAAATGCTTTATCTTATACAGAGTAACATTAGTCTTTTTGAAGATCCGCTTTTTTTGATTGCTTGTCCTTTCTTTTCTTTTCAATTTTATCAATAAATTGAGTTATAATTTTTGTAGCCCTTGCAGGATGTGCCATATGGAATAAATGTTCTCTGAACAAATCTTTTTCATTTTGGTTTGTTACATCAAGTACCTCTATATTATCTGTATTATGAATAGAGGCATCATATTTTGCCACAGCATCTTTTTCGCTTTTTATTATAAGAATCGGGACATTATATTTTTCCATATTGGCAAAACTTTTCTGTTTGTCATGCGATTTTGATTCTTCGAGTGCAGCATGAACCTGAATGGCAAATATCTTAACGGGCAACCTGCTTAAAGCTTTTTCAATAGGTATTCTGTCGAGGTGCGGAACTGAATCGAGGGAAGTCATAATTTTAATAACCTGCCTTTTTGCTGCCTTCCATATTCTGTCACGAGTAGCAGAATCTTTTTTTATGAGCCATTCAGTTAGTTTAATCCCCCGTTTTCTGACACTCTTCTTAGTTTCAAGAGGAACAATGCGCCTGAGAGAGACCAAAATAGTTTTCTCAGTGGTGTTGTTTTTAAAATTTACGGAAGGAATGAGGACATTATCCAAAAAGCCTTTAAAAGCATGTTTTGCATGTTTACAGAAAAAGGGATTACTGCCAATTCTTCCGCAGAGGTATTTTTTAATATTAGGCAATTGTTCAAAATCCCTGTCCATCAACATGAAATAGGTATTGCCCATACTATGGTCAAATATATAAACGGGATGGCCCTTTGACCCAAAAAATTCGATAACCTTATCAATATTTTTGAGAACCAACCTGGAATATAATTTTGGAGGAAGGTCATGAGGAATAGAACCATAATGCATCGCAGCACCAATATAGTTTTTATCGGATAAGGAATTCAAAATTCCATCAAAGGAATTTAAACCCAGAAAGCCATGAAGCAACAAAATAACCGGTCGGTTATCAATTTCATTTTCATCATAAGGCTTATCCATATCAAGCCTAATTGTGGTCATTCCGTAATCTGTTCGTCTTTCGATCTTCTTTTGAGGCCAAGTCAATGCCTTATCATCGATAAAGACACACATTTTATTTTCGACATTTTCAATGTGTCTGAGAAAAGAAGGGCTTTGATCCTTTCGGCCTGTCTTATGATACAGCATTGCCAAAGGACGCCTTTTGTCATTTTTAGTTGCTAAAAAAGCAATACGTTTTGTACGCATAAAAAACTGAGGAGTACCTGTAATTTCCAAATCCTCGAGATCATCCACTATTACAACGAGTTCTTTAGAATCAAATATATCAGAATCCCGCGATATGCCGGCTACTCTGCCGGTGGGGTCGAAACTAAGGAACACATAATCGAGACCTGATTTTTGATGCTTTTCCATATAAAGCCTCAATTTGGTATTAAAACCGACAGCATAAGCTTTAATGTCATTCCGGTCCAGACTCCGGCCAAGAATTTGATCCTTATTTATCCAACCTCTTCTGAGTAATTTTGTCAGAAAAACTTTTCCGGTAAAAATCCCATCAAGATTTCTTTGTCTCTTCAGGCGGGAATTAGTAAATGAAAACCTTAGAAGTTCTCTGTGTTCAATTTTAAAAAAATTATTATAGATATACTCATATGCACCTGAGGGCGATATACCATGTGCTAATCCTACAAGGAATCTTTGCCCTTTAGCAGTGGTCTCATTGGCGAATTTGATAAAATCTTCACCTACTGCTTCATCAAATTCTTTTGTTGTTTTAAAATATCTTGTCTCCGGTACAGCAAAATCAGTAGCTTCTTCGTTCTTTTTGGATTTTTTGAAGGGTGAGAAGGCAAATGACTTTTTCTTCTTCATATTTATATTGATTGATTTTGATTTCAACCTCAATAATACTGATTTTTTTCGAAAATTCTGACTATCAATTGCTTTATATTGTGTATTTGCTGTATACAGAATATATAATTGTATTTTATTGATTTATAAGTAACTCATTAATAAATTGTTGTTAATCTATATATTCGGCAATAAAAAACGATTTAAATTATTTATTTTTCAATATTAGTGATGAGTAGCCTTTAAGAATTAATTGATTGCCCACTATTTTGTTTTCCTTATTCTGATTGAAAATTATTTCATGGTTTGAAGAAGAATAATTGATTATTCTATCCTTTTTTGAAAAATTTATAAAAACATCCACATTTGTTTCACTTAAACTTCTTCTGTACGCTAAAATATTTCCAGATCTTTTAAAATCTAAAATTTCAATATCTCCTGCTTGCAATGTTTTGTGTTTTTTTCTTATTTCAAGTAGCTTTTTATAAAAATTTAATAAAGAATTGCTGTCTTTTTTTTCGTATTCCACATTAATTTTTTTGTAGTTTTTGTTTACTTGGAGCCAGGGCTTAGTTGTTTCAGCGCAAAAACCACTGTTCGGACTATTATCCCATTGCATAGGAGTCCTGCATTCATCTCTGTTAAGTGATTCCTTAGAGCAATTAACCAGGAACTGAGGTATCCATTTATACTTTATAGCGAGGGGGTCCAATGCTTTTTTTGTTGGTATAGTAGCCTGAGTCATACCAATTTCCTCCCCCTGATACAAAAAGGGTGTTCCTCTTGCTGTTAATTGAAAAATGGCTATGAGTTTTGCTTTTTCAGGGTCATTACCAATTCTTGAAATACTACGTTTTCTGTCATGATTGCTAAATACCAGGGTTGGGAAGTTAGGACTGGGATAATACTTTTCATAATTTTCTATTTTATTGGAAAAAAAACGGGCATTAAAATTAAAATCAAGCATATCAAAAAGAAAAACCAGATTCAGTCCGTCCCCTTTTTGACCTGTGTATCTTTGTATAGCCTCATGATCGCCAAATACTTCACCTACTGCAAAACGGTTTCCTTCGAAACTATCGAGGACAGCCCTTAGTTCCCTGGCAAAAATATAATTCTGAGGGTGATTAACCGTATATTTCATTTTTTGCTGAAAACCGTCAGGATTTTCTGTAGATGGAAGGGCCCGCCATGAAAAAGGATTATTTTTGAAACTTCGGTCTTCATAAATCACATTAAAAATATCGAGCCTGAAGCCATCTACCCCTTTTGATAACCAATGTCGGGCAACATCCAACATCGCTTTTTTTGTTTCAGGATTGTGATAGTTCAGGTCGGGTTGCCAGGGCAAAAAGGATGAAAAATACCATTGATTACGGCCATTATGAAAATGCCAACCGGTACCACCTATTGTAGATTTCCAATTATTGGGAGGGCGTTTATTATTATTTCTTCCCTCTCTCCATACATACCAATCAGCTTTTGAGTTGATACTGTCTTTTGCAGATTCTTTAAACCAAGTATGTTTATCGGAAGTATGATTCATTACAAGGTCGAAAACAACATACATTTTCCTTTTATGTATTTCCTCTATCAATTCAGACAGTATTTCATTATCTCCGAATAAAGAATCCACTTTGTAATAGTCACTAATATCATAGCCAAAATCCTGTTGTGGTGATTCAAAGAATGGAGAAATCCATATTGTCTCTATTCCAAGTTCCTGCAAATAATCCAGTTTGCAGATAATTCCTTCTAAATCTCCAGTACCATCCGAATTGCTATCATAGAATGACCGTGGATAAATTTGATAAACTACCGTATTTTTCCACCATACAGAATCATCTTGCTGACCGCAGGCAGATAAAGATAGTGACAACACTATAATAATCAGTTCAATTAATTTAATCATTTAATTTGTACAATTAATTTTAATTATTATTTCAAAAAAAAAATTTAAACAAAGTAGCAATAGGTACCTTTTTCTGATGGTCAGGATAAAAACGTTTACTACTTAAAATAACTTAATCCATTATAATTCTATGAAAACACCCTTTTTTATTCAATTCTATTTTTAGTACAGTTTTGGAATCCTGCTTTTTGGGAATACCTTGTCTAAAATTTTGATAAAAATACTTCTCGACGCACTCCTGTGTAAAAACAAGAGTTGAGTTATTATCGAATCTGCGATCAGACCGGAAAGAATAGCCAATATCATAGCCCAGGCTGTCCTGATAATTGAACACAGAACTTCCGAAAACCATTTCAGAATCAATAAATTGCTCTGTTGTTTTTGAAAAAGAAGCCAAAAAAGAGGCACCAAGAAGGTGAAATCCATTTTTTGCTTTATAATAAAAACTGACAACTACGAGCAGGCTATCCTCGTAGGCAATTTCATCGTAACTATATACAGCATCAGAAAGGTAAGGGTGGGAAACAAATTTACTGAGTGCAGGTCGAATAAATTTTTCCGAATACAGGGCCGGTATCTCATCCGCTGCCTCTGCTTTTTTTATTTTTTCAATAAAAATCATCAGACTACTGCTGTCAAGTTTTGTAAATTCTTCTGAATCCCTTTTTATATCTTCCTGGACATTATTATTAATACATGAATAAATACACAAAAAAGTAGCAGAAAATAGAAACAGTTGTAAACAGTTCATAAGGTAAGATCGTGGAAATATTGGGAATACTTATATTCTGTAATAATTAAAAATACTATGCTGTTAATCTTCCATCAATTTTAATGCTTCGGAAGAGGTCTCTACCGGTCTTTTACAGGATTTGTTCTGACATACATAGACGGTTGTCTGCCCCTTGACGAGTTTATTTTTGAGTAACTCAAGGGAGCCTTCTGTTTTTCCTCCCATAAATAATACATTTGGGAGATATTCTTTATCGAACTCCTTCCTCAGTGTTTCATAAGCATTGCCCACCACAGCCACTTCATAAGGTTCTTCAATTATTTGTAGCATCAGTTTGCCCCAATTATAAAAAGAAGCCGGATTTTCAGCTACATTATTGGAGACATTGGCCAACATCTGTTTCGCTTTGGCAATATACTCCTTGTCATAGAAATACAAACCGAGACGGTATAGATTAATAGCCATCTCAGAATTAGAACCAGGGATGACATTGTCTGTGATCTCCATTTTGCGGGCAATCAGACCTGCATTATAATCTGGCGCAAAAAAGAACATTCCTGTTTTTTCATCAAAGAAATATTGAAGAGTATGTTCAGTAAGGTCCTTTGCCTTATATAACCATTGTTCGTCAAAAGTTACCTGATACAATTCAGTAAAAGCAGAGATTACAAAGGCATAATCATCAAGAAAACCACTAATTACAGCTTTTCCATCTTTATAGTTTCTGCTAATTCTATTGTCTGAACTTATAGTTTTATTAACTATAAAGTTCGCATTTTTCATGGCAGCTTTCAAAAATTTAGGGTCGTCAAAAGCACGGTAAGCCTTCAGGTAACCGCTAAGCATGAGCGCATTCCAGCTAGTTAATATTTTATCATCTAACCCTGGCCGGATACGTTTATCGCGCTCTTTCATGAGCTTCTTCTTGCAGTAGGTAATTTTTTTTGTTAATTCAGAGACAGTCATATTATTTTTTTCTGAAAATATTTCATCGCTGAACTTTCTTAACAGAATACTGTTCTTGTGTTCCCAGTTTCCTCCTTCCGTACAATTATAATACCTCATAAAGAGGTCAGAATCTTCCGCCAATACAGCTTTTATTTCTTTGGCATTCCAGATATAAAATTTTCCTTCTTCCCCTTCACTGTCAGCATCAAGTGAGGAATAAAACCCTCCTTCCTTTGATGTCATCTCACGTTCTATCCATTCCAGTGTTTCATAGACCGCCTTTTTGTACAATGGATTTTTTGTCAATTGATAGGCCTGTGAATACAAACTGACTAATTGTCCGTTGTCGTACAGCATTTTTTCAAAATGAGGAACTTTCCAGTTAGCATCCGTTGAGTAACGGGCAAATCCCCCGCCGAGATGATCATAAATACCACCAAAGGCAATGTTGTCCAATGTTGACTGAACTGCCTCCAAAGCTTTTTGATTTTTACTTGCTTTATGGTATTGCATCATAAAATCCCAACTCCCCGGTAATGGAAATTTGGGTGATCGGTTATATCCTCCTTTAAGAAAATCAACATTTGACTTCCAGTTTTCGAAAATATTATCCAACAGTTCCATGCTATAAGCAGTAGGATTCGGATTCAAGCCTACCCGACCACTCTCTGCTATACCTTTTTTTAATTGTTCCGCAGCTTCAATTATTTTAGATTTATCTTTTCCATACATTTCAGTAAAATAATTCATAACTTTTAACCAATCTGATTTTGGAAAATAGGTTCCTGCATGAAAAGGTCTTCCGTCGGGCAGAGCAAAAGCATTCAAAGGCCAACCACCACGTTTTGTAATTAACTGACAGGCGGTCATATATATCTGATCAACATCCGGTCTTTCTTCCCGGTCAACCTTGATACATACAAAATTTTTGTTCATTATATCTGCAACAACAGAATCTTCAAAACTCTCATGTTCCATTACATGACACCAATGACAGGCAGCATAGCCAATACTGATAATAAGCATTTTGTCTTCTTTCTTTGCCTTCTCAAGTGCTTCTTCGCCCCAAGGGTACCAATTAACAGGATTGTGCGCATGCTGTAATAAGTACGGACTACTTTCATTAATCAGTGCATTGTTATATTGATGAATATTTTCTCCGTTTTTATGTTTTGTATCTTTATCATTATGCACTTGTGCACAACTCATTAAATTAAATAATAAGAAAGGGATAAGAATATAAAAGCTACTTGTTTTCATTGATTTGATTTTTAAGAATAATCATGAGCGTGATTTTAGTCATCAAAACTACAATTTTTAATCCAGAATTATCTATTACTATAATCACTACTTTTGCAACCTTTTTTCTGATTTACATTTACAAAGCATAGATATGCTGTCAGGATCAAATACATCTTTATATTAAAAATTGTACACCTATTTTCTTTTACTTGATATATGTCAATGTATCACAGAATAAGAAATTGCATCTTTATATTAACAAAAAGACCAAACCCATAAATCTATAACTTAATTTAAAAATGAAAACTCTAAAAATCCTGATCTTTTTTATGTTGATATTCTCACAGTCAGTCATGGCACAGACAAATGTTAATATTGATAAAATAACAACTACAAAAACTGATATGATTAAGCAATCGGTTATTAATAATTCTATTGAATTATCTATTCCCATGATTGGGAATGTGCTAATAAATAATGTCAACGATGAACTTCGTCAGGCAACCCGACCACTGAATGTCAACTTAAATTATTCCCGTACAGAAATGATTACTGAATCTGAAATTGATAAAGTACATGATGACTGTGAACCTAAAGAATTATTAGGGAAGTAAATTTTACAGTCTGAAAGATACAGATATAAAAATATAATGGTTTTGTGGTAAAAACTGTAGCGGTACACGGAGAGGTGTGCCGCTTTTTTTATTTCAAAATTAAAAGAGACTAAAGATCAATTTCAAATATACTTCAGTAAAACCAAAACCAGAAAAACCACAATAACAAGAAAGCATAAGAGATTTATGACTAATGAAGTAGGGAAGGGGCGAACAGGCCTGAGCGGGTCCTGTTTTGAACTGACAAGAAGTCGATTAACTATTGTATCTATACTCTCGTAAGTCTGCATTGTGGGATTGACAGCACGGGTAGGGTCTATCGGAATCATATTAGCTGCAGGCAAGGCATCTTTAATAGTTGTTAACTGAGTTTCTATATCCTGTTGTAACTTATTTACTTTATCATTCAACCCCTTAACCGCCGTATGCAGGGGGTCTGCAGTTTCCTCATTAGCCTTTACTATCTGCAGATAATCACCAGAATGCACCTTATTCTCTGATACTGTTTTATTCAGGTCAAGTAGTTTTTCTCCTTTTTGAAGATGAAAAATACTATCTGTTCCTCCCTGTATAAAATTTTTGTCTGAAGCCTGTTGAATTACCTCTGTTAGTGAGTCTTTTTCATTTATTTTTAAATCCAGAATCAATGTTTCAACAGGATGTTTGATGTGAAGTAAAATGAAATTGTCACTTATTATTTCTGTTGCATCTACCTTATGAGCTATAATTCTTATAACGGCACCGTCATATAATTCCTGAATTTCTGAAAATGTGGCCTTCCTGTCAAGCATCATATCCATCAAAGCAAAATCATAGCCGGCTTCATTTTTACTGATAAATCCGCTCATCAGTAAATTTTTAATCATTTCTTCCACAGTGAAAGAGGCATCTATGTCTACATTCATTGTAGTCCCGTACTGTGGATGCATAAAATTAAGATTGTATTCTGTCATTATTTTTTTTTGAAAACATTAATTCTTTTACAATATAGGAATATTAAAACAAAATCTATAAAGTGAATACCTAAGATTTTTGGATAAAAACAGGATTTATTAAATTAATGAAATGATTGATTTAATTTACGCAAATAGATTGCGTAGATGATTTTTATCTTTGAAATATCGAACAAGATTTTAAAAACACCTTCAGCAATAATATAAAGATAAATTAATGACCAAAATTTCGGCAAAGGGCAATCATACCTTCGTCCTTAGTGATTTATTGCAAAACCTGTAGGTTCGCAATCAATCTTTTTCTTCTTTTTAGTCCTCTTAATCAATACATCTTATTAAAAAAGTGATTATATTTTGAAGCAACATTAAATAAGTATAGTTTTGCGTGAACAGGTTTATATTTTATCTGTTTAGTCAATAATAATT
>CAJQOX010000137.1 GCA_905480075.1 uncultured Aureispira sp. | reverse complement strand
CATACATCAAATATTTTTGGAACGATACATCCTGTAAAGGAAATAGCAGCCTATGTCCATAGTAAAGGAGCAAAGGTTTTTGTTGATGGCGTGGCCTATGCCCCCCACCGGCTTGTAGATGTTCAAGACCTGGATGTCGACTTTTATGTGTACAGTATCTACAAGGTATTTGGCCCGCATATGGGTGTTTTGTATGGAAAGGAAGAACTATTGACAGCCCTCCCCGGTATCAATCACAATTTCATTGCTGCCGATGATTTACCCTACAAATTTCAGCCCGGTGGACAGAATTATGAATTAAGCTGGAGTCTGACAGGAATTGTAGAGTACTATCAGGCGGTGGCAAAGCATCACGGCATTCAAGAAGGCTGCACAATCCGGGAACAGATACAATATGCATTCGATATTTTTGATGCACATGAAGAACAACTGGCTGAACGGCTGTTAGAATTTCTGAAAAGCAAAGAAACTGTAAGAATTATCGGGGAGAGCAATCATGAAAGTAATAATCGGGTATGTACAGTTGCCTTTGTAGTTGAAGGACAGAACAGTGCGGAGCTGAACGAAAAAGTACATCCGCATAATATTGGCATCAAAACCGGTGACTTTTACGCCAAAGGAATTACAAAAAAACTGGGTTTGAATGAACAAGGTGGTGTAATAAGAGTAAGTATGGCACACTATAATACAATGGAGGAATTGGAAAGACTGATAAATATTCTTGATACATTAATATAATATCTTTTATTAAATCATTATTCATTAAGAAATCAATAAAAAAAACAATAGCTTAGATATCATTTTCATACAAAAACATTAGATTTAGTAACAGAAAGGCAAAGCGATAAAGGAATGACTTGTAAAATGATCATTTTTTGATAATTTTGTAAAGAATAGGTTAAAACAGAAAATAAATTGTAAAAGAAATAAAAATGGTATTATGTTGTTTACAATCAAAACTGATTACTATTCACGGTAAATCAATAAAATAAAATCCATAACCCGAGATGAATTCAATCCTTGTCAATCCTATTTTTCTGCTTTTGTTACTTTGCCTTCCTTCCCTGCTGAATGGACAATCAGATTCGACAAAAACTGACAGCACTGAAATCAATACGGAAGTTGAAGATGAACTAAGCAATTTATTTTCAACTGTAGCAGAAGAGAAAATAAAGAAAGAAGACCCTGTCAAATTTTTTGACATGGCAGTCTATTCCACTCAGAAAGCTTTTAAATCGAGAAAGGTTAAACGACATAACCTCTGGGAAAAAATTGAACATGACTGTAGTCTGGAATTGGGACAGGTGCCGAACGAATTAAATAAAGCTTTTAACAACATTCACCGTACCAATCAGAGTTCTCTTTTTGACCTAGTAAAAGGGAATGTCAAAATTTCCAATCAGATAATCCATCCAACGGAGAGACAAATAATGCATAGTCCCTATCTGACACCGGGTAGCAGTTCAAAGATCTTCAGTTGCCTGAGTGGTTTATCTTACAGGGAGGAAAATTTCATTTTAAACAATGCAGATTATTTCGGGATAGTCCTTGACAACCTGAAATACCTTAAAGCTGAACTAAAGTACAGTCACCACAAGAATGTACATTCCTACAAAGCGGAGATTATCCGTAGCAAAAAGGATATACCTGAAATTCTACAAGACCCTACAAAGCTGGGATTAATAATAAGTATAGGAGGAGGACACAGCCTGGGGAATTATTTGTACATAGAACAAGGTCAGATTGCAACCCCCGAATATAAAGAACTGGTAATTAAAAACATAAGAAAATTAAAAGGGAGCATTCCTATAAAAAAATCACCTGAAGAATTTCTCGACATCCCCATTTTCTCTGTTAATTTTGGAAATTTCTTTGTCGATGGTATATGTGGAAAAGCCCCTTTGTTATCAGCAGACGAAGAAGAGGCTTTTGCTGAATCAAATACTGAAACAGGTTTTTCAGCACTGGGTCAAGCAGCAATTAACGAGTTACTCAGCAATGATAAAGGACGTAGAATACTCGTAGATATTGGTGGAATGAGTCTAAAAAGTCGTGAATGGTATTACAAACAAATAAAAACAAGAAGATTTAAGGAAGATACAATTCCTATAATTTATACCGGTGCCGGTATCAGCGGATTAAGTAAAAAAGACAATGCTTATGGAAAGGCAGACAAAAAAAGCTTTCTTAGTCATCAGAAAGGAAATCTCAGCAGGCAGGATTTAGCTGCTGTCCTTCAATCGGAAGGGCTTATCAGTATTTCGCTCGAGAAAGACAAACTAATGGGAAAAACATGTAGAAACAAATATGATGCAGCAATAGCATTTTCAGCAGACCGCCACCGGATAGTGATAGATGCAATAATAGGCAACATTTGCAAAGCAATACATATGAGTAACTCAATAGAGGCCTGGGACATGATTAGTTTGTGTACGCATTTTGATGCGCACAGCAGACACACCGAGATTTATCAGTCTTCTGCTGATATGGTAACCCTGTACCGTGAATTGCTGGCATTTTTCCGAAACCCCAGGGAAATTGAAGGCTTGTATACACAAAAAGAAATAAAGAACTTTATGTATGATTTTACTCCTGAAGAACTCACTGATAAAATTATGTATAAAAATGCCCTGACTTTTCTGAACAAACACTTCCCTACCGATAATTAATCAGAGAAAACACTACAAAATTTTATAAAATGAAAAAGCAAAACAGAAGAAGTTTCCTGCAGTTTCTCGGACGTGCAGGATTAGGACTAAGTGCTGGTGGCTTATTAATTAATCTGGATTCCTGTAGTTCTGAAAACCAAAATACCGGAATAAAAAAAGGGCAGATATTACCCTTTCCTCTTCAAGACATTCCACATTCGCTGGAAGACAAAATAATACTGGCAGAAGGACTGAATTATGAAGTCCTTATTCGTTGGGGCGATGCGATTTCCGAAAAGGATACCTTTGGGTACAATAATGACTATACAGCCTATATCCCTTTTGATGCTGACAAGCCTGACGACGGAATGTTGTGGGTAAATCATGAGTATCTGAAAGAATTATTTGTTAGTGGGTTTAATGATACCGACCGCAGTAAAAAAACTAAAGAAGAAGTAGAAAAAGAGATGTATTCGGTGGGCGGCACCTTGGTAAGGATAAAAAAGGATGAAAATGACAAATGGAAAATTGTTGCAAATGATGAACGAAATCGTCGTTTGACAGCAAAGACTGAAATACCTTTTGACTGGAATGAACCTATAGCGGGAAGCAATATAGCATTGGGCACCTTTGCCAATTGTTCGGGAGGAGTAACGCCATGGGGAACTATTCTTACCTGCGAAGAAAATTACGAAATGTTCTACGGGGAGACTGATTATTCGGACCCTGGCAATCCAAAAAGGATTGCTGATAAATACCTTGATTACGGATGGTCTGCCTACTATGATTGTCCCCCGGAACATTACGGATGGGTAGTAGAGGTAAACCCATTAAGTGGTGAAGCCAAAAAGCTTGTCGCCTTAGGCAGATGCGCACATGAATGTGCAACAGTTCATCAGGCCAAAGACGGTAGATTGGTGGTCTATTCAGGTGATGACTCAAATGACCGATGTCTGTACAAATTTATCAGCAAGGAAGCTGAGAATTTAAGAGAGGGTAAACTTTATGTTGCCGATACTAAAAAAGGTGAATGGCTGTCATTGGTATATGAAGAACAGGAAATACTTCAGAAAAATTTCAAAAATCAGACAGAAGTTTTAGTCAGACTCCGAGAGGCAGCTGTACTTGTGGGAGGTACCCCTTTGCATAGGCCTGAAGATATTGAAATAGATCCTTTAAGTGGAAATGTATTGATTTCTCTGACCAACAACAAGGCAAAAGGTGATTATCACGGTGAAATTTTAAAAATAGAAGAAGAAGACAATGATAACAAAACTTCACTAAGGTTTAAAGCTACAACTTTTCTTGCCGGTGGAGAAGAAACGGGCTTTACCTGCCCGGATAATATGGCTTTTGACCCTAAGGGTAACTTATGGTTGACTTCGGATATCTCGGGCTCTGCAATCAACCTGGAACCTTATCAGAACTTTGGCAACAACGGCTTGTTCATGGTCCCTAACCGGGGTAAAGACAAAGGCAAGGTAATACAGGTTGCCTCCGCTCCGGTAGATTCAGAATTTACAGGTCCTTTTTTCTCCCCGGACGGAGAGACTCTATTTTTGAGCGTGCAACATCCCGGTGAACAGAGTAAATCTCTGGATAAGCTGACAAGCAACTGGCCTGACGGAGGCATGAATCTACCGAAGCCTTCTGTAGTCTGTATTTACGGTCAGGCATTAAAAGATTTGATGAGAGGAGACGAAATCGTTGACTAAATAAAATTATATTGCCGTTGATTAAGGTGCTGTTATTACCAACAAATGAAAAAGAGCATATACATATTTCTTCTTATTATTATTTCGGGAACTGTCTATGCGCAGCAAAATAATACACGTGAGCAGAGAAAACTATATTTTGGCTATGGAATAATTATAAATTATAATCTATATTCCTGGTATCAAAACAAATCAAAAACAAATCAGTCGGTCAGCAGATCCGGACAGGTGCTGAATATTCTTCCCGGGCTTGGCCTGAACCTGTGGTGTGGTGATATTAAGCATTGGATATTATCAGTGGAAGGAGGAGTGAATTACTTGCCCTTTGCACTAAATATAAATCAATACTCGGGGATGGGGTCATTGAGCTTCCCCTTAATAGCAAAAATACATTTTCCTGTTGCCAAACAAAAAAGTCTTTGGGCGATGCTTCATATTGGAATCGGTGCACAATTCAACCGGACAGACCTTTATGACAGGAGGAACAATTCTGTACAGAACAATTCATTTTTTACTACTATTGCCGGAGAACTTGGAATACATGTTGCTGCAGTAGGTTTTTTGCGACGACAAATACGCGATATAGAATATTTTATCAGGGTGGGTGGCTATGAAAATTCAATAAGTATCAATACGGGTATTCGTCTTTCTTTTTGGAAGGGTACCGGGAAATAAATCTGATAAAAAGGAAATAAAAAGATTAATTGATAAATATTTTTTTTTGATTAAAGAAATATAATAAATTAATATTTAATTTTAAACAAGCACTATAGAAAATGATGCATAAATACGCTACAATATATTTTTTCACTTTTTCTCTTTTCATATCCTGTAAGGAAATACCATCAGATAATACGAATAAATCTCTTTTCTCAGTTCATAAAGACAGCCTTTCAACAAACAAAAAGCACATCATTGAAGACCTGCCTCTTAGTGCGCTTATTTCAAAACTGAAAACTGCCGGTCTTCCACAAACAATTTCCGCTGAAGATAAATTAGCAGATTGTCTGCTTTCAAAAGAAGAAATTTCAACAATTTTTATGTATTTATGGCCCGAAGATACAGATCCTCAAAGCACGCATTTTCTGAATGTTCAAAAATATTCTGAAACCGAAAGGTACACTTTTATAGGAGTTGAATTTGAGATCAATGACGGAGGCAGCTATCACGCAGTAAATTTTTGTACCTACGACAATAAAAGCGGCAAAATAATTTCAGAAATTGAAGGACTGATATTCTCTGAAGGTGGAACAGATTACAGTGATGGCAGTATAGAAATAAGAAAAACTGAGCATGGTATAAGCTTGGAAATGAGCAGTACTGAAAACGATTCGGAGGATGTTGAAAAAACTATTTACATCCTTAAGCCCGAAGGTATTTTCGAACAAATGTAGGTTATTATTGCCTATAATTTCATCTCCGGTTTTTTCTATTTAATATAAATTATTGGATCTATTTAAGAGATGGAACAAGTTCATATCAGTAGAGGGCAAGGAAATCACTCTATACATCTTTTCGTTAATCCTCCAATTAATTAATCATCAAATCATCTGTAGTTTTTATTCTTTATGAACATCTTTTCACTATCTGCGTTCCTACCCAAAAAAAACCTTAATAAATGGAAAATGATACGCTGTAGCTTTTTCAGGAAGTGATTTTCATTCAATAAAAAATAAGCACGAAGACCTGTCAGACTGAGGGAAGAACATCTCAAAATAAATTCTCTGATATTTTTTTAATAATGATAATTGTATTACCTTTTCGAATAATATCATAAGGCATATGCAATAGCTGAGGAATACCTAAGGCTTCAAAAGAAAAAACAAAAACCTATTTAAGAAATAAGCACTCTGCCCTAAATGTCAGGTATAATAAAAAAAATATTTAATCTTTTCAATTCTATTTTCTGGATAGGATTATTTCTGTTCTTTATACTGATGACGGGAATATTGGGAGATAATGAAAATGAAGTCAGTGATTCTGATGAATATACCGATAACTCAGAGGATAGCGATATTATTGAGCTTGATTCTTTAACAATAAAGTTGCTGGAAGAGGAAAGAATAAAGAAAGAAAAAGAATTAGCAAAAAGGGCAGCTTTGGGATGTACCGAAATTAAGAAGTTATATGAGTGGCAAAATTTATCGGGCAAAAAATTCAGTATCAACTTTCTGTTCTGCCAAGAAGATTTACAAGCCTCTGAAGACTACCGAAATACTTTGGACTCCTACAGTTCTGTTCTTTACGAGCAATTGCATACTCATGACTCTTCGAGGATAGCCACCCTGCTTACAGCTTTTGACAACTTAAAAAGCAAACATAATCTGAACCGTTCAGAATTGATGGAAGCGATAGTGACATTTATTCAAAGTATCCCTTATACCTATATATTGGAACCCGGGCGGGACTGCGGAAGTACCGTGATCAATTCCAAAGGCGTAGCACATTCCTATCCTCCCTACAACTGCAAACCTGCAATTCCTGCAGGCTGCTGTGATCAGGTAAAGCCCTGGGGGATCTTTTCGCCCGTGGAATTTTTGATAAATGAAACAGGAGACTGCGATACCCGTTCTTTGCTTGCTTATACAATTCTGAATAAATTCGGGTATGATATCGCTGTAGTAAATTCTGACAAAATGGGACACAGTATGTTGGGCGTTTCTGTTCCTTTTGTTCCCGGCAACGGCAATTACGGTGTTACTGCGTTAAACAGGAAGCGATATTATTTGTGGGAACTGACTGCTATGGGTTTACATTTAGGAGATAATTATGATTTTTATTCAAATGACTGGTTGGTAACCTATCGATAAAAACAAAAAAGATGACAGCTGAAATTTTAAACTTACTGACCCTTTTTCTTTTGGGAATTGCCTATCTGGTAATCATGAGTAAATTCAATATTATACTGACGGGCAAGTATATGCAGGAGAAAAACACCGCCGGATATCTTTTATATGCCGCAGTATTGATCGCTTCGGCTATATATCTGGTACAAACAGCAGATATTGCTTCGGAATCGAACCGTTTTTTTATGCGCAAGGGCATGTATTCTTCAGCTTTGTTGTATTCAGGGATATTTTTTGTATTAAGTTTTCTTTGCAGTATGATTCTGACAATGTCAAGCTTTTTTGTAAGTTCCATGTTGACTATCAAATCGGAGAAAGAAGAATTGGCCAGCAATAATATCGAATTGGCCATCATGCATGCGGTTATACTAATTTCACTAGCCTTAATTACGCATCAGGGCTTTTCTACTATTCTAACCTCCTACATACCTTTCCCTGAAATGCCTTATTGATCATAAGACTATACCTTATAAATTATAAAAGAGCGTAAATGTAGATAGGAATAAATTCATAATTTTCAAATTAAAATCGTAATTTGGGCCGTCCATTTCATTAGATAAAAAACACAATAAAAGATGAAAAAGATTGCCCTGATTTTTATAGTAATATTTAGCCTTAACAACTTGTCGCATGCTGTAGAAGGCATGTGGATACCTTCCCTGATAGATATGTTTCATTCCGACATGAAAACCTACGGACTGAAGCTGAGTGCAGAAGATATCTATTCCACAAACAAATCCAGTTTAAAAGATGCAATTGTACAATTCAATGGTGGATGTACTGCAGAAATCGTATCCGATGAAGGCTTATTGCTGACCAATCATCACTGTGGTTTTTCAGCTATACAATCACATTCATCCCTGGAAAATGACTACCTGAAAAATGGATTCTGGGCCAAAAACAAATCGGAGGAACTTTCCTGTTCCTGGATGCGGGTAACCTTTGTTAAGGAGATACGGGATGTCACAGCAGCTGTTTTGAAAGGCATAAACGAATCGACTCCGGCAAATGTTCGTATGCAAACCATTAGAGCCAACATCGCAGCGCTTGAAAAAAGTGAGAACAGTGGCAGCATCAAAGCCAAAATAAAGCCCTTCAACATGGGCAATGAGTACTACATGCTCATTACAGAAGATTTTAACGACATCAGATTGGTAGGTACTCCCCCATCAGCAATAGGCAAATACGGTGGTGATACTGACAATTGGATATGGCCAAGACATACCGGTGATTTTTCAGTGTTCAGAATATATGCCAACCAGGACAATAAATCCTCTAAATTTGACAAAGCCAACAAACCCTTTAAGCCTGAACACTTTTTACCTATCAGCCTGAAACCAAAAAAGGAAGGTGAATTCACTATGATTTATGGATTCCCCGGACATACCGATCAGCACTACAGTTCAGAGAAATTAAAATTTTACATAGAAAAGGAACGTCCTTCAAGAATTAAAATGCGTCAGACCAGCCTCGATATTATCAAGCCTGCAATGAATGGCAGTGATGAAATAAGAATCAAATATGCATCCAAGCAGGCAAGAATTGCCAATGCCTGGAAAAAATGGATCGGGCAGATTGGGGGTTTGAACGAACTACATGCCATGGACAAAAAATACAATTGGGAAAAAAAATACGAGGCAAAGGCAGCAGAAAAAGGAGAATGGATAAAATACGCTAAGGTAATAAAGGCCTTAAACGGTTTGCAGGAAGAAAACAGCAAATATGAATTTGCCAGGTCGATGTTTATAGAATATTTTTATGTTGGCCCTGAATTTCTGAGATTTGCTCAAAGTTTCAACAATCTTGCCAACAAATATCAGGAGCTGAAAGACGCAGAAAAACTGGACAAAGAAATAAAAAAGTTAGAATCAGCTGCTAAAAGTTTCTTTAAAAACTACGATAAAGATCTTGACAATAAAATTTTCAAGGCTCTAACACCCATGTACATATCACAGGTAGACGATGAATTGCTCCCCGATGGTTTCAATGCAAACTGGATTAAGAACGGGGAGAAGATATTTTGCAAATCCATTATTATGGACGAGGAAAAGATCAAAGATTTCCTTTCTAAATTCAACGAAAAATCCTGCAAAAAGCTACAGAAAGACCCTGCACTGATGATGGCTTCTTCCCTCTACAATTCCTATATTGACAATACAAGTGAAGCCTATGGCAAATTTATGGCTCAGGAAGAGTATCTGATGCAAATATATGTAGAAGGAATCCTGACCATGTTCCCTGAGAAGAAGACCTGGGCAGATGCCAATTCTACCATGCGTATCACCTATGGAAAGTTAGAGGGTTCTGCCCCGGTAGACGGGATGCAATATCTTCATTATTCAACAATAGAAGGTATCATGCAAAAGTACGACCCTGAAAATCCTGATTTTGAGTTGCCTGCAAGATTCATTGAGTTGTACAAGAACAAGGACTTCGGTGATTACCTGCAGGACGGAGAATTGTGGGTATGTTTTACTGCTTCGAATCATACAACAGGTGGCAATTCCGGCAGTCCGGTAATTGACGCAGAAGGCAATCTGATGGGCA
>CAJQOX010000136.1 GCA_905480075.1 uncultured Aureispira sp. | reverse complement strand
CATGTCATCAGTTCCTTCGGCGAAGTATTGACAATGCCTTATTAGAAATAAATAAATTTCCGTTTTTATTTATTTATTAATAAACGGGCAATAACTTTTCAGGAGTTGTTGCCCTTGTTTATTGGGTTTCGAATGGATTATAAAATAATTTCCGGATGAATTGATTAATCAAAGATGCTTAATTTTCTTTTTTATGTTGTGTCTGAAAAGTTCAAGATTTACATTTAAAGTAAGCCATGCCCAATTATTAATATTATTGACATTTCCTGAAGGTTTAATAATTTCCAGGTCAGGCAAGCCAAACATCTGACCATAACCAAGGTAGACACCAAAGTATTTTTTTATCTGGTATTTGAAGACAAAATCAACTTCATGACCAAGTTGTCCGTTAACAGGTATATTATTACTATCCTTAATTTGTCCGGGAGCATGAAAATAATGGTAGGTCAAAGACATTTTTATCTTGTTTTTCAAGGTCTTGAATGAAACAGAACCATAAACATCTAAAAGCCCGATATTTGAATGACTGTTGCCTACATAGAAATAATCCAGATTACCATAAAAAATATGATTGGTACCCAACCAGGGATTGAAACTGTTGTTAAGGTCATTGGCATTGTCAAAATCAGTTCCGGATAGCAAGTCAGCACCGATAGTGAATTGTTCCGGCTTAAGTTTATAAGCAAATTTAGCGGCAAACAAATATGCATTTGTAATTAAATCTGAGGAGTTTTTGCCGTACTGATAATAGCCTTCAAACCTTGCAGTGAAATTATTCAAAGTTAAATTGATAAGAGCTCCTGCTGTCAACTCAAAATTGATCCTGTCCTGATATTCCCTGCCAACATTTAAGGCTATAATGGAAAAGTTCAGAGGTTTGAATTTCTTGTAAAATCTTAGAAACTGCATAGTACGGTAATTCCCGGAAACAGCATAAGGCTGTTCATTTAAGGAAGGTGCTGATACATTATATGCGCCACCTAATTGAAGTTCCATGTCAAGACTATCATTTTTGTATTCAAAAGAAAGCGCATCATGTGCCCGTCCCTGAGGTGCCCAATTCAGACCACCGAGTATACGTTGGTTGTCAAAGCTAAAAACCTGTCGCCCTATTTTTATATTCGTATAAGGGTTTATTTTGACTTTTGCCCATGCCTGAAAAAGGGAAAAATTTCCGGAAACTTTATTGACAAGTGGAGTAGACCCCCACACCCTTACATCCTGAAGGGCAACATACATTGATATAAATTTATTATCATAGCCTAATGCCAATCTTGACCTTTGTTCTATAAAGGCCATAGCACTTGAAGAATCAGACTGTAAAGTTTTAAATCCATTTCTGAATTCTATACGGGGACGTATCTGACCTTCTATCCAAAAAGAGGACTGTGCCATTGAATTAAAACAATTAAAAATGAAAAACAGTACAGAGAATTTGTTAATTAAGTTATTCATTGTAAAATGATTTTTAATTATTTAAAGAGATAATCTGATTCTGTCTAATCATTTAATTATAACTGAATACTACCCAAATGTGAATGAAGGTCAGAAAGAGAATTGTAACAGAAAGAATAACATGACTGGCTATATACAGAAGATATAACCATTTTGTTTGTAGCATGTCATTTTTTGTGTTTATCAGGCCGATTAATGCATTGGCAAAAAAGACTACAGAGAGTATAAATAAAAATGCATAGCCCGGATCAGCACTGTGGAAATAAAACAGAATCGGTGAAATGATGCCCAGGTATTTATGTAGTTGAAGATAGGGTCTGCATTGTTCGGTTGTCAGTTTAAATACATGCCGAACAATTGTTAGCAGCCACTGAAACAGAATATATATGAAAATTACCAGCCCGCTCCAGTTTTTATATGATTTATCAGTTTGTAATTCTTCAAGCCATAACCATTTGAAATCTGCTACATATTGAAACACATACAAACCGATAAGCAGAAGCCCTATTCTTGTTAACGTATTATTTTTCATTGTATGCCATTAAGCTTTGTACAAAATAGGGAGCAGTTAATTGATTCATTTGCTGAGACCATATTTCTTTTGTCGGTAAGAAATAGCCATCCTCAGGCCATTTTTCTCCAATTAAAGGAATTTCTGTCCGTTTAAAATTTTGTACTTCCTTCAGATAATCTTCATAAGTTTTTTCAGCACTTTCACGAAACACTTTAACAATTTCAATTACCTCATCGGTAGTCAGGGAATCTTTGGGATAGGTCCAGGTAGTGGCCCCCATAACATCATTGAGTTCCCAGTCCTTCTTTTGTGATTGTATATGTTGGTTGTGACAACTGACACAAGCCGGTGCAGAAGCAAAATCGGGAAACATGGCAGTATATCTTTAGGTACTTTCATCATAAAAAAATCTGGCTTTTTTATCCTTTTTTAATTCTTTGGATTTTTCTGCCTGAATACCTTTTAAGAGGTTGGCTTCAGAGATTGGAAAATCAGAACCGAGGTACAATCCCAGAGGGACTTTACTTTTTTCTAAATATCCAGATGTTGCTCTCAGAAACAAGGCAGGAAGAGGTCCGGCTTCCACCTCATCATCTGCCCATTTCTCATCAAATTTCAACCCTGCTTTTTTACCTTTTCCGACGATGTTTTTGGTGTAATGAGTGCGGATGATATCGTTTTCTGTAGCCACGATTCTTAAGGCATCTTCCACTGAGCATGAATATATATTTTTTGAATTATTTTTATTATCTAAAGGCAGAGGTGCACTTACAAATAAATAAATGAACAGACCAATAAAGGTTAACAGGATTGTTGTAAAGAAAATGTATTTATTTTTCATCTTGATTTTTTTACTTTGGTGAACTCATTTTATTTGTTTCTGCTTTCTGATTGTTTAGTCTTATACTTTTTGTCATTACCAAAAGGGTCTTTTCCTCCATTGAAATACTCTTTTATAAGATCTAAGGGAATAGTGTCTTTGATGCTTTCAGGAACATTAGACAGGTGGTTTCCATGATAATCATGACATTGCAGACAGCTTTCCCATTGTTTGGAAACCACTAATTCTTTATGTGATATTTCAAGGGGGTCATTTTCTATACTCATATCTTCGTGGCAGTTCACACAAAATGAAGGTTCCGGAATAGTGACCCTTTTTCCGGAATGTTCCTGATGACAACTATTGCATGTTTCAGGGTGAATGGCATTTCTCGCTTCCTTAAAACGGGGTTCCATAAACCGATGAACAGGATGATTATCTTCGGGGCGATTATGACAATCATTACATACCTTATTGTCTACGGGTAACAAACCCAGGACTACATCCTCTTGACCGTGAACATAGTGTTGAGTCTTTGCCTGTAATTGCTGTCGGATACTTCCCGGTGCATCTTTATGACAATCATTGCAGGCTAATGTTTCATGCCCTGTATTGTACTTCCCTTTAATAAGATAATTTTGGTTTTGAGGGCTGGTAAAAAATGCTGTAAGAACAAAGGCTACTAAAATACCCGCAACTATATGTATTTTTCTTTTTTGATAAAAAGGCGTTTTGTTTTTGTCATAACTAATTGACAGTTTTTTACTAAAAGGAAGACTTTGGCAGCTTAAAATGTAATTCTCTTTTTTCTGTTCAGAGGAAAGGCCGGAATCACAGCCCATAGCAACTTGTCCACTCTCAACTTTCGCAATACAGGAAGAACAAATACCTGATTTGCATGAATACTCCATTGCTAAACCAGCTGCTAATCCTGCATCAAGAATACTTTGACCCGGATTAACATTTATTTTATGCTCCTTATTATTAAGTAAAATGTTTACTTCAGCAACTTCTTTTGAGTGTTGGTCTGTCTTCGCTTTTTTTGTTGTGAAATATAATTCAGAATGTATAGCAGATTCACTGATTCCTTTTTTTTCAGTAAAAGAGTCGTGTTCAGTATAAAATTTTCAGGGGCACAGATGTAATACAATTGATCCTTAAAAAGGAGTTTATTATTTTCTAATATATAACTTAACTTTTCATTATTAAGCCTGCCTTTTATACCTTTTGTATTCTCCGGGGTTTCCTTATTGAAAAAAATGATGTTTATATTTTTTCGATTAGAAATGTTTTTAAAGAAGTCGAAAAAAATGATATTTTCCTCATTTCTATTGGCATAAATTAAGGTGATTGGTTTTCTGTGATTGTTTGCTAAGAGGGATAGTATCATGGCTTTGATGGGAGTAATGCCACTCCCTACAGCAACGAACAAGGCAGCTTTATCTTTCTGATTCGGTGAGATTACAAAATTGCCCTGAGGTTTTTTAACATATAAAAAATCCCCTGCTACTAATTCTTCACATAATTGAGTGGACACTAATCCACCCTTAATATGTTTTACACAAAAAGATATTGACTCATCATTTACAGAACTACAAATAGAATAACATCTCGGGATTCTGAGGTTTTCTTTGTTTTTACAGGAAACCGTAATAAACTGACCTGGTTTAAACAAAAAATCATGTTTAATTTCTGAGGGTATTTCAATTGTAATTAAATACGCTGCTTTTGTTTGTCTGATTTTACTCAGAACTTTAAGGGGATACCAATTCATATATCTAAAGACTAAAGTATTTAATCAGAAAGTAAGAATATCCTAATTAAAAGTTAAAGATAATGTGTGTATGAGGATTAGAATCAGTACAATGGGATAAACAAAAAAAACTCAATTGTTTTTCGTTTACTTGTTTTGTAGAAAAAATATTGAAAAAGGGGGCTTGTTTGTGTATGTGGAAAATAATAGAATTGAGGAAATAATATACTTGTTTCTTAGAGAAGTTTTCTATTTAATTTCACTTGTTTTTCCTGTTTTTATAATCTTAAGGTAAAAGATGACAGGTGTAGGATTTAGGTGGTTTATTTTGAGTTGATCTGACATGGTAGTATATATTTTAAACTTAATGGAATAATATTGGGTGTTCTATTAAATAAGTTGCTTTTAACAGAATATTGTATTCGGTTCTAAAAAACTTATTTAAGTTAACTTTAATGTATATTAATTATAGATTTGTTACCTCTATAATAAGGTTTTGAGCTTTTTTTTAGGAACCATTGTTAATCGAGTATTTTTTTTTAGTTAACAGGTTTATTATTAAGTTTTTATGTTTAATGGTTTTTTTTGAAATTCTAATTTTAAAAATATTATCCCGTTCATCGCCTATGGAGTCTAAAATATAAATTCGTTTTTTACTACCTGTTCAAGTAATAAACTTTGCTTTTTATATTCTAATTTTAAACATCGTAACCATTCAGATGAATTTTCTCATTCCTCCATTTAATCCCGCAACTTTTATTTTAATAATTCAAGGGAGGCATGATTTTTTTAATACGGCAACATTTATAAAAATCTTATCTTACAGGTATACAGGTCCATCACAGAAACGGCATAATTTATATAACCTGAAACGATCTGTTCATCTTCATCATAATTTATGTCCGACAGCCAGTATTTCAGTGCATGGGTATTGATTGGATTGATAAAATGGATTTCAATATGCTGCGTAAAATCCTTTCCCTCTATCTGCAACATTCTTTTTTTTATGGAAGCATCAAAGTAATTATCAGGAACAGCTATTTCTGTAAGTCCTTCTTCAACAAAAGCATTGAGAACCCCCTGTTCAATTTCAATTCGTGGAGTTTCATCTTTCTTAAAGGCAAAGGGAATACATATTTGCCCGGTCATTGGGTTGACCGACCATTTTTTTTGTCTGTTGCTGCCTTCGTGAAAAAGGCCGATATTCCATTCTTTAGTCTTGGAAGTATCGCCGTCTGCACATTTCAGCCACCACATCCATTCATAGGGATGCATTTCGGGGTGACAACTGTGATTGCAATCGAGGCAAAGGGT
>CAJQOX010000135.1 GCA_905480075.1 uncultured Aureispira sp. | reverse complement strand
TTCTTCCTGAAGGTCTATTGCCAGCTGTTTTCCGTTAATCAATTCCATATCTTTTATATTTATCTTTTAATTGTATAATCTGATAATTTTGAAGGCCCCTAAATTAGATATTTTTGCCTTAATATTGTAAAAAGACAGGCTTTTATTTTTTATACTGCGAAAGCTGCCAATAATTGTTTTTAATTCAATGTATTTTAGCAGGATTTTGATTCATTTTTTGCATCTTGCAGTATTGTTTTCCCTTTTTTTTATTGAAAAACGTTATTTTTTTATTATCCGGATTGCCGGATGAAATAGATGAATAAAAAATGCAAAAACCTTTTGTAATTGGACTGACAGGTGTCAGCGGTGCCGGAAAAACTACCTTCCTGAATAAACTGAAAGCCGCTTTCAACGAGCAGGAACTCTCGGTGGTTTCCCAGGATAATTATTATAAACCTAAAGAAAAACAAAGTCTTGACGATCAGGGAATACAAAATTTTGACCTGCCAAGCTCCCTCTACCGTGAAGAATTTCATCAGGATATCAGCAAATTAATTTCAGGTGAAACCGTAAGGCGTAAGGAATATACCTTCAATAATAAACTCGCTGAACCCAAAATGCTGGAATTTCAGCCACGACCACTCCTCCTTATCGAAGGTATCTTTATTTATCACTACGCCGAAATAAATGAACTGCTCGACCTCAGACTCTTCCTGCAGGTGAAGGAAACCACGGCCTACGGAAGAAGGATACGGAGGGATAAGCTCGAAAGGAACTATCCGCTCGACGATGTGCTCTACCGCTTCGAAAAACATGTCCTCCCCGCCTATGAAAAATACATTAAACCTCATATGCACGAGGCCGACCTGATCATCAACAACAACTCCGATTTCAATAAAGGCCTTGATGTGGTGGTTGCCTACCTCAAAGATATTCTCAATAAAGGTTAATCCTTCCGCTTTATGATTATTCTCGTTCACGGCTTTTTCAAAAGTTCAAGGGATATGAAAACCCTGAGCAATATGCTTAAAGAAAGGGGCTATGAAACCCACGCTGTAAACCTGCCCACTATCTTCAAAAGCCTCGAAGACTGTTACCTTGCTTTAAAAGAACAACTCGATGCCCTGAATATGGAGAAACAGGATAGCTGTCATTTTGTGGGACATAGCATGGGCGGTCTTATCATCCGCTATTATTTGTCAAAACACCAGGTCCCGAATCTGGGCAAATGTGTATTTATAGGGACGCCCAATCAAGGGTCAGGACTAGCAGATATCGCTTACAAAATACCCCTCGCAGCCCGCATGCTTAAACCAATTTATGCATTGAAATCCGACGCTGCTCCAATCGCTGAACCGCTGAATATTCCGCCCCCGGAAGTAGGAATAATCGCCGGCAACAACCACAGAATGATTACCGGCCCTTTCCTTAATAAACCCAATGACGGCAGGGTAGAAGTCGCCTCCTCAAAACTGCCCGCCCACCTCATGAAAGCCTTTGTGGTCCTGCCCTTTATACATACCAAAATCCACCAACAAGGAACCTGCGCAAAACTGATTGCCGAATTTCTGGAAACAGGAACTTTTACTTCTGTTTAACAGGATGATTCACTTTATTGTCACTAATAAAATAGAATTTTTAATTGTTTTTGTATTTTTTTTAGTTAAAAAACGATTTTTAACTAAATGAAGGTGTTAACTATGTGGTTAATTTTGTACATTTGCGGCATCGGGAAAAGGATGATTTTGGGGATTTTATAATGTTCTGATGAAAAGATTGTCCTGATTAAACGATAAAAATATTTAGGAAACCGTACAAAATCAAATCGATCAATTATGAAAGCAGTACTTACTTTTTCACTATTAATCTTTATGGTCCTTTTTGCAAAGGCTCAGAATCATCCCGGCGATGATGCCAACCGTTCCGGTGCCCGTTCAGGACTCGCACCTTTCTATCACGGCGTTGCCTCAGGAGACCCGCTAGATGATGCGGTTATTATCTGGACAAGGTTGACAACCACCGATACCACAGCCGATGTCAAATGGCGCGTTGCCACAGATACTTTGATGTCAAATGTCGTCGATTCAGGTGTTATTACTACCACGAATGATATTGATTATACCGTCAAAATGGATGTTACCGGCTTGTCTCCTAATACTTTTTATTATTATGAGTTTGAATATGCCGGACAGTATTCTGTTACAGGAAGAACTAAAACGGCTCCCCGTGGAGATGTAGACAGCTTACGTTTTGCCGTGGTTTCCTGTGCCTCCTATGCCCACGGATACTTTAATGCTTATGACAGAATCAGGGAAAGAAATGATGTTGCGGCAGTAGTTCACCTCGGTGATTATTACTACGAATATGGTGATGGTCAGTATGGTAGTGCAAGAACTTATCAGCCTGCTACAGAGATCGTAAATCTCAGCGATTATCGTATGCGCCTGTCTCATTACCGCCTCGACGCTTCCCTCATGCGCCTGCATCAGCAATATCCCTTTATCTGCACCTGGGACGACCACGAAACAGCTAATAATTCCTGGTATGGTGGTGCCGAAAATCATGATACCGGAGAAGGGGATTGGTTTAACAGAAAGGCAGAAGCTGTCAGGGCTTACTACGAATGGATGCCGGTAAGAATGCCTGACCCCGCAGTAGATACTCAAAGAATTTACAGAAAATTGCGCTACGGTGACCTCATGGAACTGCATATGTTGGATACCCGCTTGCAGGGAAGAGAAGAACAGGGCTTTGCCAATGCTAATGATCCCGGCCGTACTATTCTCGGTCAAAATCAGTTCAATTGGCTATGTCACAATATGGATACTTCCTCAGCACAGTGGCAGGTTATCGGTCAGCAGGTAATGATGGCACAATTCGATATCAATCCCCTGCCTTTCGGTCAGCAATATGGAAACGATGATCAGTGGGATGCCTATGAAACAGAAAGAACAAGTCTCTATGATTCTGTCTTTGCCAATAATGTACAGAATATGGTCATCCTTACAGGGGATATTCATACTTCCTGGGCTAATGACTTGCCTACTGATACCTATAACAGTTCTACAGGTGCAGGTTCTGCAGGGGTCGAGTTTGTTGTTACTTCGGTAACCTCTCCGGGACTTGCTGCTGCACAGTCTGTGGGCCCTACGCTTTTGCAAGGCCTCAACCCCCATATGAAATATATCGACCTGGCTGAAAAAGGGTATTATATACTTGATGTAAACAAGGCCAGGGTTCAGGCAGATTGGTTTTATGTCGATCAGGTAGATGCCTTGAGTACAGTAGAAAATTACGGGTCTTCATGGAAAACTGATGACGGAACAAGACACCTTAGTGCGGCAGCAGCAGCGGCTGTTCCCAGTTCTTCACAGATCGGTTCACCCGCTCCATGGAACCCAAGAACGCCTTCTGTTCCGGTAACCAATTTAAAGGATGAATTCAGAAATGTCCTGCTGAGCATTTATCCCAACCCTTTCAATGATCAGATTACGATTCAATATACGATCACTAAAGATGGTCCGGTACAAATGTACCTTTTCGATGCTATGGGTAGAAACCTCGCAACAGAAGATTTCGGCCTCATCAACAAAGGTATCCACAGGGCTACCTTCGCTATCAATAATCTTGCATCCGGTGCCTATGTGCTTGTCCTCGATATCAATGGGCAGAAACAAAAAAGAATTGTGGTGAAAAGGTGAGAGGAGTAGAAAGTAG
>CAJQOX010000134.1 GCA_905480075.1 uncultured Aureispira sp. | reverse complement strand
CTGGGATAAGCACTTTACTGTTTATGGTGCTGATATTGATGCGCTGCGTGCAGATTTTCTCGATCCACTCAATCCGGGAATACAAAAAACGCCATCCAAAGGTCTGCTTGGCTGGCCGGCAAAGGGAAATGCTCATTTTGCAGCTATTCATGGTTTCGATATCTTAGATTATAATCAAGATCTCGCCCCTTTTATTGATGCTGACAATGATGGCATTTATGATCCCTATCAAGGAGATCATCCAATAATTGAAGTTACTGGCTGTGCTCAGAATAATTACTTCAAAACTGTATATGCCGATCAGATGACATGGTGGGTCTATAATGATAATGGAAATATACATGGTCAGTCGAATGCACAGCCTATGAAAATGGAAATTCAGGTCACGGCTTTTGCTTATGCTACTACTGATGCGATCAATGATATGACTTTCTATAGATATAAGTTGTTGAACAGGAATTCACTTAGTCTTGTGGATACTTATTTTTCCTTGTGGACAGATCCTGATTTGGGCTGCTATGCCGATGATTTTATTGGTTGTGATACCGTCACGGGAATGGGATATGTTTATAATGCTGATGCTGACGATGATAATCCCTGCGGGGGAACTTCTACTAATGGTTATGGCACTGATATTCCTGCCCTTGCTGTTGATTATTTCAGAGGACCATTAGATTCTGCCGGGAATCAGATAGGCCTATCAGGATTTCAGTATCATATCGGGGGAGATCCTGGTCCTATGGGCGATCCGGAAACCGGGCAGGACTTTTACGGATATATGTCTGGATACTGGAAGGATGGTACGCCTGTTACGGCTGAAGGCAATGGGTATAATCCGAACAGTACAGTTTCTGTTCCTACAAACTATGTTTTTCCTTCTTTCCCAGATCAGAATAATTCTGGTGACTGGTCTATGTGCAAAGAGAGTTTGTCCGGCCTGGATTTAAGGTTTTTGCATACCTCAGGTCCTTTTGTCCTGCAGCCGGGAGCTACAAACGAAATGATCTCAGGAGTGGTTTGGGTCCCTTCTGTTCCTGATTATCCTTGCCCATCACTCAAATCCCTTGTCGCTGCGGATGTTCTTGCTCAGAATCTCTTCGATGATTGTTTTAGAATAACCAATGGCCCCGATGCGCCCTACATGGATGTTATTGAGTTGGAAAATGAACTGGTCCTTAATTTGTCCTATTCACCGGAACAAAATAATTTTAATCTTAATTATTCTGAATCACCCTCTAAGCTCAGCCCTTTCGCCCCTCTCGATACTACATATAATTTTCAGGGCTATCTCATCTATCAGGTCAATGACCCGAACCTTTCTGTAACAGAATTAGATGATCCTGAAAAGGCTCGTATAATCTATCAATGTGATGTAGATGATAATATCAGTAAAATTGCCAACTGGGAAAAATTTACCGATGAGGATTTAGGTATAGATGTTAATATTCCTACACTTATGGTGGAGGGAGAAGACAAAGGAATTAAACATACCTTCAGAGTGCTCGAAGATCAATTCGCTGAAGGTGAAAAAGGACTCATCAATCACAAACCTTATTATTTCTGTGTGCTTGCCTATGCACATAATGAATATCAGCAGTTTGACCCCATAGCCAATACAGGTCAGGCAAACCCTTACCTGCAGGGACGTAGAAACTACAGAGTGTATACAGGTATCCCACGTATTAATGATTCGGAATATTCAGGAATGGTTATCAATTCTGAATATGGTGATAGACCAAGGGTAACACGTTTAGATGGACAAGGGGCAGGGGCAGGACAGTTTCTTGAAATATATAATATAGACTCTCTTCAACCTGATATTCTTGCCGGAAATAATATTGGTAGAATTTCTTACAATGCGGGTAAGGCCCCTGTAGATATCAAAATAGTGGATCCCCTCAGAGTTGCAGCCGGAAATTATCAATTACATATTTGTGATCAGAATTACCTTTGGTCCTTTGACTCTTTAACTGGTACCTATGGCCAATCAATAGGCAATTATTCCGCCTTGTCAGATTCTGTCTATTGGGTGCTTTCAGATGTCAATGACCCTACTTCTATCTGGTCCTCTTTTCAGACGATGGACCTGAATTATGAACAGTATATTCCCGACCTCGGTATTTCCATCTCATGTCAACAGGCCTTTGCTCCATCGCAGCAAGGAGAAGATCAAATAAACGGATTGACTAACTGGGTGGGGGCTCAAATCCTTTATTCCGATAGTACCACTTATGGAAAATGGTACAGAGGGGTGGAAGACAGTGAAGGTATTTTGAATATGATAAAAAACAGCCCCGGGGAAGTTGATGAATTGTTTGACCCGGAAAAGGAGTTTTCTACTAACATCGGAGGTTGGTATCCATTTATGCTCTGTGATGGATTTTATAACTCCAATAAATATTATATTTCACTAATGAATATTGGCACCACAGGTTCAAAGTTCAGAGAAGCTAACAATCCCATTTCCGGAAATGTAAGGGATACTATGCTTTCTGCTCTTAATAATGTTAATATTGTTTTTACATCAGATTCATCTGATTGGAGTCGTTGTATGGTTACCGAAACCTGTAATAAATATTATGATGCCATGTCATTGTCAATCCCTTCAGGACGCTCTCAGGGAGATTGGAGAGGAAGACAAGCCCCTGGTTTACCCATTTATTATTCCAGAAATAAAGATATGTCAATCGATTCTTCAAGTTTTGGAATGTCTTGGTTCCCGGGATATGCCTACGATGTAGAAACCGGGCAACGCCTGAATATTTTCTTTGGTGAAAATTCAATTTATAATGGTGACATTCTGGAAGAAACTATCAACCAAGGGGCGAATACAGGAAATGATATGATCTTTAACCCTACTTCTACTGCTTATACAGGGCCGCAGTCTATTGATGAAAAAGTGCAATTGCTAGGTTCTGTATTAGGTGGTCAGCATATTGTATATGTAACGAGAACCCCCTATGATTCCTGTCAGGCTATTATCGACCAGGTACGTACCTTTATTATTCCGGGATTATTTGAACCCGATCATAATATTATTCAGGGAATGGATATTACCTGGGCTTCTATGGCTTTGCTCCAACCCGGGATTTCTATGAAGGGGGCTCATAATCACATTCCCCCAACAGAGGCTACAGTAAAATTAAGGGTAAATCGTCCTCATCAAATAGAAAATGGTACTTTCGAAAACAGGGGCTATCCTCTTTACGAATTTGCGCTTAATGGTTTTCAGCCAACCAAGGAATCAGGTAAAACGGCAGTGTCAGCCCTTGACCTGATGCGGGTGGTGCCTAATCCTTATTATGCTTATTCTGATTATGAAGTTACTGAAATGGACAATATTGTCAAATTTACCAATCTTCCTGCTCAATGCAATATCCGTATCTATTCTTTGGACGGTAGGTTTGTTAAAGAATATAAAGTGGCTCAGGAATATGATGATATGGCAAGGAATGGTATTGCAAGACTCGGTCAGTATGGTAGCCCTTATATTGAGAATCAGATATCAACCTCTGTAGAATGGGACCTTAAGAACTATGCATCGGTACCTGTTGCTTCCGGAGTTTACCTTGTACACATCAAAGTTGAAGGAGTGGGAAGTAAGGTGCTGAAAAGTTTTATTATTAACAGAGCTTTTGATGCACAGCGCTTGTAACATGAATTCGTAACTTCGTGGAAATTTTATGATTTTCATAATAAATTTCACCTTGAGATTGTGGCATTTTTCCTTTTTATTGCTTACATTTGTAATAAGGGCTTCATAAAGAACGTTCTTTCTGTTTTGACAGGAGGAACGTTCTTTTATTGTTTTTTGGAGATATCCTTAATCTCCGTTTTATATTAATTTTTTAAAGAAAATATTATGGCTAAGTATTCATATATGACACAGGAGGGTTTCGATAAACTAAAAGCGGAACTCCTCGAACTAAAAACTGAAGGACGCAGAAAAGCAGCAAAAGCTATTGGTGAAGCACGTGAAAAAGGTGACCTCTCTGAAAATGCTGAGTATGATGCTGCTAAAGATGCTCAGGGCATGCTCGAAATGAAAATTTCTAAAATGGAGGAAAACCTCTCTAATGCAAGGGTAATTAATTATGATGACCTGGATTCTTCCAAAGTCGTAATCTTAAGCACAGTAAAAATTAAACAGGAAAAATCCGGAAAAGAATTTCAATATACTATCGTCTCTCAGGCCGAAGCTGATTTGAAAGCCGGTAAAATTTCTGTCAACTCACCCATAGGCAAGGGCTTGCTTGGTAAAGAAGTAGGCGAAATAGCTGAAGTTCATACCCCGCGTGGTGCTATAAAATTCGAAATCCTGGATATTGCTATTCATATGTAAGAATTTCTTTAGTTTTTTATTAACCGGTTCTCTGCTCTAAATTTATTCAAAATGCCAAGTATCTTTACAAGAATAGTAAACGGTGAAATCCCTTGCTACAAAGTTGCTGAAACGGATGATTTTCTCGCATTTCTCGATATTGCACCTATCATGAAAGGGCATACGCTTGTCATCCCCAAAAAAGAAGTGGATTATATCTTCGACCTCGATGATGACCTATATTTGGGCCTTCATGCTTTCTCAAAAAGGGTAGCAGCTGCCATAGAAAAGTCGGTGCATTGTGAACGCATAGGGCAGACTGTACTTGGACTCGAAGTGCCGCATGCACACATTCACCTCGTTCCGCTTCTTAATATGCAGTTTATCGATTTTTCTAAACGTTTTTCTATGTCTGAAAAAGAATTCACTGCTATAGCTGATAAAATTGCTTCTAATTTTAACTGAATATTGTAGTATACTTAATAAAATAAAAAAGGCAGCTCATTTCTGAGCTGCCTTTTTTGTTATATCATATATCTGTTGTCTGTATTCTACTTAACTCCGTGCATAAGTTTTTTAAGCAGAGGATGTAACATAGCAGATAAAATTCCTAATCCAACTGGAATCAATGTTAGAATCCAAAAGAAAGTACTTATTCCGTAAGTTTCAGCGATGACGTCAATTTTGCCACCAAATGTATGAGCAGCCTTATTTCCAATGGCAATTGCCAGATAATATACTCCAAACATAAAGGCAATCATCCTTGGAGGAACAAGTTTACTAAGGTAAGATAGCCCCAAGGGGGATAGACATAATTCTCCTAGTGTATGGAATAAATAGGCAGCAACCAACCAAAACATACTTAATTGTGCATTTGTTGCTCCTGCAAGTACATTCCTGGCTCCAATTGCTAAAAATGCAAAACCAACACCAAGTAATATCATCCCCATAGCATATTTGAAAGCAGCGGGAGGATTATATTTACTATCCCATAATTTCGAAAATAATGGGGCAAAGGCAATGATGAATAAAGAATTCAGTATGGCAAACCATGTTACTGGAACCTGTGCTTCTGTAGATTGAAAATCTGAATTGATTTTGTATATAACAATTCCCCAAATGATTATAAAACTTGACCCCAATATTATATTGGAAAGCGAAATACGATTAAAGGTCTTTCTGAATAAAGAAAATAGTACATAAGTGATGATAAGTAATGGAACAACTGTCACCAAAAAATCCACAATTTTAAAAATCATCGCACCTGATCCTGCCAAATCCCTTTGGATGAAATCACGTGTGAAAAGTGGAAGCGTTCCTGCAGCTTGCTCAAATGCAAACCAGAAAAATACAGTAAGCATTGAAAAGATTACTACTGCAACCATTCGGTCTCTTACAATAGGAGCATATCTTGGAATTCGTATGATTAACAGTAAGGCAAAAGAAAGTGCAGCTAATATGGCAAAAAAGTACGAATCTGTAATGCCAAATATAGTGAAGTTTAATGTTTGAATATTACCAATCGTTGAAAACGGATCGTTGATTATATATATTAATGCAGAAACAATAAAGAGCCCAATTAAAGAATAATCCAAAGTTGTAAAAGGATTGCGCTTGGAAAGTTGTTTTTGATAATCTACTTCTTTCTCAGAAGCATTCTCATCAAGCGTTTTTTCTACAGCTTCCGTATCTTTGCTATCTAACCCCGCAGGTTTATCTCCGATGTTTCCAAAAAGAGGTTGCGCAAAATGAAATTGCAACATACCAAGAAACATGAAAATACCAGCTAAACCAAATCCCCAGCTGAAACCAATTTTTTCTCCGACATACCCACATAACATGATTCCCAGAAAGGCTCCAGCATTTACACCCATATAGAAAATGGTATAAGCACCGTCTTTTTTATCTTCCTTTCCTTCATACATTTTTGAAATAATAGAGGTCATGTTGGGTTTGAAAAAACCATTACCAATAATTAGAAAAGATATTCCTAAGTAGAGAAATAAGGGAGTTTCCATAGCCATTGATGCATGACCAAGGGTCATCAGTAATGCTCCAATCACAACGGCTTTCCTGTACCCCAAATGTTTATCTGCAAGATAACCACCAATTATCGGTGTTAAATACACCATAAGTGCGTATGTTCCCAATAAAGATAGAGCCATTTCTTTTGACCATTCCCATCCGGGATTGTCATTTAATAAAGGTGCAGTCAGAAATAATACAAGTAAGGCACGCATCCCATAATAGGAAAACCTTTCCCACATTTCAGTGAAAAATAGAATAAATAGTCCAGCGGGGTGGCCGAGTACTTTATCCTTAAATAAATCATCAATTTGTGAAAAATCATCAAGTTGTGAAGCCATTTTGTAATGTTTTTTGTGTTTTAATAGATATGCTAAAAGCTTGTTTATTTAGAAATTTCAGAATCTTCAGCTCCGTGTGAAAGCCTTTTTAATGGTTTTGTAATCAGTATGACCAATATTCCGAATATCGTACAGAAAACGGCTATTCCTGTAAAAATCGCAAATTCACCTAAATCTCCGGCAGATTCGCCAATCAATCCGGCAACTTTATTGCCCAGTCCTGTAGCTGCAAAATAGGAACCCATCATAAATGCCATCCATCTTTCAGGTGCTAATTTTGTGATAAACGACAATGCAACCGGAGAAGCACAAAGCTCACCAATTGTATGAAAAAGATAAGCAAGTACCAACCACTGCATTCCGGATTTGCCAATGACCGCCCCGGCTGTATCGTAAGTAACTTCGCTGCTTGCTATAGACATAAAGAAAAAGCCCCAGCCCATAATGATAACCCCTATAGCCATTTTGAATATTGAGGAGGATTCGCTACCCCGGTTTCTCCACCAAACCCAAAAACTACCTACTAAAGTTGCAAATATCAATATAAATATAGCATTTACAGACTGAAACCAACTTGCAGGGATTTCAAAACCCCCTAAATTAAGATCTGTCTTCTGTTGAGCATATATATTCAATAAGCCTCCAGCCTGTTCAAAAGATCCCCAGAAAACTATAATGATCAAAAAGGATAGATAGGTAACTAAAATGCGATCTTTTTCTACTTTGTTCCCATCATTATATACTACTATGGCAACTCCAACTGCAAATGCAAGTCCCATAACAAGGAGACCATAATCCCAGGAACCCCAAAGTGCCCATATCATTGCTCCTAAAATAAAAGTGATTGAAAAGCCTATGATTGAATTGGTGGATTGAAAGATAGATAGTAGCAAATTGCTTTCTTTATTGCCCGGATTTTGATCGCCAACTAGTTGGTTTTCGTCTGTTGATACGTCTTCTACAACAAGGTTGCCAACATGAGTGAGGTATTTTTGTCCATACCAATAGGTGAGCTGACCAAGTGCCATACCAATACCTGCCAAGCCAAAGCCATAATGCCAGCCAATTTTTTGTCCTACATATCCTACTATAATCGCAGCAGCAGCAGCACCTAAATTAATACCTATATAAAATATATAAAAGCCCATATCTCTTTTGTTCTGCTCGTGTTTGGGGTATAAACCGCCAACCATAGTAGAAATATTAGGTTTTAACATGCCGACACCAAGTATTATAAGAAATAATCCAGTGTAAAAAGCCCATAGAACCTCTATTGCAAGAACAGAATGACCGGCAACCAATAGTATGCCACCTATAAAAACAGATTTTCGTTGACCAATTAACTTGTCAGCAATAATACCTCCCGGGATAGAAGCTACATATACAAACATGGTGTACCATCCATAAAGCGCAATAGCACTTTCGTTGGTCCACCCAAGACCCGGGTTGTCCGAACTAGTGGCTTCAACAATATAAAGCACAAGTATTGCTCTCATTCCATAATAGGAGAATCGCTCCCACATCTCAGTCAGGAATAAAAAAAACAAACCGATCGGATGTCCGAACAGGGTGCGTTCTGTGAAAGAATCCAGTGTGTTATCATTCATGCTTTGCTAATTATATTGAGAAGTGGAATTAAAGCATTTTAATCAAAATTCTAAAAATACTTATTATCATATTTGCAATGCTGCAACAATCAGAGCATAGTTTAAAATTTCAATATATCGAACCGAAGGTAATAAAATACTGACAGAATTCTAATTAACAGGAAGGGAAAAGAGTGATGCCTATTAAATTTTATTAATTTCTATTAAAAACATTAAAATCAATTGTTTTAAAATGTTGAAACACAGAATAAGATATACAGAACATTTATTTTGATCGCACCGTCTGTGCTTCAAGCAACAAAATCTTCTGCGCATTCTCTTTCTGAATATAACTGTATTTTCCTTGTCCGCTAGCGCTGAGTTCCTCCAACAGTTCTTTGTGATGGCTATATTCTTTTTGGGAAAAGTAGAAGACCGACATGCAGACCTTATCCTTGTCTTTAGTATGTTTTTTGATAAGTCTTTTGGTAGCATTATTCACCTTTATAGCTCCGTCGGTCGCCATGATTATTCTGTTGTTGCCCTCTTTGATCAGATGTTCCTCTATGGTCTTGTAAGCCAGATGAATTCCTTGATCTGCATCGGAAGTGCCTCCTGAAGATAAATTGTCAATAGCAGAGATTATTTGGTCCTTGTATTGTGCTGAAGTAGGCTTTAATAGCACATGGGCCTTGCCAGAATAGGTGATAAAGGTAATGTTGTCT